>JBGTSD010000025.1:0-34299 GCA_041940385.1 Phycisphaerales bacterium | reverse complement strand
GACCGTCAACACCAACCCCGGCGTCCGCCCCGAGGGCGTCGCCACCGGCGACTTCAACGGCGATGGCCGCATCGACATCGTCGCCGCGACCGACACCTTCGTTTCGCTCTTCGTCAACAACAACGGAACCTTCGCCGGCTCGACGCTCTTCAACTCCGGCACGGGCGACCTGAGCGGCATCATCGTGGCGGACTTCGACGGAGACGGCGACCGTGACGTCGCGGTCTCCGCGTCCGACGCCAACAGCGTGTCGGTCCTCACCAACAACGCCGGCACGCTCGGCGCGCCGCAGGTCCTCTCCAGCGGCGGCCTCTTCCCCGACGCGCTCGCCGTCGGCGACGTGGACGGTGACGGCGACATCGATCTCGCCACCTCGAACCGCGACTCGGACAACGTCGCCGTCTTCCTGAACGGCGGCGGCGGCGGCGGCGGCAACCCCTGCGTGGCCGACGTCGACAACGACGGCGACGTGGACTTCGCCGACCTCAACCTGCTCCTCAACGAGTTCGGCACCCAGAACTGCCAGTGATCCCCGGCATCCACGCGGCCGGGCGGGGTGAGCCACCGCTCGGAACGGGAACCACACGTCCGCTCTGAACAACCCGGTCGCGATCTCCTTCTCAAAGGCCCCCGTGCAGCGCGGGGGCCTTTGTCATGCGCCACCCTTGACATATTCCGTTTAGAGAATATATTAGACCCGTGCCCCCGGCGCTCTCCGCCACCGACGTCTTCACCGCCATCGCCGAACCCCGGCGCCGGCGCATCCTCGATCTCCTGGCCGAGCGCGGCCCGCGCTCCGTCGGCGCACTGGTGGACGCCCTCCGCCTCCCGCAACCCACCGTGTCCAAGCACCTCGCCGTCCTGCGCGAGGTCGGCGTCGTCACCGTCACCAAGCAGGGTCAGCACCGTGTCTACGAACTCCGGGCGCAGGAGCTGAAAGCCGTGGATGAATGGATCAGCCGCTTCGAACGACTCTGGACCCACCAGCTCGATCGCGTGAAGGAACGCGCCGAGCGCCTCGCCGCCGAGCGCACGCCGCCCGGCGCCCGCCGCAACCGTCACAAGGAGAACTGAATATGCCCGCCGCCATCGACGAGACCGTGCGCTCGCTGCACGTCACGAAGACCATCGACATCAACGCCAACATCGACATCGCCTACGAGTCGCTCCTCGCCGAACTCGGCCCCGAAGGCACGATGCCCGACGGCAAGGCTTTCCCCATGACCTTCGAGCCCTGGCCCGGCGGACGATGGTTCCGCGATCTCGGCGACAACGCCGGCCATCTCTGGGGACACGTACAGGTCATCAAGCCGCCGGCGCTGATCGAGATCTGCGGCCCGCTCTTCATGTCGTATCCCGCCATCTCGCACGTGCAGTACCGCCTCACCGCGGACGGCCCGCGCACGCGCCTCGCGCTCACCCACCGCGCCATGGGGCAGATGCCCGAAGAGCACATGTCCGGTGTGCACGAGGGCTGGAATCACAGTCTCGAGCGCATCCGCCAGATCGCCGAGTCCCGCCGCCGCTGAGGAGTTTGACGCGACCATGCACGCCATCGACGTCATCCGCTCCGCCCTGCTCTTCGCCGACGAGGGTTTCGCCGCGTTCGTCGAGGGTCTGCGCCCCCACTCGCTCGTACGCTCCTGCGGCTACCGGGGCAACCACGCGCTCTGGACGATGGGTCATCTCGCGTACTTCGAGGGCGATCTGCCGCGGATCCTCCTCGGCGAGCCCAATATCGTCGCGCACTACGAACCCCTCTTCGCTCCCGGCACGGAGACCGCCGGCGACCCGTCCTGTTATCCGTCGTTCGACGAGCTGCTGCGGACACTCCGCGGCCTTCGTCGGCGCACGGTCGAGCTGCTCGACCGCATCGGCGCCGATGGTCTCGATTGCCCTCCGACCAACATTCCGCCGGGGTTCGAGCGCGAGATGCGCACCTGCGGCGACACCTTCCACCTCCTCGCCCTGCACCAGATGATGCACCTCGGTCAGGTCACGGACATGCGCCGCGTCGCGGGGCTGCCGTACCTCCAATCACAGGACCTCACCCATGCCCTACGTTGATGGATTCGTCATTCCCGTTCCCAGGAAGAAGGTCGATGCCTACATGCGCATGGCGCGCAAGGCGGGCAAAGTCTGGCGCGACCACGGCGCGCTCGAGTATCGAGAGTGCGTCGGCGATGATCTCAACCCGCAGATGGGCCTTCCCTTCCCGAAGATGGCCAAGTGCAAGCCGGGAGAGACAGTTGTCTTCTCCTGGATCGTCTACCGGAATCGCGCGCACCGAGACAAGGTGAACGCCAAGGTGATGAAGGATCCGCGCATCGCGAAAATGGTGGATGGCCCTATGCCGTTCGACACCAAACGCATGGCGTACGGCGGCTTCAAGGTCGTGGTCAACGCCTGAGAGCCGACTTGACGCCTCAGGTACAATGGGCGGACGAAAGGGAAACCACAATGAAGAAGATTGCCTGGATTGCTTCCGCCGCTGTCCTTGCCGGCGCATCGACGCTGCTCGCCGTGCAGGACGAACTCAAGTTCCCCGAGATGCCGGCGCCGCAGCAGGAGCATCAGTGGCTCCAGCAGTTCGTCGGCGAGTGGACCACCGAGGCCGAGATGACGATGGGCCCGGATCAGGTCTTCCGCAGCACGGGCTCGGAGTCGGTCCGCGCCGTCGGCGGGCACTGGGTCGTCTCCGACATCACCGGCGACTCGCCCATGGGCCCGATGCACGGCGTCATGACGCTCGGCTTCGATCCGGAGAAGGACAAGTTCATCGGCACGTGGATCGACTCCATGACGAGCCACCTGTGGGTCTACGAGGGCACGCTGGACTCCACCGGCAAGGTCCTCACCCTCAGCACCGTGGGCCCCGACATGATGGACCCGACGCCCGGCAAGACCGCCAACTACCGCGACGTGATCGAGATCAAGAATCCGAACACGCGCGTGCTCACCTCGTCCGCCCAAGACGCCAACGGCGAATGGCAGACGTTCGGCACGATCACGTTCTCTCGCAAGTAAACAACTCCCAACTCGTTTCGAGTTGGGTCTACTTGGAATAGACCCCCTCGACCGAGGGTTCGCAAACGCATTTCATCTCGTGAGGGGCCGCAGCGTCCGCGGCCCATTCGACTCAATCCAACGGAGCAACACCATGAAGCGCAACGCTCTCCTCTTCGGCGCCGTCGCCGGCATCGCCGCCGCGATCGGCTCCTTCGCCATCGCCCAGAACCAGCACGACGCGTCCATGCCCGAGATGCAGCTTCCCCCGGGCTGGACCCAGGAAGACATGATGGCCTGCGTCATCGCCGGCACCCCCGGCGAGCAGCACGCCTTCCTCGCCGAAGCTGCCGGCACTTGGTACGGCACGTGCAAGATGTGGATGGCCCCGGGCATGGAGCCCATGGTCAGCGAGGTCGTCACCACCAACACCGTCATCATGGACGGCCGCTACGTCGAGTGTGTCACGAAGGGCGAGATGCCCGGCATGGGCGAGTTCCATGGCCGCGGCGTCTACGGCTTCGACAACCTCCGCAACACCTACGTCTCCAACTGGATCGACAACCACGGCACCGGCATCATGAACGGCACGGGCAAGCTCTCCGCCGATCAGAAGACCATGACGTGGACCTTCAGCCACATCTGCCCGATCACCAAGCAGCCCACCACGCTGCGCGAGGTCGAGACGATCATCAGCGCCACCGAGCGCAAGTTCGAGATGTTCGGCCCCGATCCCAAGACCGGCAAGGAATACAAGCTGATGGAGATCGCCTACAAGCGAGGCGGCTGATCCTTCGCCGAAGATCGATCCTCAACGCCCGCCGGCCGACCGGCGGGCTTTTTCGTGCGCTGCGCTCAGCTCCTCAGGAACGCCAGCAAATCCTCGTTCAACTGATCCTTGTGCGTGTCCGCCAGTCCGTGCGGCGCCCCCTCGTACACCTTCAGCTCTGCGCCCTCGATCATCGCGCTCGACTTCTTCCCCGACGCGCCGAACGGCACGATCTGATCGTCGTCGCCGTGCAGCACCAGCGTCGGCACGTCGAACTCCTTCAGGTCTTCCGTGAAGTCCGTCTCCGAGAACGCCTTGATGCAGTCGTACGCGTTCTTGTGCCCCGCCATCATCCCCTGCATCCAGAACGAATCGATCATCCCCTGCGACGCCTTCGCGCCCGGGCGGTTGAACCCGAAGAACGGCCCGCTCGCCAGGTCCTGATAGAGCTGCGAGCGATCCTCGAGCGACTTCGTTCGAAGCCCGTCGAACACATCCAGCGGCGTGCCCTCCGGGTTCTTTTCCGACTTCACCATCACCGGCGGAACCGCGCTGATCAGCGCCGCCTGCGCCACGCGCTTGGTCCCGTGCCTTCCGATGAACCGCGCCACCTCGCCCCCGCCCGTCGAGAACCCGATCAGCGTCGCGTCGCGGATGTCGAGCGCCTTGAGCACCGCGCGCAGATCGTCCGCGTACGTGTCCATCTCGTTCCCGTCCCACGGCTGGCTCGAGCGTCCATGCCCGCGCCGATCATGCGCCACGCATCGAAAGCCGCGCGACGCGAGAAACATCATCTGCGACTCCCAACTGTCCGAGCACAGCGGCCAGCCATGGCTGAACACCACCGGCCGGCCTGATCCCCAGTCCTTGAAGTAGATCTCCGTCCCGTCCGACACCGTGATCCTGGGCATGGCGCCGCCTCCTTTGCCCCGATCCTACCGCCACGCCGCGCCGATTCGACGGTACACCCCTTCGAAGGAGCCGAGCCATGAAGACTGGCCTCATCACGTCCGCACTGGCCGCATTCGCGCTGCTCTCCGCCTCCGCGTGCGCTGCGCCCGAACAACCGCCGTTCGATGTCGCCCCCGTCGCGATGTGCGAGACGAGCGAGCCCGGCGAGCGCATCGATTTCTTCATCCGCGTCCTCGACGAGAACGGAAGGCCCCTCGAAAAGGCCGCGATCATCGCCTACAGCACCGACATCCACGGCCTCTACGTGCCGCGCGGCCACCCGAACCGCAACCCGCGCATCCGCGCCGTCGGCGCCACCGACGAGAACGGCTGGTGCCGCTTCACCTCGATCAAGCCGGGCGCCTACCCCTCCAGCGACGTCCCCGCGCACATCCACCTGCACGTCGACGCGCCCGTCCATCGCCTCCGCTACCTCGAAGTCTGGTTCGAGGGCGACCCCAAAGTCACACCTGCGCTCCGCCGCAACATGAGCGACGAGACCATCATCGTCGAGCCCGAGCGCAACGCCGACGGCGCCTGGACCTTCGCGCACGAGGTCCGGCTCCGCGGCAGCTAAGCCCGCCGGCCGCACTCAACCCAGCCGCATCACCGCTTCCTCGCACGCGAGGAATCGCTCGCTCTCCGCCGAGCGTTCGCGACCGATCAACACAAACCCGCACCGCTCCAGCACGCGGATCGATGCACCGTTGCTCGTCGCCACGCGCGCATAGAGAGGCCGATCGGAAACGACGGACAGAAAGGCCCCGAGCGCCCGCGTCGCGATCCCCCGCCCCCAGTGCTCCTGCGCGATCCAGTACCCCACGCAGCGCCGACCGTCCGCCTCGAAGCACGAGATCTGTCCGACCAGCGCGCCGTCCGAGATGATCGCCCGCGTCGTTACGCTCTGGTCGCCAAGAATCTTCTCCCACAGCGCGTAGAACGCCGCTTCGTTCCGCGGCTTCACCGCCGCCATCCGGTTCGCCTCCGGATCAAGCTGAAATCGAAACAGCTCGGCAAGATCGCCCCGCTCCACCGGCCTCAGCTCCACGACGATCGGCACGCCGCTCCCCTACTTGCCCGGCCGCGCCACGTGCTGATCGACCAGGATCATGTTGCCGTCCGGGTCCTTCAGCATCAAACTCGCCGGACCGGTCGTCGCCTCGTCGGCCTCGGAGATCAGCGTCAGGCCGCTCGCCTTCAGCGCGCTCTGGATCTCCCGCACATCGTCGAACTCCGGCAGTGTGTTGCACTTCCGATCCCAGCCAGGATTGAACGTCAGGATGTTCCCCTCGAACATCCCGTGAAACAGGCCGATCGTGCACGTCTCGTTCTGCATGATGACGTACCCGCGCTGATCGCCGCCGATCACGCGAAAGCCCAGCTTCTCGTAGAACGCGCGCGAAACGCCCAGGTCCTTCACCGACAGGCTCACCGAGAAATTGCCGAGCTGCATCGCCTCTTCTCCTCCCTCGGCCGCGGGCCCCGACCTGCCTAGGCAGACGCCGACGACGACCAGCGAAACCATCACGCCGAGAATGAACGATCTCATGTACTAGCTCCTGATGCGACGCCGCCATCCTACCTCGCCGGTCAAGTGCGCCCGATCCCGTACGCTGCCCCACCCGTTCACCCTCCGCGAATAGGATCGCGCCCATGGCCTCCACCAACGTCGAAACGGTCCGCGCCATCTACAAGGCCTTCGCCGCGGGCGACATCCCAGGCGTGCTCGGGCGCTTCAGCGCCGACATCGTCTGGAACGAGGCCGACAGCTTCCCCTACGCCGATGGCAATCCCTACAACGGCCCGGACGCCGTCCTGAACGGCGTCTTCGCCCGTTGCGCCACCGAATGGGATGGCTTCGGCGTCGTCATCGACGAAGTCCTCGACGCCGGCGACACCATCGTCGCCTTCGGCCGCTACGTCGGCACGTACAAGGCCACCGGCCGAGCGCAGAACACGCAGATCGCCCACGTCTGGCGCCTGAGCAACGGCAAGGTCGTCCGCTTCCAGCAGCACGCCGACACGCTGCACGTGGCGAAGGTCGTCGGCCGCGTCTAGCTACGCCTTCCGCGCCACGATCTGCACAACGGACGCCTCGCCCGAGTGAAACTCACCCTCCGTGACGTTCCGCACAAGCGCCGCCGAATGCTCGATCGTCATCCCGCCGATCTCCTCGATCAGCTCATCGAGCGACGCCAGCATCGCCGGATCCTTCGGCCCCCCGGTCCCACGCTGAATCTGATCGGGCGCGTACGCCTCGAGCACGAACACGCCGCCGGGCTTCAGCCACGCGCCGATGCGCCGGTGCACCAGCCGCCGAAGCTCGCCGGGCAGATGCACGAAGATCGAACTCACCACGTCGAATGCGCCGCTGCCCGCGTCGTAGTCGCGCAGGTCGGCCGCGAGCGTCCGCAGCGCCAAACCGCACTCCTGCGCCAGCCGCTGCGCCTTCTGCATGCCGACTTCGCTCTGATCCATCGCGAGCACGTCGAGCCCCAGCGACGCGAGAAAAATCGCGTTGCGCCCCTCGCCCGCGCCGATGTCCAGCGCCGTCCCCCGCCGCGGCAACCGGTCCGCCACGCTCGCCAGAAACTCGTTCGGCGCCCCGCCATAAACGAGTTCGCCGCTCGAATAACGCTCGTTCCAGAATGTGCTCGACATGCCGCCGATCGTAGTCGAGCCCTACGCCCCGCGAACGTCCTTCCCGTTCGCCTGCAGCTTCACCTCGACGTTCCCCTTCGTCGCCTTCGAGTACGGGCAGATCGTGTGCGCCTTGGCCACCAGCGACTCCAGCTTGGCCTGATCGACGCCCGCGATCTCCACGTTCAACGTCGCACCGATGAAGAACCCCGAGCCCAGCGGCACGGAGTCGTCCTTGTTTAGCTTCACCGTCGCCGTCACCTTGATGTCCGACGGCTTCACGCTGACCTCGCCCAGCTTCGCCGCCAGCCCCACCGCCCCGCCGAAGCACGCCGCGTAACCCGCCGCGAAGAGCTGCTCCGGGTTCGACCCCGGCCCGTTCGACCCCGGGGGCGAGAGCTGAAGATCCACCTTCCCGTCCGCGGATTTCGCCCGCCCCTCACGCCCGGCGGTGGCGGTGGCGGTCTCGGTGGCGAGCACGGTGATCTGCGATGACGTTGCCATGGTTCTCTCCTCGAGGATTTCAGGAGACACAAAAGGCCCCTCGACAAAGCGTCGAAGGGCCCTCGTGCGGTGCAATCGGGGTGGCGGGATTCGAACCCACGACCTCTTGACCCCCAGTCAAGCGCGCTAACCAAGCTGCGCTACACCCCGTGGCCGTTGCAAGGGAGGAGTCTAAGCCGCTCGCCCCTCAGCGGCAAACATTCGGCCCTCCTACCCGTGAAACGGCGGTGGCCGCTACCCTTGCCCCACCCATGACCGCACTCCTCCTTAAAGGCGCCCGCGTCATCGACCCCGCCTCGCGGACGGATCGCATCGCCGACGTCGCCGTCCAGGACGGACGCATCGCCGCGATCGATCAGGGCCTCTCCAAGTCCGGGGGCCAATCCGACACCGAAACCATCGACGCCAAGGGCCTCATCCTCTGCCCCGGCCTCATCGACCCCCACGTCCACCTCCGCGAGCCCGGCGCCGAACAGAAGGAAACCATCGCCACCGGCGCCGCCGCGGCCGTCGAGGGCGGCTTCACCACCGTCTGCTGCATGCCCAACACGACCCCCGCGCTCGACAGCCCGGAAGTCGTGGAGTTCATCGCCCGTCGCGCCGAGCAGGCCAACTCCTGCCGCGTCTTCTCCGTCGCGGCCGCGACCAAGGGCCGCAAAGGCGAGGAACTCGCCGAGATCCATCTTCTCCACAAGGCCGGCGCCGTGGGATTCTCCGACGACGGCGACTGCCTCGCGAGCGCCGGCGTGATGAGCCGCGCGCTCACCACGATCAAACCCACCGGCCTCGCGTTCATGCAGCACTGCCAGGAGCCGACGCTCACCAAGGGCTCGGTCATGAACGCCGGCGCCCTCGCGACGCGCCTTGGCCTCACCGGCTGGCCCGCCGTCGCCGAAGAGATCATCATCGAGCGCGACGTGCGCCTGAACAAAGCCATCGGCTGCCGCTACCACGTGCAGCACATGTCCACCGCCGGCGCCGTCGAGATCGTCCGACGCGCCCGCGCCGAGGGTCAGCCCGTCACCGCCGAGGCCTCCCCCCACCACCTGCTGCTCACCGAAGACGCCTGCGCCGAGTACGACACCCGCGCGAAGATGAACCCGCCGCTGCGCACGCAGCGCGACGTCCAGGCCCTGCGCGAGGCCGTCGTCGACGGCACGGTCACCATCCTCGCCACCGACCACGCGCCGCACACCGACGACGAGAAGAACCAGCCCTTCGACCAGGCGCCCTTCGGCCTCATCGGTCTCGAGACCGCGCTCGCGCTCTACGCCGAGGCGCTCGTCCACACCAACCTGATCGACTGGCCGCGCCTCATCGACCTCATGACCATCCGCCCCGCGCGCCTCTGCGCGCTGGATCAGCAGGGCCTCGGCATGCTCAAGGCCGGCGGCCCAGCGGACATCACGCTGATCGATCCCGACGCCAAGTGGACGATCACGCCCGACACCCTCGCCGGCAGGTCGCGCAACACGCCCTTCATGGGCCGAAGCGTCAAGGGCCGCGCCGTCATGACCATCGTCGCCGGGCGCATCGTGATGCGCCGGCGCTAACCCCTCTCCCCTTGGGGGAGAGGGCAGGGTGAGGGGGCTCTTTTCTTTACTCCCCCGTCAACCGGCGCACTTCCTCCAGCGTCGCCTCCAGCTGCTTCTTCAGCAGCCGCACGCGCAGGAGCGACTTCACCCGCGTCACCAGCTCCAGCCGATGCACCGGCTTGGTGAGGAAGTCATCCGCGCCACTCTCGACCGCGCGCTCGACGTCCCCCACCTCGTTCAGCGCCGTCACCATGATCACCGGAATATCGCGCGTCGCCGGGTCCGCCTTCAGCTTGGCGCACGCCTGAAACCCGCTCATCCGCGGCATCATGACGTCCAGCAGCACCAGGTCCGGCGGATCCGCGCGGACCTCCTGCAGCGCCTCCAGCCCGTCACGCGCCACCCGCACGCGGCAGCCGATGCTCTCCGCGTACGCCTGGATCAACTCCAGATTCTGTTCGTGATCGTCCACCACCAGGATCGACGCGCTCGTCAGATCCGGCTCGGTCGCCGCGGCGGCGCTCTGTTGTCGCTGGGGCTCGGGCATGCGGGGCCGGTCTCCCTTCCGGGGGCTGGGACAGAAGTGGCCCACATCCTACGGCGATCCCGCCCCATCCTCCATCCCCGCGCCCGCGGGCCCCGGCGTGGCCCAATCCCCGTCCCTCCACACCGTGCGGCTCGCATCGACGCCGTACCGCGCCGACAGACTCTCAGGGTCCACCTCGCGCAGCGGCGCGCCCCCGTCCGCCACGAGCTGCGCCGACCACGACCGGCGCGTCCCGCTCAGCAGCATCGACTCGACGCGCAACTGCGCGACAAGGCCGCGGATGTCCAGCCCAGGGCCCGGATCCCCGCCGCACGTGTAGCACAGCCGCCAATCCGCGCGCGGATCGAGATCCGCCTTCACCACCCGAGCATTGCGGCACTCGCGGCAGCTCGGCTTGCTGTTCACCTCGCGCAGAAGCTGCGACGCGCTGCCCAGCAGGTTTTCGTACCGCTGGAGCATCGAAGAAACCTCGGGCCTCGACAGGATCGCCGCGGCCCGGTCGTATTCACCCGCGCGAAAGTGCCCGAGCGCCGTCGCCAGGGCGAACGCCGCCTCGTCGTCCTGCGTGCTCGGCGCGGCGCGCGCCGCGCCACCCGATCCGATCACACCACCGCCAAACGCCCGCGCCAGCGCCACCAGCACCGCGCGCTCCTGATCATCCTCCGCGATCTCCGCCATCGCCAGGCACACGCTGCGGCTCAGTTCCCCTGCGCCCGCGCGATCCAACTCGTACGCGATCAGGTACAGCCAGCGCGCCAGGCGACGTTCCTCCACCGTCTCCGCCTCATACGCGACCTCTTCGCCGAGCTCGAAATACGCCATCGGCGCATCGGGTTGCAGCGCGCTCAGCCGCGCGTCCAGGTCCGCGATCGGCGCCGCGAACGACGCCGCGCCCGCCCATGCGCCAACAGCCATGGCGACGAGGCGCCTCATGATCGCCCCCCCTGGTCGAGCATGAGCAGCCACAATTCCAGCATCGCGCGCTGTGTCGCTTCGATCTGCGCGTCGACGATCTCCGCCCTGCGGCGTTCGTCCTCCGCGCGATCGACGACCGCCGCGCCGGGCGCCGCGAGCCCTGGCTCCTCCGTCGCCGCCAGGAGCGCCATCGCCTCGAGGACGCCCGTCTGCTCCGCGACAAACCGCTGCATCGGACCCCGCGCCAGCATCCGCCGCGCCGACTGCCGGCGCTCGAGCGCCCGCAGACGCTGGACCGCGCCCGCATCGCCCGTCGCCGCAATCTCCGAGCGCAGATCGTCGAACACCGCCGCCGCCGCCTCGGCCGGGTCCGCGGCCACACGCCGCGCCGAAGCCGGCGCCGCGCTCTCCATGCCGCCGCCTTCGAGCGCCTCGTCCTCATCCTCCGCGCTCGGCGCCGGCGCCGCCGCGCGAGCGCTCAGCGTCGGGCTCCAGCCCTCGTACGCCTCCGCGATCGCGCCGGCCCATTCATCGAGCGACGCCAGACCATCGCCCGCGTCCAGCGTTTCGAGCAGTCGCGCCACGAGCGCACGCCGCGCCGCGATCGGCCAATCCTTGTCGCGCACCGGCGGCAGCGTCGACCGGGCCGCCCGCTCGTAGAGCCGCGCCGCCAGCGCCGTCCGAGGCGCCGAGGGCAATTGCTCGAGCAGCGCGTTCACCACCGTGGCCTCCGACGCGTGACGCTCCACGATCCGCGCCGCCGCGTTGCGGACATCGACGGGCGACCCGACGAGCGCCGCCTCGACGACGACCTCTGCATCGATCACCCCGAGCGTCGCGCTCTCGACGCCGAGCTTTGCCAGCGCCGCGCGTCGCTCCGCCGCGTTTCGCCGCGCCGCCAGAAACTGCACCGCCCAGCGCCCATCACGCCCCGCCGCGTCGGCGCCGAGCGCGCCGCCGCCGCCCGAATCCGACGACGCGCCGAGCGCCGCCGCCGAGAGCGAGAGCCGCGCCTGCGCCGCCTCCCCGCGCCGGATCAGCGCCGCCGACTCGCACAGCCGCGCCAGCCGCGCCGTCCGCTCGAACGCGTCCGCCCCGCCGTTGACCCCCACCGCCAGCGCGCTCCGCGCCGCCGCCACCCACTGCGACCGCGCGCTCTCCGCCATCGCCGGCGAGTTCAGCCCCCACCGCGCCGCCAGCGCATCGCGCAGGCGCGCCCGATCCTGATCCGCCGCCGCCGCGGACAGCACGTGATCCACCCCGATCGCCGCGTCAGGCGCGCCGCTCACCATCCACTGCGTCACCGTCGCCAGTTCGCGCGACGACACCCGCTCGGCGTCCTCGAGCCACAGCAGCAGCGCATCGCGCGCATGCCCGTTCTCGCTCCAGTCCACCTGCGTCAGCATCTGCAAGAGGATGCTGCGCGTCGTCTGGTCCTGCGACCGCTTCGACGCCGCCGCGAGCAAGTCTCCCACGCCGCGCAGCAGCGCTCGATCCCGTCCCGGCGCGTCATCGCGCCACGCTGCCTCCACACCCTGCGTCCACCGCCTCCACGTGCCCGATGTGCCCGTATCGCCTGTCGCCTCGTCCACCCCCGCGATCCGCCGCGGCATCGCCAGGAGCGCCGCGCGAGCGCCGTTCCAGAACCCGCCCGACGCGCCGTCGAGCGACAGCGCCGCGAGCGCCGCCCCCGCGCGCGTCCGCACGCGCTGCGGCGAGTCTTCGATCGACGCCAGGTGCGACAACACCCCCGCCGACCACGACGCCGCCCACACCTCGTGCGCCGCGATCCGCCCCGTGGCGCTCAGCGCTGTCGACCCGCTCGTGATCACCTGCAGGGCGTCCTCGAACGCCGCGGCGTCCGACGCGCTGCCGATCACGTACTGGGCGACGAGTCGGTTTGCCTCCTCCACCGTCGTGCGCTCGAAGCCCGCCCACGCATCGGCCACGCTGCGCGTCGCCTGCTCGAACCGCCACGCCCGCTCCGTCGCCGAATCGCCGACGTCCGCCACGCACTCGCGCAGCACCCGCAGCAGCCCCGCCGGGTCCGAAGCCCGCTCGGGCGGCGCCGCCTCATCGCGCCGGAGCCCGCCGATCTTCACGACCGGCTCGTTCTTCGCCTGCGCCTCGGTGGCGCCCGTCGTGGGCGCGCTCACGGGCGGCGCGCTCGTCGCCGGCTGCTCCGTCGTCACCGGACTCTGCGCGGCCGCGCCCGGCGGAGGCGCCGGCTGCCACGCGATCACGATCCCCACCGCCATCACCCCCAGCGCCGCGATCGTCGCCACGATCACGCCCGTCAATCGACGCCGGCTCCGGCGCTCGATCGGCGCCTCGTGCAGTTCAGGAAACCGCGCGGCGCCTACTGGCTCGAACGAACGGCGCGGATCATCGGGAGGCGTCGCGCCGCTCATGGCGTCCCCTCCCCGCGGGGCACGCGCTCATCCACGGCCCGCAATCGATCACCCCACGGCGCCGGTCCATAGTTCGGATACAGCAGCACGTGCCGGTCCAGCATCGACCGCGCCGTCTCCGGATCAAGCTCCGCCGTCAGCTCGATCACATGCGTCGTCGCCTCGAACCACGATGCGCTCGCGATGTCCGAACCCGCCAGCAGCACGCGCCAGCTCTGCAGCGCCGCCTCGGAGTCTCCCGCCGCCGCGCTCAGCGCCGCCATCCGGCGCAGCAGCGCGCCGTCCGTCGGCTGCTTCTCGAGCGCGAGCCGGTGCGCCTCGATCGCCAACGACCGCATCGACTCGTCCTTCGTCGCGTCCCACAGCCATGCCGCGGCCTCACCGATGTACACGCGCACCGTCAGCCGCGCCGCGTCGCTCAGCCCGCTCCAATCCACCGCCAGCGCGCGCACACCCTGCTTCACCATCGCCCGCGCCCGCGCTTCGTCCTGGGGCCCCGCACGCCACGCCGCCGCGGCGCGCTGAAGCATCAATCCAAGCCCCGCCCTGCTGAACACTCCGCCGCCCGACATCGCCCGCTCGTGCAAGAGATCCGCCAACCGCTCCGCTTCCGCCTCATCGCCGAGGCGCGCCGACGCCTGCAAGCGCCGGAACAGCAGCTCCTCCTCGTACGGCGACAGATCGACCATCCGCGCGGCGCGCAGCTCCTCCAGCGATTCCGCCGCCAGCGCTGCGCTCCGCGGGTCCAACCCCTCGTGCGAAAGACTCGCCTCCATCACCTGGCGCGCCAGCAGAACCGCGCGATCCGCCGCCTCGACATCCCCGCGCAGCGCCGACGCCTTGTCACGCGACAGCAATCCGCTCGCCACCTCGACGAACTGCCCCGCCGCACGCGCCCGCGCCGCCGCCGATCCCTCGCGCGTCATGCCGAAGAGCTGCCGCGCCGCCTCGCGCTCCGCCGCGATGCGCATCGGCGACTCCAGCGGCGTCGCGAGCAGACGCGACACCGCCTCCGCCGGTTCGAGCCCGCCCTCCGACGACCGGCGAATCAGCAACCGACCCGCGCGCTCGTCCGCCGGGAACGACGCGATGAACGACTCCTCCAGCTCCAGCCGCCTCGTCTTCGCCTCGTCCGTCCGCGGCCCCTTGATCTCTCCCGCCGCCTCCAGCGACCGCAGCGCCATCCACAATGCATCCGCGCGCACCGCCTCTTTCGTCGCCCCCTCCGCCGCAGCGATGAACTGCGCCGACGCCGCCATCGCGCGAGTCTGCGCGCCCCCACCCGCCGACGACGCCGACGCGTAGTACATCGCGAGCCCGCGCAGCAGGCGCGCATCCGCCAGCGCATCGGGGAACTTCGCCCCCTGCGCCGACGCCTCCGCTGCCGCGAGCAGCGCCTCCGCCGATTCGTACAGCCCGACCAGTTCTCGATCGCCCGTCGGCGCTTCCGGATCCCCGGCCGACGCCGCGTGCGCCTCGCGCGCCCGCTGGTACGTCAATAGTCCGCGCACGTAATCAACGATGAACCCGCCGTCGCCAAGCGGCTCGGTGCCGTACCGACGCGCCAAATCCACCACCTGCGCCAGTTGATCCGCCGCCACCAGGTCGCCCAGCGCCGTCGCCCGCAGTTCGCGCGCGATCGACACGTCGCCCTTCTCCACCCGCTCCTCGAACGCCAGCACCGCGATCAGCCGCGCCTCGTTCGGGCTCAGCGGCGCCGCCACCGTCCGCGTCCGCGCGCCGTCCACGCTCTCGCCCCGTCGCAGCGAAACCAGCCGGCGCAGCTCCATCCACTGACTCGCCCGCGCCAGCGTCGTCGCCCGCCGCGCGAACACCTGGTCCTTCACCATCGGCGGCGCCTCTTCCGCCTGCTCGATCAAGTCGAGCCACGCCAGCGCCTCTTCCGGCGCGCCGCGCACCGACGCCGCCGTCGCCACGCCGATCGCCGAACGCGCAATGTGCTCGTACCGCAGCATCCCCTTCGAGACCCGCTCGATCGACGGCGTCTGCCCGCTCTCCGCATTCAGCAGCCACCCGAAGTGACGCATCGCCTCGACCGCCGTCGGCCCCGAATTCGTCAACTCCGCGAGATACACCGTGGACCAGCCCGCGAGATACATCGCCAGCGATCGCTGCCGCCGCGCCGCCGACAGCGCCTCCGCGAGCACGTCCAGATCGAACTCCCGCCCCGATTCCTCCTGCTTCTCGAGCCCCTCGACGCGCCGATGCGCCAGCGCGCCGATCCGCGCCAGCTCCGGCCCCAGCGCCCGCAGCGATCGCTCCGCCTCCTCCAGCTCCGCGGCGCTCGCCAGTCGCAACCGATGCCGCTCCGCGACCTCCTCCGCGCGCAGGTAGCTCGCGCGATGCAGATTCAATCGCAGGTCCGCCGATTCCGCGTCCGGCACCTCGCTGAGCAGCGCCCGCGCCCGACGCTCCAGCTCCGCACGCTCCTCGCCGCTCTCCGCCTCGCTCAAAAGCTCCGAGTAGATTGCGCTCAGCCGCTCCGCCAGCGCCAGCTTGTCCGCCGCGGGCGACTGCGCCAGCCGCTCCTCGAGATGCTCGACGAGCAAGCTGCGCAGGCCGCGCGACTCCAGGAACCGCTCGAGCGCATCGCCGGCCTCGCGCGCCCCCATGCCCGTCGTCCACACGCCGACGCCGCCCTCCGCGCTCGCCAGCGCCGACGCCTCCTCGCGCAGGTCCGCCCCCGCATCGCCATCCCCCGTCGTTTCCATCGCGCCCGCCAGGGCCCGCAGCGCGATCGCCGACAGCGCCGGCTGACTCGCCGAGAACCGTGCCGGCACATGCGCCAGCTCCAGCATCCCGCGCCGCCGCGTCGCGCCGTCCGGCTCCGCGATGAGATTCATCCCCAGCCCCACGCGCCGCCACGCCTCGCGCCACGTCCCCACGTCGCGCGCCATCCCGCTGCGCAGCCAGTCCCGCGCCTGCGCCCGTCGCTCGCCCTCCCCATGCATCGCATCGACCACAGCGCGCACCAGCGCCACCCCCGCGTCCGCGCCGACCTCCGGCCCCACCACCGGCGCCGCGCCCGCCAAGCCCACCGCGTTCGCCGCGGCGAACCGGTACACATCATCGATCGTCGCCACCACGAAGTCCGCCGATCGCCCGCCCTCGACCCGCGCCAGCTCGCGCACCGCCGCGTCGTCCTCCCACACCGGCGCCAGCAGCGGCGCCAGCCCCGTCTCCTCGTCCATCACCGGCGAACCGCGGAAGCTCACGCTCGCGCCCGCGCGCCGAAGCCGCAGCGCCTCGAGCCACGCCTCCACCGCCGAGGCCCGCGCGCCCCGCGCCAGCCGACAGCGCAGCAATCCCTCCGCCGCCGTCAGCGAGGTCGGACCCTCCTCGCCCCTGAGCTGCTCGAACGCCTCCTCGAAGAGCGGCTCCGCCAGCGTCACATCCCCGCGCTCCAGCCGCGCCTTCGCGCGCCACAGCGTCTCCGAGATCTCCGCAAACGCGCGCGCCGCCTCCGCGTGCTCGCCCTCCACGATCCGCACGCGATCCCACGGAATGATCCGATCCCCGACGTGCACGCCCGCCGCGTCGACCGCCGTCGCCGGCGTCTCGATGCGCTCGCCACCTCGCAGCAGCACCTGCGCCTCGCAGACCGCGCCCATCGCCAACGCCGCGACGATCCCCCAACGCATCACGGGAACACTCCCGACGGACCCTCCACGTGCGTGTACGTCCCGTCGGAGTCCTCCGCGATCCGCCGCAGGATCGTCTCCGATTCGCGGCTCACAAACGAGATGCAGTGCACCGGAACGACCCGCTCGCCCCGGCCGTTGAGCTGCGACACCGCCACCGACACGTTCGGCTCGAACAGCCCGTCCGTCATGAAGTAGATCGCGTCCGGCCGCGGCCTCAGCGTGAACACATCCTCGAACGCCGGCTCCGGATTCGTCCCGCCCGACGCGCTGATCCGCTGCACCTGCTGATCCGACGACTTCTTGTTCCGATCGCTCGCTTCCTGCCAGCGCATCCGGCCGCCCAGCGGCGACGCGTTGCTGCTGTACAGCACGATCACGTACGACGAATTCGTCGCCAGCCCGTCGATCGAGTTGCGCAGCTCCGTCCGCAGCGCATCGAGCTTCGGACCCGCCATCGACCCCGACACGTCCACGATGTACGCGAAGCGCGAACCCCGCGCCTCCACGCCGAAGAACTTCGCCCCGCCGCCCCCGCCCGAGCCGCCGCCGAACCCACCACCGTCCTCGATCCCGTCGCCGCCGCCGCCCGAACCGCCGAGCCCCGCGCCGCCCATGCCCTCGAGATCGCTCGTCGCGCCCGATGCGCCCGTCCCCGCGGCGACGCCGCCGCTCAGATCAACCTGCGGCGCTTGGAACTCCGGCAACGCATCGTCCGCGGGCGCCGATCCGGAAATCGCCGCCTCTTCCAGCGACGTCAATTCCGTCTCCGTCAGCAGCTCGACACCAACCTCCACGCCGCGCGGCCCGCCCGTTCCGAAGCCATCGCCCACCGCGACCACGATCCCCGCCGCGAGGAGCGCGATGATGAAGTGAATCGAAATCGACGCGACGAGCCCCACCAGCGACGCATTGACCGTCCAGCGCATCCAGCGCGGCGCGGCGCGACGCCCGCCGTCGCCCGCCTTGGCGACGCTCGTCCCCGTCGATGCATCCGTGCCGCTCTGCTTTGCCATGCGCGTGGGAGAAGCCTCAAAACCACTCTAGGAAGTCGATCCGGCGCACGCTGACCACATCCTTCCATACATCGGCGACACCCCCTCCGGTTGCGAGCGTCACGCCAATCCGATCGCTTCGCCTTGACCCGCCGCCCGGGGCCCGGTCCAATGGCCGCGCCCATCCCACTCGCCGCCCCGCAGCCGCCCGGAACACCGCCCCACATGGTCCGACCCCGCCAGCGCTTCAACTCGGTCGTCCTCAAGCTCTCCGGAGAGGCCTTCTGCAAGAAGGCCGGCGCCGGCATCGACCCCGAAGAACTCGAGCTCATCGCCCGCGAGATCAAGTCCGCCGTGGACTCAGGGTGCCGCGTCGCGGTCGTCGTCGGCGGCGGCAACATCATCCGTGGCGCCCGGCTCGCCGAGGCCGGCCAGATCCCCCGCGCCACCGCCGACTACATGGGCATGCTCGGCACCGTCATCAACGGCGTCGCCCTCAAGGAAATGCTCGGCTCCCTGGGCCAGCCCTCGCGCTGCATGACGGCCATCGACATCCCCGCCGTCGCCGAGCCCTTCATCCGGGGACGCGCGCTCCGCCACCAGGAAAAAGGCGCCGTCGTCATCCTCGCCGGCGGCACCGGCAACCCCTTCTTCACCACCGACACCTGCGCCGCCCTCCGCGCCACCGAGCTCGAGTGCGACGTCGTCCTGAAGGCCACCAAGGTCGACGGCGTTTACGACGCGGACCCCAAGTCCAACCCGAACGCCAAGCGCTACGAGTCGCTCACCTTCGCCGAAGCGATCGCCAAGCGCCTCGCCGTGATGGACATGACCGCCCTCGCCATGTGCCAGGAACAGAATCTCCCGGTCATCGTCTTCGACTTCAAGAAGCCCGGCAACATCCGCAAGGCCATCGAGGGAGAGCCGATCGGCACGCTGATCCACAACGGCTGACCGCCGCGCCCCCTTCGCGCGCCGGAATTCGTCAGGGGCCACGTCATGCTCGCCGTCAACGCCGCCCGCCGATGGCTCCCGATCTGTGGATGCATCGCGTCGCTGGTCGTCGCGTCGTGCGCGAACGAAGGCGCCGTGCAGGGCCGCGGACCCGCGAATCCCGAGGTCCGCGAGCAGGCCCGCTCCGTCCGCGCCCGCATGGCCGAGAGCCGGCTCACCCTCCCCGCCCTCCAGCAGCTCAACTTCGCCTTCGCCGATCGCTACGCGACCGTGATCGTCGCCGCCTGCGACGACATCATCAACCACTCCGACAATCCGGAGCGCCGGCGCGCCGCCGCCGGCGTCCGGGCGCGCTACGTCAACGCGATCTACGACATCGTCACCGGCCCGGACCCGCTCACGCAGCTGGTGGACCTCGCCCTTGTCGTCACGCTCCAGTCGCAGATCTACATCGACGACAACCTCGCCGCCGAGGAGTTCGGCGACCAGGCCGACGGCCTGATCCTCGCCATCCGCCGCGCCCGCGAAGAGGTCTGGGAGCTGCTCGCACGCGTCTTCACCACCGAGCAGCTCGACAGCTTCGACCGCCTCATCTGGCTCTGGCGGCGCGATCATCCGGGCATCCGATTCGTCGGCTTCATCCGCTTCGACGAGTTCGCCTCCTTTCGCGCCCGCGACATCCTCGACACCGTCAAGCGCGGCGGTGGATTCCTCGCCCCGGTGAGCGACGCCACGCGCGCCGTGGACGAGGCCCGCCTCTTCGGCGAACGCGCGTTCTATCTCGCCAAGCGCCTCCCCATCCTCGTCGAGCTCCAGGTGGACGTCGCGCAGGAATCCCTCCTCTCCAACCCCGCGCTCCAGGACGTCCTGCAATCACACGGCCGCCTGCCCGACTCCCTCCATGGCGTGATGGAGTCACTCGAAGACGTCCGCATCCAGCTCGCCGATCTCTCCCTCCTCGTCCCCCGCGAGCGTGAAGCGATCTTCGGCGAGATCGACGAACGCGTCGCGCGTATCCACACGCTCCTCGACGACGCCGATGGCCCGCTCGCCAACGCCGATGCCCTCGTTACCGAACTCCGCCCGCTCGTGGAGTCGGGCGAACGAACCGTGCTCGAACTCCGCGCCGCGGCGGACGCGTTCAACTCCGCCGCGACCACGGCCGACAACCTCGTCGCCCGCGTCACCGTCCCGCCCGATGATCCGCGCTTCAAGCCCTTCGACATCGCCGACTACACCGCCGCCGCGGCCCAGCTCGCCGACGCCGCGCGCGAGCTCCGCAACCTCCTCGATCAGGCCGACACAGTCGTCGCCTCCGACAACCTGACTCGCCGCCTCGACGACGCCGACCAACGCCTCGGCGCCCACATCGACCGCATCTTCTGGCGCGCCGCCATTCTCATCGCGCTCTTCTTCGTGCTGCTCGCCGTCTATCGGCTCGTCTTCCGCATCCGCGCCCGCACCACCTAGCCGACACCACGCCATGCGCCGCATCCCACGAATCCTCGCGCTCGCGTTCGTTCTGCTCCCGCTCGCATCGATGCGCGCCCAGGACGCCGCAGCGCCGGACGCCCAGCCCCAGATGCCCCAGTACAGCCCCGTGCGGGCGCATTCGGGCACGTATTTCAGCGTCGGCTCCACGACCGTCAGCAACATGCTCGCCCGCTGGCGGACCGCGTTCGCGTCCTATCACCCCGGCGTCTCGATCGAGCTTCTCGGCGGCGGATCGGGCGATGCGCCACCCGCGCTCGTCTCGGGCAGGGCCGCGCTCGCCCCGATGAGCCGACCGATGAACGCCGCGGAACTCGCCTCCTTCACCAAGCGATTCGGCTACGAGCCCACGCGCATCACAGTCGCCATCGACGCCCTCGCCGTCTACGTCAACATCGACAACCCCATCGAGTCCCTCACGCTCGCGCAGGCCGACTCGATCTTTTCCGCCGATCGCAAACGAGGAGGACCGCCCGTCCGAACCTGGGGCGACCTCGGCCTCACCGGCGCATGGGCCGGCCGCCCCGTGCAAATCTACGGCTTCCGCGACACCGCCGGCGGCTACGCGCTCTTCCGCGAGCTCGTCATGCAGAACGGCGCCTACCGCATGGACATCAACGTCCAGCCCGGCTCATCGTCCATCGTCAACGCCATCGGCGCCTACACCGGAGGCGTCGGCTACGCGAGCCAGTTCTTCCAGACCCGGCGCACCCGCATGGTGCCCATCGTGGACGAACACGGCGTCACGCACGCGCCCGATCGCGCGGCGTGCGAGTCCGGCGAGTACCCGCTCGCCCGCGAACTCTACATCTACATCAACAAGGACCCCGACAAGCCCATCGACCCCTGGCTCCACGACTTCCTGTCGTTCATCCTGTCCGAGCAGGGCCAGCGCATGGCCGCGGACGATGGCAACTTCCCGATCAGCGCAGCGCTCGCGCTCGACGAGCGCGCCAAGCTCGGCCCTGCCCCGGCGTCACCGACGGAGTGAGCCGAACTGCACCTCGAGATACCGCGCGATGTAGTCCACGATGCTCGACGCCTCCGGAATGTCCGGATTGCTCGTCGCGCCCATCGGCTCGAAGCGCATCCCCTTGAACCGCGCCACCGCCTCCTCGAGACTCAGCCCGAACTGCATCGACAGGCTGAACGCCCGGCAGAACGCCTGGCACAACCCGCTGATCGTCGAGCCCTCTTTGCTGATCTTGAGGAAGATTTCCCCCGGCCGACCATCGGGAAATAACCCGATCGTCAGGTAACCCTCGTGGCCACCGATCGAGAACTTGTGGGTGATCGAGTCCCGCGTCTGCGGCAACGGCTGACGGCTGACGACCATCGGTCCCTCGCGCTGTTCTTCGCCGGAGTCCATTCCGGCGCGAGTCTATCACATCACGCCGCGCGCACGAACGCCGCGGCCTCATCCCTATCGACCCACAAGCCGTCCACACCGCCATTTTTCGCCGTTCACCCGAACAGCCGCCGGCGCGCCTCCTCGTACTTCGCCAGCGTGTTCCGAACGATCGCCTCCGGAAGCTCCGGCCCCGGCGCCTGCTTCCCCCACTTCCCCGCCGCTACCAGCTCCAGCAGATACTCCCGCAGGTACTGCTTGTCGTAGCTCGGCTGCTCCCGACCCGGACGCCAGTCCTCCTTCGGCCAGTAGCGCGACGAATCCGGCGTCAGCGCCTCGTCCACCAGGATCGGCCCCTCCCCCGTCGGCTCGCCGCGCGCATCCAGCGGAAACCCCCACTCGAACTTCGTGTCCGCGAGGATCACGCCGCGCGACAGCGCGTGCTCGTGCGCTGCAGAATAGATCGCCAGCGTCGCATCGCGCAGCCGGCGCATCACATCCTCCCCCGCGATCGCGCACGCCTGCTCGTACGAGATGTTCTCGTCGTGCTTGCCCAGCTCCTCCTTCGTGGCAGGCGTGAAGATCGGCGCAAAACGGCCCTGCGCATCCTCCAGCCGGTCCCCCGTCCGCAGCCCGGGTCGCAGCTTCACGCCGCACACCGTCCCCGTCTTCTGGTAGTCCACCCAGCCCGACCCCGCGAGATACCCCCGCGCCACGCACTCCACCGGCACGACGCGGCACTTCCGTCCGATCGTCACCCGCCCGCGCAACGACTCCCGCTCCGCCGCGCTCAGCCCAGGCACATCCTCGACATCCGTCGAGATCAGGTGCGTCTTCGCCAGCCCCTTCAACTCGATCCACCGGAACCACTTCGTCGCGATCTCCGTCAGCACCGCGCCCTTCCCGGCGATCGGCGTCGGCATCACAACGTCGAACGCCGAAATGCGGTCCGAAGCGACGATCAGCAGCCGCGACGCCTCCCCGGCGGTCCCGGGAATCTCGTAGACATCGCGCACCTTGCCCCGGCGCCGACCCGGCAACGACAGATTGGTTTCGAACAGCGCAGCCATGCAGACCGCCCAAGGTACCGCCCCACGACCCCGCCCGCCGTGAAAACGCAGCCCGCTCCGCCCCAACGATGGTTGCCATCCTCGCACAACCCGCGACAATGCCTCATCCACCCCCGGGCTCGGGGGCCAGCGACGGACCGCGCGTCACCCACGGAGGGCCCTTCCGGCACATGCTCCACTTCGCTGTCATCGACGACTCCGGGCCCGTCGGCGACCTCCCCCTCCGACACGCGCACCTCCTCGGCGCCGACGATGTCTGCGTCCCCGCCGACATCAACTTCGTCGACGGACACATCCACTGCGTCAAACGAAACGCCGACCCCGCCGCGCTCGCGCTCCTCTACGACGCGGGCGACTGCGGCACGCTCATCCTGCGCACCTGCCTCCTCCCCCAGCGCCAGCGCCCCTACCTCCTCCCCCTCGAGCTCGCGCGCCATCGCATCATGCTCTTCCTCAACAAGCTGGAAGAGTGGTTCCTCTGCGACCTCCCCGCGGACGAACTCGCGATGACCCTCTTCGAAGAGGCCCGCGCCAAGTTCACCGCCGCGCTCGCCGCCGAACGCCCCACCGACCACGCCTACACCCCCGAGGAAGCCCGCCTCGCGCACGAAGCGCTCCTCCTCGCCATCAAGGCCTCCGAACGCCTCGCGCTCCTCGCCTCCGACATCCTCCTCGCCCACCGCCTCAACACCGCGCAGAACGCCGCCGGCGCCAACCCGATCAACCTCATGATCGGCTGCTCCGTCCGGCGCGATCAGACCTCCGAAGGACTCCAGAAAGTCGTCGCCGAGAACTTCGACTTCATGGTCAGCCCCATGCGCTGGCCCGCCCTCGAACCCGACGAGGGCGAGTACTCCTTCGGCAAGACCGACAAGTGGATCGAATGGGCCGTCCGCACCGCGCGCATCCCCGTGCACGCCGGACCCATCATCGACTTCCGCCCCGGACGCACCCCCGACTGGCTCCACATCTGGGAGAACGACTACGACACCCTGCGCGAAGTCTCCTTCCAGCACCTCAAGAAAGTCGTCACCCGCTACCACAAGGCCGTCTCGCGCTGGACCGTCGCCAGCGGCCTGCACCTCAACGCCTCCTTCAAACTCACCCTCGAGCAGGTCATGGACCTCTCCCGCGTCTGCGTGATGCTCGTCCGCAAGATGCTCCCCAACATCAAGATCCAGATCGAGATCGATCAACCCTTCGGCGAGCACTACGGCTGCGACCCCGTCTCCCTCCCGCCGCTCATCTACGCCGAGATGCTCACCCAGCAGGGACTCTCGATCGACGCCATCGCGCTGCGCATCCAGATGGGCGACGCCCGCGAAGGCCGCGGCGCCCGCGACCTTATGGCCCTCTCCGCCCTCCTCGACTCCTACGCCGTCTTCGAGAAACCCATCGCCATCACCGCCCTCGGCGCCCCCAGCGAACGCACACCCCCGCGCGAGAACGAAGAACGCTTCGAGCCCGGCCACTGGCGCAAACCCTGGTCGCCCGACGCGCAGTCGGACTGGCTCCAGCACGCGCTCGCCGTCTGCCTCTCCAAGCCCTACGTCCACTCCGTCTGCTGGCAGGAGCTCTACGACCCGCCCGGCTCGCTCGAAACGCTCGAGATGCCCCACGGCGGACTCATCTCAAAGGCCGGCAAGGCCAAGCCCGCGCTCCGGCACTTCAGCAAGGCCACGCGCCTCGCCGCGTTCCGCCAGCCCCTCGCCCCGCGCGCGCCGAACATCGAAGCCACCGCGCTCGTCGAATGACCGCGTCCCATCGCGACACGCTCGACGACCACCTCGCGCGCCGCTTCGCCGCCACGCTCCTCCTCGTCACAACGCTCGCCGTCACCGCGCACGCAACGCTCACCCGCACCCACGCCGCCGCGCCCCCGCGCCGCGACCTCTTCCAGCGCGTCGACATCAACGCCGCCACCGCCGATCAGCTCCGCCTCCTCCCCACCATCGGCCCCGCCCGAGCCGCGGCCATCATCGCCGACCGCGCGCAGCATGGCCCCTTCGAAACGCTCGAAGACCTCGACCGCGTCCCCGGCATCGGCCCGCGCACCATCGACGCGCTCGCGCCGTTCATGGCATTCAATTGAACAGCTCGCGCCGCCCTACCGCGGATTGCACACCGTGTTGAACACGTTGATCACCAGGTTCAGATCCGCGAACCCGGTCGAGCCATCGCCGTTCACATCCGTCGGACACGTGGACGCCCCGCCCACGATCAGCGCCGCGCCGGAGCTCCGGATGCCCGCGTTGCACGAGCTGCCCACCACGACGTCGTACACGCCCTGCGCGCCCGCGCCCGCCGCGCTGATCTGCAGCGTCGGCGTCGATGTCCCGCTGTAGATCCCGCCCTCGGCGATGAACACGCCGTCGCGCCGCCATCGATACGACGTCGCGCTGTTCGCGCTCACCGTGAACGTCGCCGGGTCGCCCGGCATCACCGTCTGCGTCTCCGGCTGACCCGTGATCACCGCCGAGAACCCGATGCTCCGCGCCACGAACACGTTCGTCGTGTTGTCGTTCGCCGCGACCAGGTCCGGCTTGCCGTCGTTGTTGAAGTCCACGATCTCCACCGAGCGCAGGTTCGTCCCCGCCCCGGAGCTGAGAAACGTCGGGCTGAAGAACGTGCCCGGACCATTGCCGCGCAGCAGCGCGAACGAGCCCGACCCGCCGACGACCAGGTCCGGAACGCCGTCGCCGTTCAGGTCGCCCACCGCCACCGACGCCCGCGCGCTCCCTGCGCCCTGCTGCACCGCCGCGAGAAACGTGCCGTTGCCGTTGCCCAGCGCGACCGCATAGCCGCCGAGCCCCGTGTTCGAGAACAGCAGGTCGGACATGCCATCGCCGCTGACATCGCCGATCGCCACCGACGCCGCGCCCGTGCCCGCCGACGTCGTCGTCGCCGTCGCGAACCCGCCCATGCCGTTATTCAGAAGGATCTGCGCCGATGTGCCGCCGCCGACCACCGCGAGATCAACCCTTCCGTCGTTGTTGAAATCACCACAGTCCATCGCCACCGGCGTGGCGCCGATCGGGAAGTTCAGCGGGATCTGGAACGGTCCGTTGCCGTCGCCGTACGCCACGCCCACCGTGTTGTCGCCCTGATTGGCCGCCACCAGGTCCACGTGCCCGTCCGAATCGACGTCCACGACCTCGACCGCCACCGGGAACAGGAAGCCGTTCACCGTGAGCGGCGGCTGGAACGTCCCGTTCCCGTTGCCGAGCCGCACCGTGAGCGAGTGCCCGTCGGCGTTCGCCGTGACGATGTCCAGGTCCCCGTCCGCGTTCACATCCACAAGCTCGACGTCGATCGGCCCCGCGCCCGTCGCCTGCGGCGCCGCCGGCTGAAACGTCCCATCTCCATTGCCCAGCTGCACCGACACACTGCTCGCCGCGGAATTCGCAACGACCATGTCCACGTTGCCGTCGCCGTTCACATCGCCCGTCGCCACCGCCGACGCATCCGCGCCCGACGCGTACCCCATCGGCGCCTCGAACGAGAACCCGCATTGCGCAGCGCCGTCCGACGCCGCGATCAACCCACCCACAACGACAGCGACCCCGCACAGACCCGCTCGAGTTTTCATGGAGTGTTCCTTTGGGCTCGCCTCCCTCACGACGGCGAGTGATGACCCAAAGGTACATCGCCAACCCGAAGTCGCCTAGCGCCTACTGAGGGAAATGCCCCATGTCTCGATGGCCGCCGCGTCCACGCCGGGTTTATCCGCCACGTCCCCCCGCCTCGACCCGACTTGTCTCCCCCGCCCTCACCCGCATCCGCCACCCCAGCCAGAGCCCAATCCCCGCCCACGCGGCGCACAGCGGCGCCGCAAGCCCCGCGACCGCCGCGGCGCCGAGTCCAAGCTTCGTCAGACCCGTCTCCGTCCACGCCCCGATGGCGTCGCCCCCGCGATACACGAACGTGTCGATGAACGCTTTCGCCTTGTACTTGTCCTCGCGCGACACCACGGTGAAGAGCGCCTCGCGCGCCGGCTTCGCGAGCCCGTAGCCCAGCCCGCGTCGGCCCGATTGCACGACGAGCAGCGTCAGGAACAGCGGCGACATCGCCAGCGCCGCCAGCCCCGCCGCCGTCGCTGCCGGCAGCACGGTGAGCGTCCACCCGACGCCGACGCGCTTCACGATCCGCCCCGTGATCGCCGCCTGGAACACGATCGCCACCACGTTCGTCCAGAAGTCGATCTGAGCGAATCCCGCCGTGCGCGCCACGCGATCGTCCCCGAACACCTCCGCCACGATCCTCGCCTGCGTGAAATACAGGAGCGTCGACGTCACCGTGTAGAGCAGGAGATACACCGAGATCCCCAGCAGGTACGGCGAGCTCAGCGCCGCCTGGATCCCACCGAACATTCCGCCGCGGGGCAGCGCCGCCTCATCACGGGCGTCGCCCTGCATGTCCGTGCGCTTCGAGTGATGCAGCAGCGCCCGCATGCACCGCACGCTCGCCTCGACCAGCGCCGCCGCGAACAGCAGCAGCGCCGCCTCGCCCGTAACCGAAACGAGCAGCGTCGCCGCGCCGGAGCCCGCGAGCGCCCCCGCGGACCCGCCCGCCGCGATAAAGCCGAACAGCCGCTTGCCCTGCTCCGTTCGCCACAGGTCCGCCATGAAGCCCCAGAACACCGACACCGCGAACAGATTGAACACACTGACCCACACGTAGAACACCCGCCCCGCCCACACGCGGTCCTCGCCGCGCAGCGTCATGAAGAGCGCGTAGAACACCAGGATGTTCACGATGAAGAAGCGGTACGTCGCCGGGATGAACACGCGCCGGCCGAATCGCGACACCAGCGCGCCGAACAGCGGCTGCGCCGCGATCATCACGCCGAGCGTCCCCATGTACAGCCACGGAAGATTCCGCACGCCCCCCTCGACGCCCATCGTCTCCCGCAACGGACGCAGAAAGTAGTACCCCGCGAGCAGGCAGAAGAAGTACGCGAACGACAGCAAAACCGCGGCGCCCTCCCCGGGGCGCAGATCGACAAGCCGCCGGAGGAAGGCGCCGGGAGTGTGCTCGCTCAGCTTCAAATCAGCCGGCAGGGTGCGCTTCCTTCCACGCATTCAGCGCCTCTGCCTCCTGCTCCGCCGTCGGTCCCGCGAGCCGGCGCAGGCGGCTGTCCTCGGGCAACCCGTTGTACCACTCCAGCGTGTCGCGCGCCGTCTCCGACACCGGGCGGAACGTCAAGCCCTTCGCGTACGCACGAGAGCAGTCCACGCGCGAGAAGCCGGTGTACTCGCCACGCGCCGGCACCCAGATCGGGAACCCCAGCTCGCGCTGCTCGAGGAAGTCCGCATCCACCCACGTGAGCTTCGGATCCCCGCCCGTGCCCTTCCTGCACGCCTCGATCATCGCGCCGATCGTCAGCGGCTCGTCCGGGCCCGTCGCGTTGTACACGCCCGTGATCTTCGCATCGACCGTGTGCACGATCCACGCCGCCAGATCACGCACGTCGATGATCTGCACGCGGTCCTCCGCCTCGCCCGGCGCCATCATCTCCCCGCCCTTCGACACGCGCACCGGCCAGTAGGTGAAACGCCCCGAACGATCGAGCGGCCCCACGATGTACCCCGGCCGGATGTTCGTCACGCGCCCGGGCATCGCCGCCTCCGCCGCCTCTTCGCACAGCGCCTTCAGCGGCCCGTAATTCTGATAGTTCTCACCCATCGACTCGACCGTCGGATCCTCCATTCGGCCGACCGGATCGCTCTCGTTCAACCCCACCTTTTCGAAGCCCGCGTACGCCGAGATCGACGAGATGAACACGTACTGACCCACGTGATCCTTGAGCAGCGTCGCCGAATCGTTCACGATCCGCGGCACGTACCCCGAATTGTCGATGACCGCGTCCCACTCCTTGCCCTTCAGCGACTCGAGATCGCCGTCGCGATCGCCGAGCAGCGTCTCGACGCTCGGATCCTCCTCGAACATCTCCGGGTTCGTCTTCCCGCGATTGAACACCGTCACGTGCCAGCCCGCGGCTTTCGCCGCATCGACCGTGTGCGGCCCGAGGAACCCCGTCCCGCCGAGAATCAGGAGTCGCTTCTGCGCCCGCGACGCGCGTCGCGCCAGCGCCGGGCTCGCCAGCGCGCCAAGTCCCATCGCCGCGCCCGCCGCCAGGATGCTCGTCGCCAGAAACTCGCGTCGTGAAGTCGTCATGCCGCCGCCGCTCCTTGCTGCACTCCCGGATTCACTCGAGATGAACGTCCGACGCACGCCGGACCCGCCGCACATCGCGGCGGATGAACCAACGGAGACTACTTACAGCCGTCCCGATGCGAGGTTTCGACCAGCCCCCGCGCCCCCGGGGATTCCCTTCCCGGAGGTGATAGACTGAGGGCGTCCTTCCCCTCGGACTCCGGGCCAATTCATGCCTTCGCCGACCGCGAATCCGTCCTCACCGCACGCCCGATTTACCGACCGGGCCGCCGTCTACTCGCGCGCTCGACCCACCTACCCCGGCGACGCGATGGACGCCATCGTCTCCGGCTGCGACACCCACGGCGCCACCACCGCCGCCGACATCGGCGCCGGCACCGGCATCTCCTCGCGACTCCTCGCCGCGCGCCGATGCAACGTCCTCGCCATCGAACCCAACCGCGACATGCGCGAACGCGGCGCCGCGGACACGCGCGACGTGCAGCCGCCCATCCGCTGGATTGACGCCTGCGGCGAATCGACCACGCTCGACGACACGAGTGTCGACCTCATCCTCTGCGCGCAGTCCTTCCACTGGCTCGACCGCCCGCGCGCCATGGACGAGTTCCATCGCATCCTCCGACCCCTCGGCCGGCTCGCGATGCTCTGGAACATCCAGAACCGCGACGACGTCTTCACCGCCGGCTACTGCTCCATCATGTCCCGCCACGCCGTCGAGCTGCCGCGATCCCCCTGGGCCCTCCCGGGCGTCGCCGCCGATCTCGTCGAGGACGTCCGCTTCGCCGCGTACCGCGTCCTGGTGTTCCCTCACGAGCAGACGCTCGATCGCGACGGCCTCGTCGAACGCGCGCTCAGCGCGTCCTATTCGCCCAAGAGCGGCCAGCCGTTCCTCGAGATGGCCGCCGACCTGCGCGAGCACTTTGACCGATTCGAGCGCGACGGGCACGTCACCCTGCGCTACAAGACCGAGATCCATATCGCGGAGCGAACACCATGATCCTCGCCGCCGCCGCACTCTCGATCGCCGCGCTCGCCGCCGATCCGCCGCTCATCACCAACACCACCGACGTCAACACCTACGTCGTCCACTACGAAGTGCAGATCATCCCGCGCGACGACATCCAGCGCAACCCGGCCGGCGGCCTGCAATACCAGCGCTCCCAGTTCGTCCTCGACAAGGCCGACGTCTTCTTTCCGGTCATCGACGACACCGGCTCCTCCGAAACCAATCCCGCGCTCACCGAGGCGCAGTTCTGGTGGCGCAGCGAGCTCTGGGAAGACGCCTTCACCATGCTCCCCCGCGTGAACGGCGCCGGCCGCTACGGCAAGCTCGAATTCCTCGCGGACCCCGCCGCGCGAAACGCGGTGCAGACGCCCATCGATCGCCGGGACGCCAGCAACATGGCGCGCCTGATCTTCAAGGTCACCGTGCGCTGCAAGGAGACCGTCTTCGACGAGCGCCGCGCCCTCGACATCCCCTGGCCCGCCGACTACCCGCCCGAGCTCCGCGCCTGGACCGAACCCGACCAGCACTACATCCACGCGCGCCACCCCGCCGTCGTCGCGCTGATGAACGACTGGACCAACGCCAACCCGCGCGCCATGACCCCCGTCGAACTCGCCAAGACCATCGCCGGACGCGCCATCGAGCACGTCCGCACCAGCGCGCCCAACATCGGCAACAACACCCGCGGCCAGGTCGAGGGCCTCGACGTCCAGGGCGCCGCGTTCGCCGCCGAAACCGGCGAGGGCTCCGTCTTCGACCTCGTCTGCCTCTACGTCGCCGCCTGTCGCGCCGCCGGTCTGCCCACCCGCCTCGTCGTCGGCATCGATGTCGAAGCCACCAACAAGACCCGCTTCCCGCAGTTCCACGCCTGGGCCGAGTTCGCGCTCCTCGACCCCGCCGACAACAAGCTCGAGTGGATCCCCGTGGACGTCGTCCGCCAGCGCGAGTTCGGCTCCCGCCCCCCACCCATCCAGCACCGCTGGGAGTACTTCGGCAACAACCGATTCCTCGACACCACCGTCCCAGTTGCCTTCCACTTCCACCCCCCCGATCGCGCCGTCGGCGCCCGCGGCATCATCGCCTACGGCTCGCCCGCCCTCTGGGGATGGATCTCAGACCCCGCCTACGCCGCCCTCGACCAGCAGCTCAACATCATGGTTCAGGGCGCCCCGATCCGCGGCGGAAACTGACCCACTCCCGGTCGCCGGACGGACTTTTTCTCGGTCCCGCCCGGCGCCATCCCGCTTTTCAACCGAATTCCGCGGCGCCGCCCGAAAAGGCGTGCAATATCCAGCGTGCGTCATCCGTTGCCGTTCTCAACGCGCCGCTGCGCCAGGACAGAGCATCCTCAATCGAACCACTGGAGTGGTTCGGCAGAGTCGCGTCCAGCCACCCGGTCCACCTCGGAGAGTTTCATGCCATCCCGGTCCGCCCCGTCCGTCGCCGTCACCGCGGCGCTCCTTGTCACGTGCGCCGCCTCCGCGTCCAGTCTGACGCCCCGGACCTGGGAATCGACCGGCTCCGCCGCGCTCGACCAGGCGATCGCCCGCGTCGCCGCCCGCTCGCACTTCCCCGACGCCGCGCGCCGACTCATCCTCGACCGCATGGCCGCCAGCCCCATGTGCTGGTCCAGCCAGATGGACGCCGCCGCGTTCGAGGCCGCCATCGATCACTCCGAGCTCCTCCCCCCCACCCAGTTCTTCCCCTACAACCCCGCCGACGCCTTCGTCACCGACAACCTCGTCTGGACCGGCGACGTCCTCATCGGCACGGCCAACCGCGCGCAGCGCGCCAACCTCACCTACTCCTTCCCCGCGGATGGCGTCACCTGGGGCCTCTCCGCCGTCTCCAGCACCGGACCCAACACCCTCGGCGCCTCCCTCACGACGCTCTTCGGCGCCTCCGACCTCGACGAAGGACGCGAGTACATCCGGCAAGCCCTCGCCTCCTGGCGCCGCTTCGGCGGGCTCACCTACACCGAAGTCGCCGACAACGGCGAAGCCATGAACCAGACCACCACCCGAACCGCCACCCGCGGCGACATCCGCATCGGCGGCCGCGCCTTCGGCGCCTCAGGCTTCCTCGCCTACAACGCCTTCCCCAGCGCCAGCGGACTCGCCGGCGTCGGCGGCGGCGACATGTGCATCAACACCTCCTTCTTCAACTCCACCAACTTCAACCAGTCCGCCAACTCCTTCCGCTACTTCCGCAACACCGTCGCCCATGAACACGGCCACGGACTCGGCAACGTCCACACCGTCCCCTGCAACAACCAGAAGCTCATGGAGCCCCTCATCCAGACGTCCACCGACGCCGTCGCCATCGACGAGCGCCGCGGCGCCGGACGCTCCTACGGCGATCGCTACGCCGGCAACAACAACGCCGCGAACGCCACCAACTTCGGCGACCTCACCTCCCCCATCCTCCGCTCCGTCATCGAGCGCAACCTCTCCACCAACGGCGCCACCGGATTCAACAACACCGACGAAGACTGGTTCCGCTTCACCCTCTCCTCAACCCAAAACGTCGTCATCACCGTCGACCCGACGGGCGGCTCCTACTCCAACGGCCAGCAGTCCTCCAACTGCTCCGGCTCCACCTCCACCATCAATGCCGACATCGCCGGCAACCTCAACATCGAACTCCGCTCCGCCGACGGAACCTCCGTCATCCTGAGCGCCACATCCGCCGCCGCCGGCGCCAACGAAGTCCTCACCGCCAACAACCTCGCCGCCGGCGAGTACACCGTCCGCGTCTTCGACGTCGGCCCCAACGCCCAGCAGACCGTGCAGCTCTACGACATGACCCTCCGCGTCGGCGCGGCCGTCGCGCCGCCGCAGGCCATCGCCGGCATCCACAAGCGCATCGCCGCCAACACCAACTGCTTCTTCATGGGCGACATCAACTCCGCAGCCATGGAGCCCGGCGCCACCCTCAACTCCTCCTCCTTCGACTGGGACCTCAACGGCGACGGCGTCTTCGAAGTCAACGACACCACCAAGCCCTCGCGCCAGTACGTCTCCAACGGCGTCTACCCCGTCACCCTCCGCGTCACCGACACCAACGGCGCCTCGGGCTTCGACACCATCAACCTCACCGTCTTCGGCGCCACGACCGACCTCGCCGATGTCTCCCCCGACTCCGGCCAGCAGAACACCCAGGTCGCCGTCACCCTCACCGGCGTCAACCTCAAGAATGTCGCTGCGTCCGATGTCACCGTCTCCGGAACCGGCGTCACCGTCATCGGCGTCGCCGCGCCCAACGCCGAAGGCACCTCCGTTGGCGGCCTCATCCTGAACATCGACGCCGGCGCCGCGCTCGGCTTCCGCAACATCACCGTCGCCAACGCCGACGGCAGTGACACCCTGAACAACGCCTTCGAAGTCCTCATGGGCGTCGCGCCCTGCCCCGGCGACCTCGACGGCGACAACGACGTCGACTTCTCCGACCTCAACATCCTCCTCGGCAACTTCGGCCAGGCCGGCGCAGGCCTCGCCGGCGACCTCGACAACGACAACGACGTCGACTTCGCCGACCTCAACGCCCTCCTCTCCGTCTACTCCACCCCCTGCCCGTAATCCGAATCACCCATATCCCACGCCTCACCCCCGCGGCCGGAGCCACCCTCCGGCCGCTTTCCTGCGCGCGTGCGTCATGACCACCCGCGCATACGATCCCGCCGCGATGCCATTCCCCATCCTCGAAGCCCACCGCGCGCCCTACGTCATCTCCACCGACCCCGCGCGCTTCGACCTCGACGCCATCCACGCCTACCTCACCCGCTCCTACTGGTCCCCCGGCATCCCCCGCGACACCGTCGCCCGCGCCGTGCAGAACTCCCTCTGCGCCGGCCTCTATCTCGATCATCAGCAGATCGGCTTCGCGCGCGTCGTCACCGACGCCGCGACTTACGCCTATCTCTGCGATGTCTACATCCTCGAAGACCATCGCGCCCGCGGCCTCGGCAAGTGGCTCATGCAGTTCATCCTCGCGCACCCCTCCCTCCAGAACCTCCGGCGCTTCACCCTCGCCACCCGCGACGCCCACGACCTCTACGCCGCGTTCGGCTTCACCCCGCTCGCCAAACCCGACCGATTCATGGAGATCCACCGGCCCGACGTCTACGCGCCGCCGGCCACGCCGCTCCAGAACGCCGAGCCCGCCTGATCGCGCCGCCCCCCGCGCCCCGATTCCCTACGGACCACCCCGCTACACTTCCCGCCTCCCAACCCACGCCATTCCCGCGCGCCGAAACCCCTCCCCCTCGAGGGGGGAGGGCAGGGTGGGGGTGAATCCATCCATCATGCAGATCCGCAAT
>JBGTSD010000024.1:0-34673 GCA_041940385.1 Phycisphaerales bacterium | reverse complement strand
TCAGGAATCGGTCAATCCCGGTATCCAGATGATGCTGCGCGACGCCGGTATTGACCCATCGACCTTCACCGGCACCGCGCGCGAGACTCGCGCGGCCGTGCAGCAGGCCAAACGCCGCCGCTCGGAACAGCTTGGGCTGCGCTATGAGCGCTTCAGCGACAGCCAGCTTTCGGACTCGGTGGTCTCTTCGATCTTCCCCAACGTGCAGATCGGTTGCCATCCCGAAGCAGTGTTCCTGCACCGGTTCATTCCCCATCCCACTGATCCGAACCAGTTCACCTACGACACCTGCATCCTCTACCGCCATGTCGATGCGCCGGGCTATTCGGCGCCGGCCTGGATGGGGTTGGCCGAGGACGTGGACCTTTCGGGCAGGACGCGCCCCGAAATCGTTCACACCAAACTGGGCGAGCCGCCCTGCCTTGGCGAAGTGCTCGATCAGGACGCCGACGAACCGCTCCATCGACCCGAACGGCGCACGATGAATCATCACCGGCCGATGCGACTGGTTGTCCGCGCCCGTATAGCTCAGGTCGAACCGCTCCGGCAGGTTGTAGTCCACCTGCACCGTGCCGAGCTGCCACTCGCGCCCGATGACGTCCTTCACCACGAAGTCGATTTTCGGGCCGTAGAACGCCGCCTCGCCGGGCTCCTCGCTGAACTCCACACCCAGCGACTTCGCCGCGTTGCGGCACGCCGCTTCGGCCTTGTCCCAGTTCTTCGGATCGCCCACGTACTTGCTGGAATCCGGATCGCGCAGGCCGACGCGCACGCGGTAGTCCTTCATCCCGAGCGTGTTGAAGATCAGCTTGACGATTGACAGGCATCCCTGCACCTCGTCCGCGACCTGGTCCTCGGTGCAGAAGAGGTGCGCATCGTCCTGCGTGAAGCCGCGGACGCGGGTCATGCCGTTGAGCTCGCCCGACTGCTCCCAGCGGTACACCGTGCCGAATTCGGCAAGGCGCACCGGCAGGTCGCGGTAGGAGTGGGGGCGCGAGTCGTAGATCTTGATGTGCATCGGGCAGTTCATGGGCTTGAGGAGGTAGCCCTCGACCTCGCCCGCGGTCAGCCGCGACGACAGCTCGGCGCACGAGCAGCCCTCGTTGGCGAGCAGATCCAGCGCCTCGCGCTCGACGATCGGCGGGTACTGCGAGTCGCGGTAGTAGGGGAAGTGGCCGCTGGTGCGGAATAGGCCGAGCTTGGCGATGTTCGGCGTGTAGACCTGCTGATAGCCCTGGCGCGTCAGCTCCGCGCTGATGAAGTTCTGGAGTTCGGTGCGGATGACCGAGCCCTTCGGCGTCCACAGGATGAGCCCCTGCCCAACGGCGTCGTCGATGTGGAAGAGCCCGAGCGCCTTGCCGATCGTGCGATGGTCGCGCTTCTTGGCCTCTTCCAGCAGGTTCAGGTGTTTCTCGAGGTCTTCCTTGGTGGCGAACGCCGTGCCGTAGACGCGCGTCAGGCGGTCGGAATTCTCGTCGCCGTGCCAATAAGACGACGCGAGGGACATGACCTTGAACGCGCCGATGCGCCCGGTGCTGGGCACGTGCGGGCCGCGGCAGAGATCCTCCCAGTTCACGTCGGGCTTGCCCGTGGCGTACCAGGAGAGCTTGTCGCTGCCGGCCTCGATGGCGCGGTTGGCGTTGTCGATCTTGTACTTGCTGCCCTCGCGCTCGAGCTTCTTCATGCCCTCAGCGACGGGCATCTCGTAGCGCGTGAAGGGACGATCCTCCGCGATGATGGAGGCCATCTCCTTCTCGATCGCGGCGAAATCCTCGGCGCGCAGCGGCCGATCGACCGGGAAGGCGATGTCGTAGTAGAAGCCGGTGTCCAGCGGCGGGCCGTAGACGAGCTGTGCCCCCGGGACGATGCGCTGGATCGCCTCCGCCATGACGTGGGCGGTGGAGTGTCGCAGGAGGAAGAGCGCGTCGGGGTCCGGCTTCTTGTCCCTCGTCGTGGGGGTGACGATGGCGAGCGCGGCGTCGCGCTCGATGAGCGTGTTCAGGTCGCAGAGGACGCCGTCGAGCTTGCAGCCCAGCGCGGCCTGGGCGAGGCGCGGACCGATGTCCTTCGCCACGTCGTAGGCGGTGACCGGGCCGTCGTAGGAGCGTTTCGAGCCGTCGGGAAGGGTGATGGTCGGCATGGGGAGGCGATTGTAGACCGACGCCCGGAAGGGTTTGACCCGGCCGACCCGGCGCCGCAACATATGGCGTCGTGCCCACGCAAGCCCCCATCATCCGGAGTCGCCGGCCGCTCACGCAGAAGGCGGCGCCCTGGTCGCTGATGGAGCGGGGGACCGGGGCATGATCTGTCCGTACTGCAGCGCCAACGACGACCGGGTGATCGACTCGCGCGCTTCCGACGGCGGCAAGGTCGTCCGCCGGCGCCGGCAGTGCAACGTCTGCGAGAAGCGCTTCACGACCTACGAGCGGGTCGAGGAGACCGCGGGCCTGGTGGTCATCAAGCGCGACGGCTCGCGCGTGCCCTTCGATCGCGAGAAGATCATGCGCGGCGTGCAGCTCGCCTGCGGCAAGCGCGCCATCCCGGAAGACGCCAAGTCCGCCGTCGTGGACGCCGTCGATGAAGAAGTCCATCGCGACTTCGACCGCGAGGTTCCCTCGTCGGTGATCGGCGAGAAGGTCATGCAGCGGCTCAAGGACCTCGACGAGGTCGCCTACGTCCGCTTCGCCAGCGAGCACTATCAGTTCAACTCCGTCGGCGAAATGCGCCGACACGCGGAAGAACTGGAAGCGCGGGTGCGCGACGTGAAGAACCAGCAGCGGCTGTTCACGGCCGAGTAGCGGCGAGGCGCAGCGCCTTCGCTTCGTCTCGGATTGCTCGGAGCGCCTCCAATTGCGCCGGGGTGTGCCCCTTGGACGCCGCGCGATGGTCGTGGCGCTCGTCGCCGAGACCCGCCGAGGTAGACGCACGCACCTTGGTCATGATGAGGTCGCGGATCTGGTGCGCGTTCTCGAGGCCCTCGAGGTGGCCCTGATTGAGCGCGGCGCCACCGCCGTGACCAGGCTGGCCGCCCGATCCGCCGCCCGCGGTCTCGACGACGACCGTCGCGATGCCGAACTTTCGCTGCACAGGGCCCTGCGCGACCTTGACGTTCTGGATGTTCTCGTAGGTGATGGTCGTCTCGTGGATCTTCCACACGCCGCGCCGGATGCGCAGGCTCCGCCCGCTCATGACATACCACGTCGTGTCGTAGCGCAGGTGGATCGCGACGTAGGCGATCACGTCGGGCACGACGGCGAGGATGAGCGCGGGCGCCAGCAGCCACCACGCAACCTCGGAGTTGACCGTGAAGATGATGATCCACGCGAAGACGATGCCGATGTCCATTGGCAGGAGCGCGATCCAGAACCAGAACTTGAGGTAGCGCAGGAAGCCGTCGGCCGGGCGGAACGAGCGGACCTCCTCGCCCTGCGCCGGCGGCAGCGTCGGCGGCTCGGGCGGCACGCGCAGCCAGCGGACGATGCCGGACCAGAGGCCGGAGTAGATCCACGCCGCGGCGGATTCGCTGTGCCCGCTCATGCCCGGCGCTCCAGCGCTGCGCGCGTCGCGCGCAGCTCGTCACGGATCTCGTGGAGCAGCGCGAGGGCGTCGTCCTTCTCGGCGGGCGCGCCCTCGGGTTGATCGTCGTCGCCACGGGCGCCGCGCATCTTGGTGTAGAGGAAGTCGCGCAGCGCCTCGGGCGCGGCGACGCCCTCGATGGTCATCTCGGCGCCGGAGGAGCCCGACGCCGTCTGCACCGCGATCGACGCGAGGCCGAGCCAGCGGTGGAAGAGGTTGCGCGTGACGTGGATGTCCTGGATCCGCCGGTAGGTCAGGTGCACTTCCTTCTTGAAGAGCACGCCCCACGCCATCGACACGCCCTCGTCATCGAGCTTGTAGCGCAGCGTGATGTACTTCATCCACAGCGGGATGAAGACGAACGGGAATCCGATCACCGTGCACGCCGCGCAGAGGGCGTAGTACGTCAGGAGCTGCGGCTCGGGACGCTCGATCGACGCCGGGTCGAACCGACGGGCGGCGGGCTGCGAACCGCTTGGGGTGGGGCCGGGGCTGTTCATGCCATCCTTCCGCACGAGAACCGTTTGCCTTCACCGAATCCCTGCGGATCATAACTCCGTGCGCCCCCCGACTGATTTCATCACGCTCGCGCTCATCGCCGTGCTCGCCGGGGGCTGTGCGTCCAACGACGCCGCGATGGAACCAGTCGCCGAGGCGGAGGCCGAGGTCGACGCGGCGCTCGTCGAGGAGCCGCTCGACCCGGCGCTGGTCGCCGGACCGCCCGTCGATCTGGCGGCGCCCTCGGACACGCCGGCCGAACCGATCGGCGCTGACACTGCTGATGCCTCGAGCGATTCGGAGAGCTTCTGGCGTCCGGACGGCCGGCCGATCTGGTGGCTTGCCGAGCCGCGGTCGGAGGACGGGCGCGTCGTGCTGACGGTGGAGGCGATGGGGCGGGACCTCAGCGATGCGCGGGCAAAGGCGATCTCCGCGGCGCGCGAGGCGGTTCGTCGCCACGCGGGCCCCGCACCGGGAGGCGAGAGGCTCGAGGCGCTGGTCGTGCGCAAGCTGGAGGGCGATGCGCCGGGGCGCTCGCGCTACGTCGGCTATGCGCGCGTGTCGGCGCGCGAGCCGGAATCGCTCAGCCCTTGAGTTCGCGCTCCCACGCCTCGAAGGCGAAGCGATAGATGTCGGGGCGGAACTTCATCCATTCGCCGAGCGCTGCCGGAGTCTGATACTCCTGCCACGCTTCGCTCGCGGGCACACCCTTCTCGACGGCCCGGCGGGCCGCGGCCTCGACATCCGCGAGCAGCGCGAGGTACGGCTCCAGCTCCTTGGCCGTGGCGACGGAACCATGACCGGGCACGTAGGTCGTGTCGCCGTCGCGCAGCATGGCGTTGCACGCTTCGCCGAGTTTCGACGGGATCGCGTCGCCGTAGTACGGGAAGAGGCCGTTGAACACCAGGTCTCCGCCCCAGAGCACGCGCGGCTCGAGCAATTCGATCGTCAGGTCGCTCGGTGAGTGACCGAGGCGCGGCGTGAGGCGCACCGTGCGCCCGCCAAGGTCCAGTTCGGTCGGCTTCGTCTCGTCCACGATGACCGAGTCCGGCAGCACGATCGGAACCGTCTTGCGGATGTCCCCCTCGCCCTGCTGCGGTGGCGCCGCGTTGCGCTCGGCCATGAGCCGGCGCGTCGTCGCGGTGCCGATGATGGTCGGCTGATCGTCCCCGCCGATCTGGCCGGACAACCCGTTGACGTGGTCGCCATGCACGTGCGTGACGACGACGTGCGTCGGACGGCGCCCGGTCAGCACGCGGGCCATGTCGCTCAGCCATGCGCCGCCCTGCGGCGTGTTGAGTCCTTCGACCAGCAGGACCGCATCGCGTCCGGCGATGATGCCGCCGTTCGCGACGGTGCGGAAGTCGTTGGCGACGCCCGGCGTCGAGACCACCGCCCACACCCCGTCGGCGAGCTTCTCGATGCGCGCGAAGGGCTCCGTCCGGACCGTCTCGCCGGTGAGCGGCGCGGCGAAGGCGCGACGGGTGAGCGTGGAGCCCGCGGCGAGGGCGAGCGCGACGTAGGCGCCGCAGCCGAGGAAATCGCGCCGAGAGCAGCCGCAACCGATGGTGTGATGGTGTCGCATGACGGGCGATTGTCGCCCGTCGGGGCTCGCGTGTCGAGCGCTACTTCTTGCCGGCGAGGGCGGCGTCGCGCGTCGCGGCCTCGAGGAAGAGGATCACGCCGCAGCTCGAGCACACCGTGAGTTCGCCCCGGCCGAGCAGGCCGTTGAGCTTCTCCATCGGGACGACGACCTGGCACGAGCCGCAGACGTACTCGCGGTTGCGCCGGTCGTATTCCTCCAGCGGGGCCATGATGTCCTCTTCGCCCAGCGCGACGCGCTTCTCGAACTCGGCGAGCGCGTGATCAGGAACGTCCGCCATCGCGGCCTTGCGCTGCGCGGTCAGCTCGTTGAGGCGATCCTTGATCTCCTCCTGTCGCTGATCACGCTCCTTGGTCGCGGCGTCCACCAGGACCTTGCGGTCGGCCTGCTGGGTCTCGAGCTCTTCAAGAGACTTGCGCACCGCGTCGAACTTGGTGAGCGAGCCGAGCGCCTTTTCCTCCACTTGGCCGCGATCCGCCTTAAGCGTGCTGATCTCGGTCTGGAAGGTGGTGTATTCCTTGTTGGACTTCGCGGCGTTCATCTGCTCGCGGAGCTTGGCGATCCGCTCGTCGAGCCGCTTGACCTCGCCCTCGTCGTTCGCGGCCGTGGCCTCGAGCTGACGCATCTGGGCGCGGAGCGCATCGGCCTGAGCCTTGAGCTCGCCCTGTGCTGCGGTCTGGATCGACAGCGTCCGCTCGGCGTCCTTGAGACGCCGCGTGAGGCCGCGGATCTGCGATTCGATGAGGTGGAGCTCGAGGAGCTTGGCGGTGACGTTGGTCGGCTTCGAGGACACTCTGCAAACAGTGTACCCGCGCCGGGGCGGTCTGGTCGGCCCGAGTCTCAGCCGGCGGGGGTGGTGAAGGCGACGAGCAGCCAGTACGCGGCCGGGGCCGCGAGGAGCGGCGAGTCGATCACGTCCAGAACACCGCCGAATCCGGGCAGAGCCTTCGATGAGTCCTTGAAGCCCGCGTCCCGCTTGAGCAGGCTCGCGACCAGATCACCCGCCTGGCCGACGAGAGCCAAGGTCGCGCCCAGCACCGCGCCCTGCCAGATCGCCAGCGGCGCCGCGCCGGCCGGCATCGGCATGAGCCCGGACCCCGCGGCGCCGACAATTGTCGCCAGCACGACACCGCCGACCAGACCCTCCCAGGTCTTGCCCGGGCTGAGCCAGGGGATGAGCTTGTGCTTCCCGATCGACATGCCGGTGAAGTACGCCCCGATGTCGCTGGACTTGGTGACCAGCATCACCCAGAGGACGACCCAGGCCGAGTGTTCGCGGCGAAGGGCCAGCACGAATCCGAACATCAGCCCCAGATAGACAAAGGAAAGGAGCGCTCCGCCGCACGACGCCACGACGCCCTCGACGGTCTTGCCCCGCGAGGCGTACAGCAGCGCCAGGATGAGGACGATGACCGCAGCCGATCCGACGACCATGACCGCCCGGGGGGCCGGGAGTGCGGACGGCACGAGGCAGGAGACCAGGAGGCCGAAGACCGTGGCGAGCCAGGTCAGGGCGCCGGAGGCGACGATGCCGTTGGCTCTGAGGATGCGGGCGAGTTCGAGCGCCGCGAGAGGGCTGGCGACGATCGCGAGCATGAAGAGGGCCGCGCCGGGGGGGAAGGTCGTCCGTCCGCCGAACAGGCCGGACAGCGCGTCGGGAACGGCGGCGCGGTCCAGCCACTCGTCGAGCCAAAGGGTTCCGACGAGGAGGGCGATGAGAATCGGGCCGAGGAGGAGCCGGTAGCGGAGCACTGGGGGAGTGAATCTACCGTCGGCGGCGATCGGGCGCGCCGGGCGTCAGGTCTGGGGCGCGTCGAGCCCGCCGTAGCGCCGGCGGCGCGAGGCGAAGTCGCGGATCGCGGCGTGCAGATGCTCGGCGCGGAAATCCGGCCATAGCGTCGGCGCGACGTGCAGCTCGGAGTAGGAGATCTGCCACAGCAGGTAGTTGCTGACGCGCATCTCGCCGGCGGTGCGGATGAGCAGATCAGGATCGGGCAGGCCCGCGGTGTTCAGATGTTCGCTGATGGTGCGCTCGTCGACGTCCTCGGCGCGGAGCGCGCCGTCGCGCACCTTGCGGGCGATGGCGCGCGCCGCGTCGGTGATCTCGGCGCGAGAGCCGTAATTCACCGCGAGGCACAGCGTCGGGCCGGTGCAGGACGCCGTTGCTTCGAGCGTGCGGTCAAGTTCGGCGAGCGCCTCGGGCGGCAGCCCTTCGCGACGACCAATCTGGCGAAAGCGGATGTTGTGCTTGACGAGGTGCTCGCGTTCGGCGCGCATGTACTCGAGGTAGAGCGCCATCAGCGCTTCGATCTCTTCGCGCGGGCGCTTCCAGTTCTCGAGCGAGAAGGAATAGAGCGTGAGCGCTTCGACGCCGAGTCGCCCGCACTCCTCGACGGCCTCGCGCACGGAGAGCGCGCCGGCTTTGTGCCCGGCGCGACGCGGCAGGCCGCGCTCGTTCGCCCAGCGACCGTTGCCATCCATGATGATCGCGATGTGCCTGGGGATGCGCGAGGGCGCAACGCCGGGGATCCGGGCGAGCGGATCGGCCTTGGGATTTAGCGTTTTCATGCGGCTCAGGGCCGCGGCGTCCTCGGGCGAGAGCGCCCCCGGCGCGTCGTCGTTTCGAGAGGTGGGGGCGATCGGGGTGGCCATGTCGTGACTGTACTCCTCTGGCCGTCGCCCCGGTCGGGCCGCAGCGTTGTACGGGATCGGCGCGCTCGGGGTTCACGCGATCCGCGCAGACAACGACCCGCGTCGGAGCGATCCTGCGCGGGTCGTGACAGGGATCTGTCTTGTCTCGCGCTCGGAGCGCGAATGGGTTCGTCAGCCGACCAGGTCCTTGAGACCCTTGAGCGGACGCACGCGCACAACCTTGCGCGCGGGCTTCGCGGCGAACTGCTGCATCTCGCCCGTGAACGGGTTCTTGCCCATGCGGGCCTTCGTGGCGGGCTTCTTCACGACCTTCACGCGCATCAGACCGGGAACGTTGAACGTGCCGATCTTGCTGTTGAGGTCCTTCTCCATCATCGCCGTCATCACGTCGAACATGCGCACGACGTCGGCGCGCTTCAGCCCGCTCTGCTCCGCGAGCGTCCGATAGACCTCGCCCTTGCTGCGAGCCTTGCTCGCGGGAGCGATCTTCGGGGCCGGCATCGCGGCCTTGGCGCTCGCCTTCTTCGCGCCGGCCTTCTTCTTCTTGGCGGTCTTCTTCTTTGCCATCAGCGGTCTCCGTAGAGGTTGACGCGTTATCGGGTCCATCCGGCCGGCGTGCACGCACGCGCGAGTTCCTCGCCGCCGAGGCCCAAAACCACGAGGTTTTGTACCGTATGGCCCCCGCACGCACAAGCGGCGCCCTCGCGTGCCCCCGGCAAAATCGCCTGTTTTCCCCACCTTGCCGGCGCGCCGTCCCGGCGCCTGCCCCGCTCCGCGGGCGACGCGCTCGGCGGTAGGCGCCGGTGCGAAGCCCGCCCAGGCCCGCCGCGCGGCCCGGACGGCGCCCCGCCTTGATTCCTGCGTCAGATTCGCGAAACCGCCCCTCTTTGCGGGACGAAAATTGGCAGGAACATCCGGAATCCCGTGCTAGACTTCTTCGAGAGACCAAAAACCCGGGAAAAACGTGGAATAGGCCGTCATCGGGCCCCATTGCGGGCGCGAGGGCGGCGCCTGCCCCCGGCGCGGCGTCCGATCCGCTTCGAATCGCGAGGAGCCTCCATGATCGAGAAGAGTGCCTTTGCCCCCCGCATCGTTCGCAACGCCGGCGCTTTCGCGGCGTCGGCCCTGCTCACCGCCGCGGCCTCGGCGCAACCGCTGAGCGTCCGGTGGGAAGCGACGGCGCTGCCGTTCTCCCCGCTGCATTCCTATACCGCCGGCCACCTGGGTGACTCGGTGCTGTTCTTCACCGGCATCTCCGGCCAGGGCCTGCACAACCTGGTCCAGGGCAACGGCACGATCGTGGCCTTTCCCCTGTCGGTGTTCAGCGACCAGGTCCACATGGTCGACACCGGCTCGAGCACCCTCTATTCCGGATCGATCGCCCACTTCAGCGAGGCGATGCGCAATCGCCTGCGCATCACCAACGCCGCGGAGATCCAGCTCGGCGACACGCTCTACATCTACGGTGGCTATGGCCCCATCGAGGGCGTCTCCGAGTGGTACACGTACGCCTCCGTGGTCGCGGTGGACCTTGTGGCCGTTGACGCCGCGCTCCGCGCGAATTCGCCGATCCCCGAGAGCGCGTTCACCGTGCTGCCGTCGACGGCGGCGCAGGTCGCCGGCGCGTCGATGATCCGGATGGGCGGCATGTTCGCGCTCATCGGCGGGTCGAACTTCGAGGGCGACTACGGCCTGGGCTTCAACAATCCGCAGCCGTTCACCAACACCTATTCGGATCGCGTCCACATCTTCGATTCGTCGGTCAGCATGACCGTGCCGCAGGAGACGTTCGTCGATCCCTACTGGCTCCACCGTCGCGACATGATGGCGGCGCCGATCACGCTCTCGAACGGCGAGGGCGGCACCCGCTACGGCTTCACGGTTCCCGGCGGCGTGTTCAACGCCGTGTTCCCGTGGGAGAACCCGCTGACGTACGGCGTGGGCGACACCGAAGTCGCGACCGACGTCAACTTCATCCAGCGGATGAATCAGTACGAGGCCGGGCGCGTCAGTCTCTTCTCGGAGTCCGCCGGCGCCAACCGCATCGTGCTCATGGGCGGCATCACGTTCCAGGTGTACGACGAGGTCTTCAAGGAGTGGTACTACGACTTCACGATCCCGTGGAGCGACACCATCACCGAGCTGACCTGCATCAACGGCGCCTACGTCGCCGACAGCGAGATCAGCATCGGCGAGACGCCGCTGCCCGTCTCCAACGCGCGGTTCATCCTCGCCGCGAATATGCCGACCAACGTCAACGAGCAGATCATGCTCGACGACATGCCGCACAACGAGCACCTGATCGGCCGGATCTACGGCGGCCTCGCCGCGGATTCGCCCTCGCCCGAGCCCCCGACCTGGGCCGCCTCCGTCGTCTACAACGTCTACATGGCGGTCGGCGTGCGCGGCGACGTCAACAAGGACGGCGTGGTCAACTTCAGCGACCTCAACATCCTGCTCGGCCAGTACAACCAGGTCGGCTCGCTGCTCCCGGCGGATCTGAATCTTGACGGAACGGTCAACTTCGCCGACCTCAACGTCGTGCTCTCGAACTTCAACAGCACCACGCCCGGCTGAGCCGGTCAATCTTCGACCATGTCCCAGGGCCGCTCGGCGTCGAGCGGCCTTTTTCGTGCGCCCGGCGGCGCGCGCCGCGCAGTATCATGCACGCAGACTTCGAGCGCGGCCGCACTCGTTCCGGTCCGCGTTGACGCTTTGGCCATGTCCGGAGAACTTCATGTCCGCACTCGTTCGCAGCCGACTCGCACGGACCTTCGCCGGTCTGACGTGTCTCGTCCTCGGAAGCGCGACGCTCGCGCAGCCGTCCCGCCAGCTTCCGGTCGATGACGTCTCCTACAGCGTGGGATTCCAACTGGGCGCCGACACGCTCGCGCGGCTGAAGGCCGACGGGGTCGAGATCAACGCGGACGAGCTGGCGCGGGGCGTGCTCGACGCGCTCCGGGAGCAGGACGCGCGTCTCGACGAGCAGCGTCGCCAGCACCTGCTGCGGATGGTGGAGGAGGAAGTCCGCCGTCGCGAGGCCGCGATCCGTCGCGACACGGACCCCGCCTTCCGCGCGCTCGCGGAGGAGAACCTGCGCCAGAGCCAGGCGTTCCATGATCTGGTCGGCAAGGAAGAGGGCGTGAAGACCCTGCCGTCGGGCTTGCAATACAAGGTCGTGTCTGAGGGCAGCGGCGCGAAGGCTGGCATGGACAGCGTCGCGGTCGTGTCCTTCCGCGCGACGCGCATCGACGGCACGGCGTTCGTGAGCGGCGCCATGGAGCCCGTCGTCGTGCGCGAGACCGTGCCCGGCGTGCAGGAGTTCCTGCAGATGATGCCCACCGGCAGCCGGTGGCGCGTCGCCATCCCGCCCTCGCTGGCCTTCGGCGAGCTGGGCCTGCCGCCGGACCTGGGCCCGAATGAGTCCATCCTCGTGGACGTCACGCTGCATGAAGTGAGGACGGCGGAATGAGCGCCCGACATTCCCGCGTCATGGCGCGAGCCGCGCTCGCGGCCGTGCTGCTCGTCGGCGCCGCGGCGATCGGGCAGTACGCGCTCGACGCAGCGCTCGACGCCAACACCATGGTCGGCGGCACGGGCTACAACCCGCGCGGGCGCGGCGGGGGCAGCGCGGCGTCGCTGCGGGCATCTTCGTACCGGCTGAATCGCACGTCGGGCCAGATCCGCGATGTCTATGGCGGCAACAGCGCCTTCTCGCGTCCGGAGTACCGCGTCGGCCTCGACGGGGGCGGCGGGCGCGCCGCGGTGGCGCGCGCCGGGCTCACACGCGACCAGGCCTATCCGATTCCCGCGACCACGAACCTTCGCGCGGACGACGTGCAGCGCCGGCTTCAGGGCGGCGCGTACGCGCCCGACGATCGACGCGGGCGCACCGGCGGGCTGCAATCGCCCGTGTACAAGCCCCACGCCGCGACGTCGTACGCGAACCCCGGCGCCGTGAATGCGGGCCCAAAGTATGCCACGGGCTCGACGATCCCCGGACTGCAGAGCGCGGCGAATCGAGTGCCCACCGGGTACGGCGGCGGACTCGCGGCGCCGGCGTATCGGCCTCGGTAGACGCTCGCTGCGCATCCAGGCAAACACAAAGACCGCGTTCGCAGGCGCGAACGCGGTCTGTTCTTTGCAAAGCGGAGAGGGGGGGATTCGAACCCCCGATACGAGCTTTATACCCGTATAACGGTTTAGCAAACCGTCGCCTTCAGCCTCTCGGCCACCTCTCCAAGTCTGGATTTCCGCTGGGCATCGTCGCCGCCCCCCCGGGCGAAGTCAACCGTTCGCCGTCCCCGGATCATCGCTCGTCGATGGCGTCGGAGGCCCCGCCCCGTCGAGCGGCGCCCGTGCGACCTCGCGATGCTCCGCCCCGCCCGGCAGCAGCACGCTCCGCATCAGCATCACCCGGTCCACCGTGAACGGTGCGATGCGCGAGTCGCGGCCCGGCTGCGCGAACGGCGTTGGCGCACGGAATCGGCACAGCGTCAGGTGCGGCAGGAACCGATCGCCCGGATCGCCGCGCGGCGAGCGCGCGAGTCGCTGCGCGAGCCGGCGCTGCAGCTCGAGCATCGTCGCCGGCGCATCGGTCTCCATCGCGACGAGCCGCTTCGGACCCTGCTCGGGCAACGCGATCAAGCGGCGCGGGCGCAGCTCGAACGGCGCCAGCCCAGACGCCGATCGGCGCACCGACTCGATCACCTCGTCGAGCCGATCCAGCTCCGTGTCGCCGATGAACTGCAGCGTGAGGTGCACCTGCAGCGACGGGGTGATGCGGTGCGGCGGGAGACTGAGCGCGCCCAGGTCGCCGATCATCTCCGCAGAGACTTTGGTCGGCGGATACACCGCGACGAACAGGCGAACGGGCTGGGCGGGACGACGGGACATGGTCGCGCAAGAAAACCGGCGGTCGCGGAGGAGCCGCGGCCGCCAGTTTGGCACGGAGACACCGACCTTGCACGCCGGGCGCCATGCATCGCCCGGGTGATGGTTGAAAAACGCCTGTTTCGGGTGTTCGCGCGATCTCTCTTTCTCGCGAACCGGGCGGCTTTAGTGCTCGTCGTCGCCGTCGCGCCGGGGGCCGGCGTCGCCGTTGATCATGCGCCGGAGGTACTGGTTCTCGCGGCGAGTGGCTTCGAGGTCGAACACGAGGTACTTCACGCTGAGGCGCAGGTAGTCGAGCGACTCCTGCAGCTCCCCGATGATCTTCTTCATCCGCGCCTGGCGGGTGCGCGTCTCCTCGGCGAGCTCGCGCAGGCGGGGCTGCTCGTGCTCGGGGGCGGCGTCGATCTGGGTCATGAGCTGGTCGAGCTTCTGCTGGAATTCGTGATCCGTCATCTCGCACTCCTCGTGTCTTCGTGTTGTGGGGTCATGGTCCTGTGGGACACGAGAAACGAGAGATCAAACGCGGGGCCTCGCCGCGCCAAACCCGGCGCCAGCCGAGTGGAGTCCGAGAAGATCGCGCCGGGCGCCCGCGCATCGCCGGTGGAGCGCGCGAAAGCGGCGCAGCCGTCGCCGTCGGTGTCTCCGGTTGGGCCGAATGTTGCGAAATCGCCTCAGCGGACGTCGAGACGGCGGAGCGCGTCGCGGGCCTCGCCGGGGGCGCCGCCCATAACGCGGGCGAGCGTGGAGGGGTCGGCGCGCTGCAGCTCGGCGTGCACCTTCTTGAGCTGCTGATTGCGGTTCATCTCGAAGCGCTTGAAGAACTCCTCGAGGTCGTGCCGGTTGAAGCGCGACAGCGGATCCTTCAGGCCGCTCTGCTGGATCGCCCAGTCGATGAGCGAGCCGCCGGAGATCTTGAACTTGAAGAGCCCGAGCGTCGCGGTGAGGCGCTGCGCCGGGGTCGAGAAGGGGTCCGTCGCCGCCTCGGGCAGGCGGGTCATGATCTCCTGCACCTGCTTGCTGCCGACGGTGGAGAGCCAGTCAGAGCCGGCGGTCGCGAGCGCGCTCTCGATCTCCGGCCGATCCTGGACGAGCTGGAGCGGCGCGAGCGCCGTCGAGAGCGTCTTGATGCCGGCGCGATCGAACCGCACGGTGACGCGCTGGCAGGGCTTGCCGTCCTGGGTGGCGGGCTGGGCGCCGGTGACCACGCCCTCGCCCCACTCGGCCTTGCCGGTGTGGACGACGCGATCCCCGAACTTGAACGTGGGCTGAGACATGACAGACACGGTCTTCCCCGTCTTGGACTCCCTCCGACCCCCCGAGCGACGGACGACGCCGTCCCGGCCGGGCGGGAGCCCCGTATGGTGGCAATGGGGGGCCGCCCGACGTTGCCGGTCAGGCGGTGCGGGCCTATTCTACCGGGCTCGGCTGGGGCGGCCCAGCGTCCCCTGTCGCGACCGCCGGTCGCAGGGGCGAGGCCCAGCCCGACACGCCGAGGGGACCCCCGGAGACTGCTCCCGCATGATCGAAGCGCTCAAGAGCGATGAGATTGTCGACAGAGTCGGCGGCAAGTTCAAACTCTGCGTCCTGATCCAGCGCCGGGTCGTCCAGCTCATGGAGGGCGCCCGCCCGCTCATCGAGCGCAACGGCCGCTCGGATCTCGAGGTCGCGATCGAAGAGATCCGCCAGGCCAAGATCGAGCCGGAGTGGTCGGACGAGCCCATCCTGAGCTCCAGCAGCCGCCACATGCGTCTGCCCTCCGACGATCGCGAGTGATCACGACGTGACGGCCACCCCAGACCTCACGGTCTTCCGGGAGCGGCGCGTCATCGTCGGCGTCACCGGCGGGATCGCCGCGTACAAGACCGCGACCCTTGTCAGCCGCCTCGCGCAGGCCGGCGCCGAGGTCACCGTGTGCATGACCGACGCCGCGACGCGGTTCGTCACGCCGATGACGTTCCAGGCGCTTTCCGCGCGCCCGGTCTACACGTCGCAGTGGGAGCACATCGAGTCGCGCGACCCGCAGCACATCGCGCTGGCCCGCGCCGCCCACGCCGTGGTCGTCGCGCCGTGCACGATGGACTGCATGGCCAAGCTGGCGCACGGCCTGGTCGAGGACGTCGTATGCACCATGCTGAGCGCCGTCGATCGGCGAACGACGCCGGTGCTGCTGGCCCCGTCCATGAACGAGGTCATGTGGAGCCAGCCGAGCACGCAGCGCAATGCGCAGACGCTGCGGGACGACGGCTTCACGCTCGTCGGCCCGGACGAGGGCTGGCAGGCCTGCCGCGCCGTCGGCCCGGGGCGCATGAGCGAGCCCGAGGCCATCCTTGAAGCGCTCGCCGGCGCGCTCCGCGCCCGCGCCTGACCCGGCGCAGGTTGCCACGCGCTGGTAGCATCCCGCCCATGCGAGGAATGGACGCGTGACCACGCCGATGCGCTCGCCCGTGACCATCGCCGAGCTGACCGCCGGCCTGATCTGGCCGCGCCTGCTGCGCGCGTTCCCGCTGAGCATGGCGCCCTCGCGCCTCGGCATCGGATTCATCGCCGCCGCGGGGACCGCCGCCATCGGCTCGCTCTTTGACTCGATCCGCGGTCGCCCGCTCGCCGTGGGCACGATCGAGACCGTCGGCGTCTTCGAGTCGCTTGCCGACACGATCATCTCCACCGTCTCGGGCGTTGCGCTCGGGCTGGTGACCTTCGACGCGATGGCGATCGGCGCCGCCGCCACCAACGCCGTCGAGCGCATCGGCGCCGTGCTCGCCGGGGCGCCGCTGTCCGCTGCGATTCTCGCCGTCGTGCTGCTGCCCCTCTACGTCATCTGCGGCGTCGCGCTCTGCCGTTCGGTCGCGTGCGACACCGCCTGGCGCGTCGCCATCGGCCCCGGCGCCGCGCTCCGCTTCGGTCTTCGACGAGCCCGCAGCGGCGTCGGCGCCATGCTCATCCCGGGCGTCATCATCGGCTTCATGGCGGTCCTGCTCATGGCGCTGGGGTGGCTCGCGCAGTGGCCCGTGCTCGATGTGATCGCCGGCGCGCTCTATGCGATGTTCCTGCTCCTGGGACTCGTGATCGTCATCATCGGCGTCGGCGCCGTCGCGGCCCACGCGCTCGTGCTGCCCGCCATCGCCGCGGACAACGCGGACGCCATCGACGCGGCGCAGCGCGCCTACGCGTACATCATCGGTCGTCCCGGGCGGCTGATCGGCTACATCGCGATCGCGCTGGCGATCGGCGCCGTGGCGCTCGTCGTGCTCTCGCTGATCGTCGCGTGGACGATGAACGTCACCGCCCAGTTGTCCGGCGCGTGGGTGGACGGCGGCGCGCTCGGCGGCGCCATCGAGCCCTTCACCTGGACGCGCACCTCGCCCGTGACCGGAACGGCGTCCGTCGCGCACTGGATGGTCCGATTCTGGGAGGGTCTGCTGGCGCTGCTGCTCGTCGGCTGGGCGATCTCGTACCACTTCACCAGCGGCACGATCCTCTATCTCCTGCTCCGCCGCGTGAACGACGATCAGGACGTCGAAGAGATCTGGCTCGGCCCGGACGCCCAGCGCGACGCGGCGTCGGCATGAGCGCCGTGCACTCGGGGCGCATCGCCGGCGATGATCTGCCCGGCGCGGCGTCCGCGCTCGCCGGCCTTCTCGCCGAGATGGGCATCGCCGACCTCGCCATCGCCGACGATCAGGGCTGGGTCCGCCTCGCGCCCCGCGAAACGGACCTGCCGGGCGTGCTCATGGACGTCGCCCCGTCCGGACGCGCGGAATTGATGGCGCTCGATCGCTCGCTTCGCGTGGAGATTCGCCCCGACGGCCTGCGCTGGTTCACCGGGCCGGGCCCGCTGGCCGATGCACTACTCTCGATCAGCGCGACTGATTAACCACCCATGCCCGACCAGCGCCCGCTCACCGTCGTCCACGTCACCCACGAGGCCACCGAGAAGCTCGGCGGCATCGGGGCCGTGCTCGAAGGCCTCATCGCCAACCAGACGTACCAGCGCGCCGTCGGGCGCTCGATCCTCGTCGCGCCGCTCTTCAAGCGCGAGCCGGGCGTCGATCCGCTCGACCGGCTTGGCGAGGGCGCGACCAAGGTGCACTACTCCTCGATCGACCACATCGACGCCGTCGGCTTCGGCGCCGTGCTGCGCCCGATCGAGTGGGCGTTCGGCACGCCGCTGGTCTACGGCCGGCGCACGCTCGCCATGGAAGTCGATCACGGCGCCACCGGCGAAGCGGAGGTCCTGCTCGTCGACGTCTCGAACCCCGATCTCCGGCGCCTCGCCGAGTTCAAGCACGCGCTCTACGAGAAGTTCGGCATCCACGCGCACCGATACGAGCGCTCGTGGGACTTCGAGGAGTACTGCCGCCTCGCCTGGCCCGCCTGGCACGCGCTGATGGCGCTGATCCCCGCATCCGAATTTCCGGGGGCGTTGATCAGCCACGAGTACATGGGCATGTGCACCGCGCTCGCCGCGGCCATGGACCCGCAGCGCCGCCTGCGCACCATCTTCCACGCCCACGAGTGCTCCACCGCGCGCAGTCTCGTCGAGCGCCTGCCCGGGCACGACCTCGCCTTCTACCCCGCGATGCACCGCGCCCTCGACAGCGGGCGCCATCTCGCCGCGGTCTTCGGCGATCAGTCCGACAACCCGCGCCACGCGCTCGTGAGCCAGGTGCACCGGCTCGATCTCACGCTGGCGGTGGGGGAGGAAACGGCCGCGGAAATGCGATTCCTCGGGCGCCAGTCCGAGCGCGCCCGCACGCAAGTCTGCTTCAACGGCGTGCCGAGCGAACCTCTGACGATGGTGGACGTCGAGCGTTCGCGCAAGCTCGTCTTCGACTGGATCGAGCGCGCCTACGGCTTCCGCCCGGACTATCTCTTCACGCACGTCACGCGCCCGGTCATCAGCAAGGGCCTCTGGCGCGACCTGCGGGTGATGTCGCAGATGGAGCAGGCGCTCAAGCGCGACGGCAAGCGCGCGATGTACCTCCTCGTCACCAGCGCCGGGCGCGTCCGCACGCCCGAAGAGATCGCGCGGATGCGCGAGCGCTACCGCTGGCCCCGCGCCCACCACGAGGGCTGGCCGGACCTTGTCGGGCCCGAGATCCACCTCTGGCACGACATCGAGGTCTTCAACAACCCGGGGCGCGCCGGCGCGGGCGCCATCGTCGGCGCCATGGTCAATCAGTTCGGCTTCACGCGCGAACGACTCGGCGCCGACGCGCCGGCGGACATCACCATCGCCGACCTTCGCCGCGCCGCGGATGTCGAGTTTGGTCAGTCCACCTACGAGCCCTTCGGCATCGCCCAGCTCGAGCCGCTGCACTGCGGCGCGATCTGCGTGCCCTCCGCGGTCTGCGGCTGCGTCGGCTTTGCGCAGCGCGAGATCCGCGCGCTCGGCATGGACCCCGCGCAGACGCCCAACCTCCTCGTCGCCGACTACGTCAACGCCTTCGACCCTCCCGCCGACGCCGCGCTCCTGACGCGCGAACAGCGCGACGCCGTCGAGACCCGCGTCGCGGGCGCCATCGCCGCCCAGCTCCTTCCTCGCCTGGCGAGAACGCCGGATGATCGCCGGCGACTCCTCGACGCCGGACAGGCCATCGCCGCCCGCATGAACTGGACCCGCGTCTGCGAGGACATGTTCATTCCGGCGCTCCGTTCGGTGGTCGGCGAGCGATCGCCGGCATAGGCCGCATCCGGGGCATCCGGGCATCCGGGCATCCGGGGGATTCGGGGAATCCGGGGGTTGATCCGGTCCGTACACTGGAGCGAGCGTCATGGCCAAGGCAATCGCCGATCCCGAGGAACTGCGTCGCTTCGCGGCCCAGCTCAAGCGCTTCAACGACGAGCTGCGCGAGCAGATGGCCGGCCTGTCGTCGCGCCTCTCGGCGCTCGGCTCGACCTGGCGCGATCAGGAGCACCGCAAGTTCTCCGAGGAGCTCGAGACGGCGATGCGCGCCCTGGCGCGCTTCAACGAGGCCGCCGACGAGCACGTGCCGTTCCTCCTCCGCAAGGCCGAGCGGCTCGACGAGTACCTGCGACAGCGATAACGGGAGCGCCACATTGCCGGGACAGGTCAGGACGCAATCCGTTGACGCCCTGTCCGCCTTCCGCGCCGCGCTGATCGAGTACGCCGAAGAGGTCCGTCAGGCGCTCTCCATGGCCCGGCACGACGCCTCGCGCACCGTCTCCTGGCTCCGCCTCGAACAGCGTCCGCGCTGGGAGGCCGAGTGCCGCCGGCGACAGGAATTGCTCGCCCGTGCAAGAAGCGAGGTCGTGCAGCGTCAGGCCATGGCGAGCATGGACCGGCGCACCGATGTCGATCTGAAGAAGGCCGTCGATCGCGCCCAGCGCGCTCTGCAGGAAGCAGAGGAAAAGGCCGAGATGACCCGCCGCTGGACCTTCAAGCTCGAACGTGAGGAAGCGCAGCTCGAAGGGCGCCTCCAGGCGCTCTCCGTCGTGGTTGAGGGCCAGATCCCGCAAGCCGTCGCCATGCTCGAAGGGCTGACGCGCTCGCTCGAGGCCTATCTCAAGACCATCGCGCCGCAGGCCGAGGAGCGGACCGACGGGGAGCCGAAGTCATGAGTCTCGTCAGCGGCCACAAGACGCTCGCCGACGCGGAGGTCAAGCTCCGCGCCCGCTGGCGCGCGCTCCGCGAAACTTGGCAGGACGCCAAGGCCGATGAATTCGAGGAACGATTCCTGCGCGACCTCGGCACGCGCACCCGCGCCGCCGGCGAGGCCATGACGCACATGGCCGAACTTGTCGCCCGCGCCCGATCCGAATGCTCGTGAGGACCGACGCCATGCCGCCCGCCGCCGATCCAGCCAGAGCCACCGACGCCGCGATTCGCGAGGCGCCGTATGGCCCGCTGATGTCCGATGTCCGCGAGTCCCTGCGCGGCCTCGTGCAATGCTCGAAGGAAGCGCGCGAGGGCGTGGAGCGCGCCGACTCCGAGCGCCACGCCGCCGTCGGCGCCGCGCAGCGCGAACGCCGCACGATGATCGGCAGTCTCGACGAGCGGCTCACCACCGAGCGGGCCCGCATCCTCGCCCAGCACGAGGAGACGACGACCCGCGCCAAGGCCGAGCGCGATTCGAGGATGAACTCGACCAAGCGGCAGAGCGCCGCCGCGCTCGAGACCGCCCGCGAGAAGTTCGAGGCGTCGATCCTGGCGATCGAGAAGGAACTCGCGGACGCCGTCTGGATGGCCGAGACGATCGACGAATCCAACCAGCGCCGCCTGCGTGTCGAGCACACGGCGCTGCTGAAGTCGATGGGCGATGTTCGTCAGACGTGCGACACGCTCGAGGAGCGCATCGGTCGCGCGCTGACCCGCTACGGCGTCGCCGCGCCCGACGCCGCGGACGACATCGAACTCGGTTCGCTCGACCTCGACGCCGAGACCGCGGCGGCCGAACAGGCCACGACGGCGCTCGAGCGCCTCGTCACGCCGCGCATCGCCAACCACTGGAACCTGCTCATCGCGCTGCTCGTCGGCGGCGCCACGGGCGCGGCGGTCGTCGCGTTCACTTCGAGTCTCGACGACTGGCGCCTCGTCGCCGCGGCCGCCGGCGGCGGCGCCCTCGCGCTCATCATCCCGCTCGTGATCCTCCAGACGCAGGGACGCGCCCGCGCGAAGTCCCTCGCCGGGCGAGTGCTGCGCAGCGTCTCGGCGCTCCAGCGCACCGCCGACCTGGCCACCGACGGCGCCGACGATCGCCTCGAGGCGCAGCTCACGGGCTCCATCGAGACACGCACCGGCGAAGCGGACGACGCGCGGAAGACCGCCGGGAAATCCCGCGAGGAGAACCGCCGCACGCACACCGAGGTCGTCGCCGCGATCAAGGACAAGGACGCCAGGAACATCGCCGAGATCGAGGCCGCCTTCACGACGGCCACGCAGCGCGCCGATCGTCGGCGCGACGAGGCGCTCGCGGAGCTGGAGTCGCTCGATCAGGCCGAGCGCCCGATGGTCGAAGAGCGTTGCGCCCGTCTGGTTGCGGAGGCCGAACGCCACGCGGAAGCGACGATCCGCGCCCTGAACGAGCGCCTCGACGCCGCCTTGCGCCGCATGCAGTCCGTCGCGTCCGAGGTCGGCGCCGACGATGCTCGCTGGTCGCCCGCGTGGGAGGCCATCGACGCCGGCGCCTCGCTGCCGACGGACGGCTCCGGCGGCGTGGCGCGCCTCGGACGCGTCGGCGTCGACGTCGCCTCGATGACCGGTCGGCAGGGCGCGAAACGGCTCACGCTCCCCGCGTGGCTCGAGCTGCGCGGGCGCGGCTCGCTGTACGTCGGCGCGGAATCGTCCCGGCGCGACGACGCCCTCGCGCTGCTTCGCACCGCGGCCGCCCGCCTGCTCCTCGCGGCGCCGCCCGGGCGCGTGCGTCTCACGATCATCGACCCCGTCGGCCTCGGCGCCTCGTTCGCCGGCTTCATGCGCCTGCTCGACCACGATCCCGCGCTCGTGGATCACTCCGTCGCGACGGACCCCCGCGAAATCGAGCAGCGCCTCGCGCGGATGACCGATCACATCGAGAGCGTCATCCAGAAGTGCCTGCGCAACGAGCACAAGGACATCCACGCGTACAACGCGCAGGCCGGCGACCTCGCCGAGCCGTTCCACGTGCTGCTCCTCGCCGATCTGCCTCAGTCCATCTCCGAGCCCGCCGCGCGGAGTCTCTCGCGCATCTGCCGCGCCGGCGCCCGCTGCGGCGTGTTCGTGGTCGCGCACCACGAGGCTTCGCGCCCGCTCCCCGCGGGTCTTGCCCCCGAAGACTTCGCGTCCGGCGCCATTCACATCGAGCTGCGCAAGGGCGAGGCGCGATGGAAGGACGAGGTCTTCGCCGACTGGCCGCTCACGATCGACGCCGAGCCCTCCGATGCCGCGCTCGATAGCACCTTGCGCGCCGTCGGGGAGTCCTGGCGGACGCTCAAGCGCGTGCGTGTGCCGTTCGAAGGACTCGCGCCGAGCGCCAGCGATGTCTGGGGCGAATCCTCCGCGCGCACGCTCGAGATCCCCATCGGCTTCGCCGGCCCCGGTCGGCCTCAGCTCATGTCGCTCGGCGCCGGCACGCGTCAGCACATGCTCGTCGCCGGGCGCACGGGCTCGGGCAAGTCCACGCTGCTGCACACGCTGATCGCCAGCGCTGCGCTCCGCTACAGCCCCGACGAGGTCGAGCTGTACCTCGTGGACTTCAAGAAGGGCGTGGAATTCAAGGCCTACGCAACTGAGCGATTGCCGCACGCGCGCGTCGTCGCCATCGAGAGCGATCGTGAATTCGGCCTCAGCGTGCTCCAGCGGCTCGACGAGGAACTCCGCGATCGTGGCCGGCGCTTCCGCGACGGGGGCGCCCAAGATGTCGCCGGGTACCGCAATGCCCGTCCGGACGATCGCCTGCCGCGCGTCCTGCTCATCGTGGACGAATTCCAGGAGTTCTTCGTCGATGACGACGCCGTCGCGCAGAACGCGGCGCTCCTGCTCGACCGCATCGTCCGCCAGGGCCGCGCGTTCGGGATGCACGTCGTCCTCGGCTCGCAGACGCTCGGCGGCACGTACAACCTCGCGCGCAGCACGATCGGCCAGATGGCGGTGCGCATCGCGCTCCAGAGCAGCGAGCAGGATGCGTCGCTGATCCTGAGCGAAGAGAACCGCGCCGCGATGGACCTCACGCGCCCCGGCGAGGCGATCTACAACGACGAGAGCGGGGCGCCGCAGGCGAACAATCACTTCCAGGTCGCCTGGCTCGACGAGGACGACCGCCTCGGCGCGCTGGCGCGGGTGCGTGCCGAGTCTCGTTCGCGCCGCTGGACGCCGCCGACGAAGCCCATCGTCTTCGAGGGCGCTGCGCTCGCGAACGTCGCCGACAACGAGCTCCTCACCGCGGCGCTCGCCGAGTCCCCCGAGCATCGCCCGACGACGCCCGTCGCGTATCTGGGCGACGCCGTGGCGATCAAGCCGCCGACGCAGGTGGCGTTCGGGCGCACCGGCGTGGCGAACATGATCATCCTCGGCCCGCGCGACGACGCGGCGGGCGCGCTGCTCGTCGCGTCGCTCGCCGGCGTGCTCTCGACCTCCGGCGCCACAGGCCTCGAACGCGTCTGGTGGCTCGGCCAGGTCAGCGCCTCGGAGAACTCGCTCTCGTCGATTGCGCAGCGGCTCGGCGGCGAGAAGCTCACGGTCGCCGGCCCTCCCGGCGCGGTTCAGGCGATCGACGACGCGCTCGCGCTCATCGAATCCCGGCGCGACGCGTCCGAACCGTCGCCTCCTGCGTTCGTCGTGCTCGCCGGCGTTCACTTCCTGCGCACGCTCTGGAAGCGCGAGGACGACTACTCGTTCGGGTCGGATTCCGAGTCCAGCGTCTCGCGCAAGCTCCTTCGTCTGCTGCGCGATGGCCCATCGCTCGGCGTGCACGTGATCGCGTGGATCGACTCCGCCGCGAACCTCCGCCGGACCATGGAGCGCGAGGCGATCGGCGAGTTCGGCCATCGCGTGCTCTTCCAGATGAGCGGGCAGGACTCGAGCCTCATCATCGACTCGCCCGAGGCGTCGCGCCTCGGCCTCTGGCGCGCCATCCTGATGGACGCCGAGGGCGGCACGCTCGAGAAGTTCCGCCCCTACGAGATGCCGGATCGCGAGTGGCTCGACCACGCGGCCCAGGCGCTGCACGCGCCGGAATGAACAACGCCGGCTCGTCGCCGGCGTTGGGTGAGATTCGAAATGCAGACTCGGCTCAGGCGCCGACCTGCCACCGCAGGAACGACTTGATCGTCGCGCCCTTGGGCAGCATGTCCTTGACCTTCTTCTCCGGGTCCATCACGAACGGCTGCTCGAGGAGCGCGACCGTCTCGTAGAACTTGCGCATCTTGCCCTCGACCATCTTCTCGGCGATCTCGCGCGGCTTGCCGCTCTCCATCGCCTGATCGATGGCGAACTTCCTCTCCTTCTCGACCACGTCCGCGGGGATCGTGTCGATCGAGACACCCAGCGGGCGCGGGTCGGCGGCGGTGATGTGCATGCCGATGCTCTTGAGGAGCTCGTCGCTCGCGTCGCCCGTGGCCTCGATGAGCACGCCGGTCTTGCCGTCGTGGTGGATGTAGGAGCCGAAGCGCGTGCCGGCGCCGCCCGCGAGCTTCTTGCCGCGCGCGTACGAGATGTTCTCGCCCGTCGCGATGCGGATCGAGTCCACCTCGCTGGTGATCGTCGGCGTCGCGGCGACGTCGCCGGCCGGCGCCTTGAGCGCCTCGGCGACGACCTTGTCCGCCACCGCGCCGAACTTCTCGTTCTTCACGGTGAAGTCCGTCTCGGCGCGGATCTCGACGATCGCCGCGGCCTTGTGGTCCGGCGCGACGGAGATGACGATGCGTCCCTCACCCGCGGCGCGATCCGTGCGGGTGTCCATCTTGCCCTTGAGCTTCTTCCGCATGATCTCTTCGGCGAGGTTCTCGTCGCCGTTCGCCTCGGCGAGCGCCTTCTTGCACTCCATCATCGGAAGCCCCGTCTTGTTGCGCAGGGCCATCACCTTCTTCGGATCGATCTCGGTCGTCATCGCTGATCCTTCGCTTCAGAAGCGGCGCCCGTTCGGCGCCGGGGAGATGGGCGCGGCCTGCGATCCGCAGGTCCGGCGCCGTTGGTTCGGTTGTCGGGGACGAGCGACGCCGGGTCGCCGCCGCTCGATGGGGTCACTGCTGGCTCGAAACCGCCGCGTCTTCGACGCCCTCGGGCATCGAGGCGCCGCCGTCGTCCGCGCGATACTGGCTGCGGCGGCTGCGACGCGGACGCTCGCCCGACGCCCCGGCCTCGTCGCCCTCGCCCGACTGCGGGCGGGCCTGGCGCTGCTGCTTGCCCTCGGCGATGGCGGCGCACAGCTCGCGGACGACCACGTCGATCGAGCGCATGCTGTCGTCGTTGCCGGGGATGGCGATGTCCGCCAGGTCCGGATCACCGTCGGTGTCGATCAGGCACACCGTCGGGATGCCCAGCTTGCGCGCCTCGCGCAGGGCGTTGAGCTCGCGCTTGACGTCGATGATGATCATCGCGCCCGGCAGCTTGTCCATGTGGCGGATGCCGTCGAGGTTCCGCTTGATCTTCTTCATCTCGCGCCGGAGCTGCGACTCCATCTTCTTGGAGTACGAAGAGAAGTTGTCGTTCTCGGCGATCCCTTCCAGCTCCTCCATGCGCTTGAGGCGCGAGCGGATGGTCCGGAAGTTCGTCAGCGTGCCGCCCAGCCAGCGCTCGGTCACGAAGTGCATGCCGACGTCGCGCACCCGCTGCTCGATCACCTCGCGCGCCTGGCGCTTGGTGCCCACGAAGCAGACGTCGCGACCGTCGCCGACCATGCGCGTCACGAACCGCTTGGCCAGCAGCAGGCCCTTGACCGTCTCGCGGATGTCGATGACATGGATGCCGTTGCGCTTCGCGTAGATGAAGCGCCCCATCTTCGGGTTCCACGAGCCCGATCGTTGACCGAAGTGAATGCCGGAGTCGATCAGGTCCTGGACAAGAGTCGTCGCCATGGCGGCGTTTCCTTGGCAGCGATGCCGGCGAGAGAGACGGTTCGGCCCCGCGCGGCGCGAATGATTCGCGACGCCGGAGCGACCTCACGCGAAGGGCTCGCTTGGGTCAGTCGCCGGACCTTCAGATGGTCCCAGCGGGTGCAGAATGAGTTCCCACCTGACGCTCGCGAAGCACGACGCACGCAAGCCGGTACGACCGCCGAACCCGGTCGATGCCAGAGTCTATCCGCCCACCCGGTCAGCCGCCAGCCAACCGCCCCGGATTGGGCCATCCGGGACCCCAAAACGACCGACGGGCCGGTCCCACCGGCCGGCCCGTCGATCCTCGTGATTCATGTGGCCCGGCCTGACCGGGTTGCCTTCAGAGCTGGTCGTCGTCCCGTCGCCAGCCGACGATCGCCGGTGTCTCGCCGCGGCGGACCCAGCGCGACGAGCGGCCGCGGGGCTCCATGGCCGTCTGGAGGTGGTCCAGGTAGTGGGCGAGGGCCTCGTCGTCGAACTGGTCGAGCCAGTCGGCAGGGGCGCTCGGGTTCAGGGCCCGGATATGCTCGGTCAACTGCTCGCGCGTGAGCGCGGGCGCGTCGTCGGCCAGAGCCACCTCGATCGAAGCGCTGCGGATCGCCACCATCGTGTCGTTCCTTCTTGCATGGCAGCGTCTCCGACGCCTGAGGTTCGATGTCCGGCGAAGTTGATCGGACGAAGGGGCGCGCACGCCGCAATTTGCAAGTCACGTCGCTGCAACGCTTTAGACTGTGAATCACGACCCCAACATCTCGGGCGCAACTTCCGCCGAGCCACAAGGCGCAGTTGGCGCAATTCATGCCGCCGTACTTCGGCACATCCCGGGAGCCGCACGGGCGTTCATCGTGGGCGCGAACGGCGAGCGCTGGGCCTCGGGAACCCTCGTGAATGTTCAGCAAACGGGCGCGGCGCCGATCCGGTCGCTGCTCGATGAGCCGCATCGGCCTTCCAACCTGTTCGCCTGGTCCGGCTGCCCCGGGGATGACCTCTTCGAGCCCTCGCCGCTCGCGTGGAGCCAGGGCGCGTGGAGCGCGTTGGAGCGTGCGCTGGACGAACTGGCGCCGGCGCTCGACGCGGCCGGTGTTCGCCTGCTGATCCGCCCCCACGCCGCGCACACGGTGGCGGACATCCCCGCGTGCCGGCGCATCCTGTCCGAAGAACGCGCCGAGCACATCGGTTTGCTGCTCGAGCCCTGCGCCATGCTCGCGCCGAGCATGCTTGCCGACGCACCCGACCACCTGCGGCGGATCCTCGAAGCGCTCGGTCATCGCGCCGAGGGCGTGATCGTCTCAAATGTCGCCGCTCTTCCGACTAGCGACGGCGAACGACTCGCGCCGGCGCCGCTGCACGCGGGGCTGGTCCCACCCGACACGCTGCTGCGCCTCGTCGACGAGCACGCTCCGCAGGAAACGATGCGGATCTGGCTCTCCGGCGACCCCGCGGCGCCCCGCATCGCCCATCCCGACCACCACCGCTAAACTCCCACCCATGTCCCAGACGCCCGCGCCGAAGCCCAACCTCGACCACCCGATGTTCAAGGTCCTCAAGGAGGCCTTCCCCGGGAAGCGCTTCCGCGCGACCGAGTACCGCGGGCAGTCCACCCTCATCGTCGAGCCCGGCGACCTGCACGAGGTCATGGCGTTCCTGAAGAACGACCAGCGCTGCGACTTCAACTTCCTGTCCGATGTGATCGGCGTCGATTACCTCAACTACCCCACGCCCATGCCCGGGCGCTTCGCGGTGATCTACAACCTCTGCTCGTACAAGCGGACGGACCGCTTCTTCGTGAAGGTCTTCCTCGACCCCTCGCTCCCCACGGAGGGCATCGACGAGGACCCCGCGCTGTACGTGGACAGCGTCTGCGACCTCTGGCCCGGCGCCGAATGGACCGAGCGCGAGGTCTTCGACATGCTCGGCATCCGCTTCCGCAACCACCCGGACCTGCGCCGAATCCTGCTATGGAAGGACTACCCGGCGCACCCGCTCCGGAAGGATTACCCACTCCGAGGCCGCGGCGAGCGCGAGCGCTTCGCGGTGGTGGACCGGACGGACGCGTAAGGCGTCGGCGCTCTCGAATCGCGTCGGTAGGCGCAATCTTTAACCGCGGAGCGGTGGCATGACGTAGCCCCGGGCGTGAGCCCGGGGTAGGCGATGTCGTTTCAGTTGAGCTGCGGAGCAGCGCCATTCCTGTGCGCGTCGTTGATTCCGTGTCGCCCCTTCCGGGGCTCGGGCATGCACGCAACGTTCACCCCGGGCTCACGCCCGGGGCTACGTCATGCCGCCGCCCCGCGGCTGAATCATTCACGCCCTCGCCGGCATCATGCCGCGCATCTTCTCGACGACGCCGGCGATGATCTCCACCGCCTGATCGATCTCCTCGCGCGTGGTCTCGCGCGAGAGGGAGAAGCGCAGCGACCCGTGGGCCGCGTCCGCCGGAATCCCCATCGCGCACAGCACCGGCGAGGGCTCCAGCGAGCCCGACGAGCACGCCGAGCCGGCGCTCGCGCACACGCCCTTCTCGCTCAGCATCAGCAGCAGCGCCTCGGCCTCGAGCCGTGGGAACGCGATGTTGCTCGTGTTCCAGAGCCGCGCGTCCTGATCCTCCGGCGCGTTCACGCGCGCCTCGGGGCAGCGTTCGAGCACCGATCGCTCGAAGTAGTCGCGCAACGCCGCGACGTTCTCGCGATTCTTGGGCGTCGCCAGCCACGCAGCGCACTCGGCCGCCGCGACGCCCATGCCGACGGCGCCCGGAACATTCTCCGTCCCGCCGCGGCGCAGCATCTCCTGATTGCCGTGCGTGATCGGGCGCAGTTTCACGCCCGGCCGGATGTACAGCCCGCCCGCGCCCTTGGGCCCGTGGAACTTGTGCGACGAGAACGTCAGCAGATCGATCGGCGTCGTCTGCACGTCCGTCGGCATCTTGCCGACCCACTGCGTGCCGTCGCAGTGGTACGCCGCGCGGACCTCGCGGCAGCGCATTCCGATCTCCTCCACCGGCTGGATCGCGCCCGTCTCGTTGTTCGCCCACTGGATGGACACGATCGCGACGGTCTCGTCGATCAGCTCGCAGGTCTTCTTCGCGTCCACCACGCCGCCCCGCGCCATCGGCGCGATGCGCAGTTCGAAGCCGTGCAGGTCGTGCATCTGGTGGCACAGCCCGCGCACGGCCTCGTGCTCGATGGGGCTGGTGACGATCGCCCGCCTCGGGCTCGCGGCCAGCGTGCCGCGGATCGCCATGTTGATGGACTCAGTCCCGCCGGACGTAAACACGATGTCCCGTGGCCGGGCATGGATCAGATCCGCCATGGCCTTCCGTGCCAGCTCGATCGACTGCCGCGCGGCCTGGCCGGCCCGGTGCATCGACGAGGGGTTGTGCCAGCGCTCGGAGAGCGCTTCGCACATCGCATCGACGACGGCCTGGCTGGGGCGGGTGGTCGCGTTGTTGTCGAGGTAGATCACGCTGGGTGGATTCTACACGCGCCCCTCAGAAGGTCCGCATTCTGCGTCCGGAACACCGCTGCGGGGCCCGATAATGCCCTAGTACTGCCGATCGCGCGTCCCGAGCATCAGGCGCTCGACGACGTCGCGCACGTGCGTGCCGCGTCTGTCCACGGCGTGCCCGGGGATCCGCAGCGCGGCGAGCATGCCGTAGCCCAGGCCCAGGTGCATCAGCAGCCACGCGGTGATCTCGGGGCTGAAGGACTTGCCGACGGCGCCCGCTTCCTGCGCCCGCACGACCTCGCCCTCGAGGAACTTGTGCAGCGCGGTGATGTGGTTCTGGAGCGCCTTGAGGATGTCCTCGTCGTCGATCTCCGTCATCGCCTGCACGACGACGCGGTAGAGGCCGCGGCCCTCGCCGATGACCATTGGGTTGGCGCCGATGAGCCGGCCGAGTCGCGCGCCGGGGTCCGGCGCCGAGGCGAGATGCTCCTCCCAGCGCTGGATCGTCATCTTGCCGGTGCGCTCGAGCAGCGCAATGAACAGGTCCTTCTTGGACGAGAAGTGGCGGTAGATGATGGGCTCGGTCACGCCCGCGGCGCGCGCCAACTCCGCTGTCGTCGCGCCGGAATAGCCCTTCTCGGCGAAGAGCCGGGCGGCGGTGTCGAGCAGCTGCTCGCGTCTCTGGGCTGCGGGCAGGCGGGTCATGAGCTGGGGAAATCCGTGCGGGAGCGTTCGAGAGTGAGTGTACACTTACTTTCGTCGCGCTCCACCCCCGGGGTCCAGACATCCCGCAAAGGTTCAGTGTTGTCCACCATTCCCGGCTTCGCGGCCCGGAACGGGGTCGTAGCCCGATCCTCCGAAGGGATGACATCGCAGGATCCGGCGCAGCGCCAACCAGCCGCCTTTGAGCCCGCCGTGCGTCTGAATCGCCTCCGCGGCGTAGCGGCTGCACGTCGGATGGAAGCGGCAGTGCCCGCCCATCAGCGGCGAGAGCGTGACCTGGTACAGCCGGACGAACCCAAGCAGCAGCCATGCCAGCGGCGACCGGCCGGCGCTCATCACTTCGCCCCCGCGCGCCGGCGCCACTCCCGGTCGATCGACTCCCAGGCCGACGCCAGCAGCCGCCGGTACTCGGCCAGCGGCAGGGGCCGGTGCGCCCGCGCGGTGACCACAAGGTCGTAGCCCGCGGGAAGCTCGGCCCGCTGGAGGCGGAACGCCTCGCGGATCATGCGCTTGAGCCGCACGCGGACGTGCGCCGGGCCGACGCGCCGGCCGATCGAGAGGCCGAGCCGACTGATCTTCTGGCCGTTGGGGCGGCCGACGACGGTGATCGGGCCGCGCGCCTTGCGCACGCCCTCCTCGAAGGCGCCGGAGTAGTCGCGGTCCTTGGAGATCCGCGTCGGTCGCGGGAGGGTTCGGGTTGATCGCGGGGCTTCGGCCATCCGGAGGAATTATCGCCGCGCCAATACCGGCGCGCCGGACCTAGTGCGCCCGTTCGGCGAGCGCGGTCTGGTAGCAGTTCATGAGGCGCGGCAGCGTGATGAGGCCGACGACCCTGCGCTCTCCGGGGCCTCCCTCGACGAGCGGGAGACTGGCGACCAGGTGCTTGCCGAACTTCTCCATGACCTGGTCGAGCGTCTCGTCCGGATAGATCGCGGGGAACTCCTTGCGCAGCAGCTCCTCAACCGTCATGTACGGCGCCGCGTCGGGTGCGAGGACGACCTCGCGCAGGTCGTTGCCGGTGACCATGCCGAGAAACTTCGAATCCTTGTCCACGATGACGAAGTCGTTGATGCGGTAGCGGTCGCGCAGGTCGAGGAGGCGTGTGATCGGCTCGTCGGGATGGATCGGCGTGTGCGGCCCGGCGATGATGTCGCGCGCGGTGAGCTTGCGCAGCATCGTCGTGTCAAGCGACGAGCCGAGCATGAGGCCCTGCCGGCGCAGCGAGAGCGTGTAGATCGAGTCGCGCGAAAGGAGCTGCGCCACGATCGTCGCGACCACCGCCGCGAGCATGATCGGCAGCAGCACGTACGCGTCGCGCGTGATTTCGAAGAGCATGATGATCGCGGTGAGGGGCGCGTGGCTGGTGCCGGCGATGACGGCGGCCATGCCGACAAGCGCGTACGCGGCGGGGGATCCGCCGTCGGGCATGAGGCCGGCGTGCTCGAGCGCGACGCCGAACGCCGCTCCCGCCGCCGCGCCGAGGAAGAGCGACGGCGCGAACACGCCGCCGCTGCCGCCGGAACCGAGCGTCAATGCAGTGCCGAGCGCCTTGCAGCCCAGCAGCAGGATCAGCGCCCAGAGCGTGACGGAGACGGGCCGGGCGTGCGCCTCCATGGCGCCGCCGGTGTGCGCCGCCGCGGCGTCGCCCTGCCCGAATGACGCGGGCTCGATGAGCGAGCGGATGGTCTCGTAGCCGTTGCCGAAGAAGTGGGGGAAATCGCCCGCGATGTCGGGCCCTGCGGGGCGCATCGCCAGCGTGTAGCCGACGCCGACCGCGCCGAGCAGGAACGCGCCGATGACCGGCTTGATGATCGGGTGGATGCGACGGCGATCGAAGAGGTCCTCGATGTCGTGCAGGACCTTGATGAAGCCGACGGAGAGCACGCCGCAGAAGAGCCCGAGCACGAAATACGAGGGCAGCTCGGCGATGGTGAAGTTGTACCCGGCGAGGTTGTCGCTGACGGCGAAGAGGGCGTCGTTGCGCCCGAGGATGGCCTGGGTGACGCCGGCGGAGAAGACGGAGGCGACGATGATCGGCGTGAAGGTGCGCAGCGAGAAGTCGCGCAGCAGGATCTCGAGGACGAAGAAGACGCCGGCGATGGGCGCGTTGAAGACCGAGGCGATGCCCGCCGCGGCGCCGCAGCCGAGCAGCGTGGTGGTCTGCTCCTTCGTGGCGCGCAGGAGCTGCGCCGCGCCGGAGCCGATCGCCGAGCCGATCTGCACGATCGGGCCCTCGGCGCCCGCCGAGCCGCCCGAGCCGATCGTGCTCGCCGACGCGACGGACTTCACCAGCGCCACGCGCGGCCGGATGACGGCGCGCCTGCGATAGATGGCCTCGATGACCTGCGGCACGCCGTGCCCGCTCGCCTCGCGCGCGAAGAAGTACACCAGCAGCCCAGTGAAGAGCGCGCCGAGCATCGGCAGCGCAAAGAGCAGCCAAAACCCCGGCCCGCCGACGGTGCGATGCAGATGCGCCGCCAGCGCCGCGCCCTCGTGGATCAACCACATGAAGCCGATGGCGCCCAGCGCGGTGATCGTGCCCACGCCCGCGGCGACCACGACGAGGTACCAGTCGCGCTGGAATCCCAGACGGGTTCCCAGTCGCCGGAGCCATTCGAGCGCGCGGTCCATGCCGGAGCGCAGTCTATCGAGTGTTGGAGACGGGCTCCCCGGCGCGGGCGGACTAGGCCGCGGCGCTCTCCGGATCCTGCTCCGCCGCGTCGATCAGCTTCTCGGCCTCGTCGGCGTCGAGCGTCTTGACGAGATCGTCGCGCTCGAGCGGCTTGCCCCGCGCATCGGTCAGCGCGCGCCCCTTGCTGTCCTTGATGATCGGGATCGGGTGCTGCTTCTCGTGCTCGGCGAGCGCCTTCTCCAGACGTTCGCGCACGTCCTCCGGCAGCTCCGACCACTTCCCGCGACCGCGGCACTTGGGATATCCGGAGCACGACAGCCACGGGCCGCGCGCGCCGTTGCGCAGCGCGAGCGGGCGATCTTCGCACTTCGAGCAGACCAGGTCGGTCATCAGCGGCGGAGGCGTGGGCGCGAGCGGTCGGCCCTTCTTGTCGGCCTTGAGGATCGTCGAGCACTCCGGGTAGCCCGAGCAACCGAAGAAGGGGCCGAATCGTCCGGTGCGCTTGGTCATCGGCCGGCCGCAGACCGGGCAGATGACATCCACGACCTCGACCTTCATCGGCTTGCCTTCGCGATCGCAGGGGCAGGCGTAGTCGCAGTCGGGGTAACGCGAGCAGGAAAGGAATCGCCCGTTCTTGCCGAAGCGGTAGACGAGCGAGGCGCTGCACTTCTCGCACTTGTATTCGGGCGGCGCGGGCTTCACCTCGGCCTTGGCGTGGGTGAGGTCTTCGTGGGCGCGCTCGAGCTTGGCGGAGAATGGGCCGTAGAACTTTTCGAGGACGTCGACCCAGTCGAGGTGCTCGTCCTCGATCTTGTCGAGTTCGAGCTCGAGGTCCTTGGTGTAGCCGACGTCCATGATCTCGGGGAACGCCTCGACGAGCTTGTCGGTGACGACCTCGCCGAGATCCGTCGCGTAGAGCGCGCGGCTGATCTGCTCGACGTAGTTGCGATCCTGGATCGTCTGGATGATCGACGCGTACGTCGAGGGGCGGCCGATGCCCTCTTCCTCGAGCTTCTTGATGAGCGAGGCCTCGGAGTACCGCGCCGGGGGCGAGGTGAACTTCTGCTGCGGCTCGATCGCAAAGGGGTGGGCGCTCGCGCCTTCCTTCAGCGTCGGGAGCGTCTGCTCCTCGGAGGCGGTCGGCACGCCGGAGACGCGCATGAAGCCGTCGAAGACGAGCGTGCGGCCGGTGGCCTTGAAGGTCAGCGGGCGCTTCGGATCGGCCCCGCCCTTGATGAGGACGGTCGTCGAGTCCCACTGCGCCGGGGTCATCTGGCACGCGACGAAGCGCTGCCAGATCAGCGTGTACAGCTTGAGCTGGTCCTGCGAGAGCGCGTTCTTGACCTTCTCCGGCGTCAACTCGGCGTTGGTGGGGCGGATGGCCTCGTGGGCCTCCTGCGCCGCCTTGTTGCTCGAGGAGAAGAAGTTGGGCTTCTCCGGCAGGTACTTCTCGCCGAAGCGCTGGCCGATGAACCCGCGCGCCATCTCGATCGCTTCACGCGAGAGATGCGTCGAGTCCGTACGCATGTAGGTGATGAGGCCGACCAGGCCCTCGCCCGGGATGTCCACGCCCTCGTAGAGCTGCTGCGCGGCGCGCATCGTGCGCTGCGCGCCGAAGCCGAGTCGCGACGACGCCGCCTGCTGCATGGTCGAGGTGATGAACGGCGCGCTCGGGCGGTTGCTCGTGCGCTTCGTCTCGATCGAGTCGACCTTGAAGGGGACCGACGGATCGGCGTCGCCCGAGATTTCCCGGATCGTCGCCGCAGGACCCTTGCCCTTGGGGTCCTTGCGCGTCTCAACGCGCACGTTCTTGAGCCCCGCGGCCTCGATCATCGCCTGCATCGTGGCGACGGGGTCCTTCGCGGGATTCTCGAGCTGCTGCTTCTGGCTGAAGGTCTCGCCGGCGAACTCGACCAGCTCGGCGCTGATGGCGCCCTGCTCGGCGAGCCAGGCATTCTGCGCCCTGATCGTCGGGGCTTCCTTCTTGTCGTTCTTCTCGACCGGCGTCTCGAGGAACGTCGGCCAGTCCTTGAGGAGCCGCTTGGCGAGGGCCGCGTCGAGCGCGAATCGCGCGGTGACGGCCCAGTACTCCTCGGGCATGAAGGCGCGGATCTCGCGCTC
>JBGTSD010000023.1:0-37625 GCA_041940385.1 Phycisphaerales bacterium | reverse complement strand
ATTGCTGCACTGCGACCGGTCGGGGTCGACCACCGAGATCTTCCGGCCGAACTCGTCGTACTCGACGGCCACGAACGAGGCCTTGGCCTGCCCGCTCAGCCGGAACCATCGGAACTCTCCCAATGGATCCCGGACTTCGGCGCTCTGGCCAACGCTCCGGACCAGCCGAAGGAGGAGCAGCCGTGACGCCACGCCAACTCCAGACCAAGGTCCGATTCGGCGCGATCGCCACGTTGATCGCCGCGGGCGCCCTGTTCGGCTGCAACTCCGGGCACGGCCGCCACACCTCCGAAGGCCTCGCGATGGCCCAGCAGCGGCTCTCCGGCTTCAAGGCCGGCGCCGAATGGGACATGGCGCACCAGCAGTACCTCTCCGGCGAACTCGACAAGGCGCTGCGCACCGTCGACAAGTCGATCAGTCTCAACGACTCGGTCGCCAAGAGCCACACGCTCCGCGCCCGCATTCTGCTCGAGATGGGACGGCTCGAAGACGCTCTCGAATCCGTGCGCACCGCGCGCACCATCGACCCTTCCTTCGTCGACGCCCACTACTTCGAGGGCGTCCTCCTCGAGCGATTCAGCGACTACGAGGGTGGTCTCGCGTGCTTCGCGCAGGCCGCGTCCCTCGACCCGTCCAACGCTCAGTACGCCGTCGCCACCGCCGAGATGCTCATCGAGATGGGCCGCCTCGACGAGGCCCAGCGTCTTCTCGAAACCAGCCGCAGCCACTACGTGCACAGCGCCGGCGTCCGCCAGACGCTCGGTCATCTCGCGATGATGCGGAGCGACCCTACGAAGGCCGCGGACCTCTTCGCCGAGGCGCGCCTGCTCGCGCCCGACGACGCCGCGCTCGCCGAAGACCTCGCCCGCGCCCTCATCGCCTGCGAGCGATTCGGCGAGGCCGAGCTTCTCCTCGCGCGCCTGCTCTCCCGCGACTGGAACGCGGCGCCGGCCGGCGTGCGCAGCGACCCCACCAACGACCGCAAGCCCAAGCCCGTCGACCGGCGCGACCTCGAACACCTGCGCGCGCGATGCCTGATCGCGCTCGACCGACCGTCCGAAGCGCGCAACGTCCTCCTGGGCCTTACCCAGGGACAGGAAGGCGCCGCGGACGGGCCCGCGTGGATCGCCCTCGGCCAGGTCGCCTACAAGCTCGGCGATCAGCACCGCATGCGCATCGCCGCCAACCGCGCCATCGCGCTCGAGCCCAACCGTCCGGAGGGGCGGATGCTGCTCGCGGCGTATCGCCTCGAAACCGGCGACCTCCCCGGCGCGCTTCGCGCCGCACAGGAAGCCATGCACCAGTTCCCGGACGACCCCGGCCCGCGCACGCTCGCCGCCGTCGTCCTCCGCGAAATGGGACGCGACGACGACGCCGCCCAGACGCTCGCCGGCGCGCTCCGCCTCGACCCCACCAACCCGCACGCAACATCCGTCCTCGCCGCCGTGGAATCCGAGCGCTGAACGATCGATCGCATCGGGCCGCCGGGCCCGAAGGAGTAGCGGAGTGTCCATCGGGAAAGCCATGCTGGTGTGCGCGGGAGCGGGAGGCGCCGTCGCCGGTCTCCTCGCCGCCGTCGCGCTCCGCGCGCCCGCGGGTGAACTCTCCGCCGGCTCCATGACCATCGGCGCCTTCGTCGGCGCGTTCGCCGGGCTCGGCGTCGCCACGCCCATCTCGCTCGTCGTCGGCCGCGGCGTCGACCGCCTCCGCCGCTCGCTCCTCGACGGCGAGGGCGAAGACGGCCCCTCGGATCGTCTCACGCGCCGTCTCCTCGGCCCGCTCATGGGCGCCATCGCCGAGTTCCGCGAACGCATGAAGGCCGAGTCCCGCAAGGCCAGCGCCGGCCTGCGCGAGCTCGAGGTCCGATGGCGCGTCAGCGAGTCCGAGCGTCAGCGCATCGAGTCCACCCTCGACAGCCTGCGCGACGCCGTGCTCGTCTCCGACAACTTCGACGAACTCACCATGGCCAACGAGGCCGCGGCAGGGCTGCTCGGCTTCGATCGCCAGGCCAGCTCGCACCGACCGATCGCCCAGGTCGTGCGCGACGAGACCATCATCCGGATGATCCACCAGACGCGTGAGTCCGGATCGCTCGCGGGCCGCAAGACCATCGAGTACGACATGGGCGCCGTCGGCGGCGGCCAGCCGCGCTCCTTCGACATCACCCTCGCCTGCCTGGCCGATCACAGCGGCCAGGCGGTCGGCGGCGTCGTCACCATTCTCCGCGACGTCACGCGCGAGAAGGAGATCAGCCAGATGAAGTCCGACTTCGTCTCGCAGGTCTCCCACGAACTGCGCACGCCCCTCGCCTCCATCAACGCCTACGTCGAGATGCTCGTCGACGGCGAAGCCAAGGACGAGACCAGCCGCACCGAGTTCTATCAGATCATCAAGAACGAGGCCGATCGCCTCGGGCGCCTGATCGACAACATGCTCAACATCAGCCGCATCGAGGCCGGCATCATCTCGGTCGAGCGCGGCGAGGTGGACTTCGCGACCGTCGCCCGCGAGGTCATCGAGGTCATGCAGCCCCAGGCGCGCCTCAAGAACATCACCCTGCTCTTCAAGTCCGGCCCCATGGTCTACAGCGGCCAGGCCTGCCGCGACATGATGCACCAGGTCATCCTGAACCTGGTCAGCAACGCCGTGAAGTACACGCCCGACGGCGGACGCGTGACCGTCGCCATCGAGAACGACGACGCCACACGCTCCGTCCTCGTCACCGTCTCCGACACCGGCCTGGGCATCCCGCCCGACGCGCTCCCCCACATGTTCCAGAAGTTCTACCGCATCGAGAACTACAAGCGCGTCGCCAAGGGCACCGGCCTCGGACTCAACCTCGTCAAGCACATCGTCGAAACCGTCCACGGTGGACAGGTCGGCGTGCAGAGCACCGTCGGCATGGGCAGCAAGTTCTGGTTCACCATCCCCTTCGAAGCCAGCGGCCGCCTCGCGGCCTGATCCGAGGAGTGAGAGCACATGTCGCAGAGACGCGCCCTGGTTGTGGACGACGAAGCGCACATCACGCACGTGGTGACGCTCAAGCTCCGGAACGCCGGCTTCGAGGTCCTCACCGCCGGCGACGGCGAAGAGGCCTACGAGATCGCGTGCGCCAACATCCCGGACATCATCGTCACCGACCTCCAGATGCCCTACATGACCGGCCTCGAACTCTGCGAGAAGCTCAAGCAGAACGAGGCCACCGCCCACATCCCCGCCATCCTCGTCACCGCGCGCGGTCACGCCCTCGCGTCGTCCGACCTCGCCAAGACCAATATCCGCGAGGTCATGAGCAAGCCCTTCAGCCCGCGTGAAGTCCTTGCCAAGGTCCACAAGCTCCTCGGCATCGAATCCGGCACGGAGGCCGAAGCGGCGTGAGTCCGGGCTCTCCCAACCTGATCCGCGCCAACGCGCAGAGCGTGCTCCGCGATCGATGCGCCGAGCTGGGGCTGCCCACCGTCGTGCTCGACGCCCGAGGCGAGATCACCTCCGGCGTCTCCGGCGGCGAGCCGCTTCGCGCCTGGGTCTCCTCCGTCTACGGCCGGCGCCTGCTCGCCGCGACCGCCGAAGAGTGGGGCGCCGAGGACGAGCCCGGCATCCGCCAGGTCGCGCCGGGCTTCTGGGCGCTCCCCGTCCCCGACATGCAGCGCCGCCGGCGCATGGGCTACATCGTCGGCCTCGCACTCTCGCGACCGTTCTTCGACACCGAGGAGTTCCAGGCCGGCTGCCAGTCCGCCGCGATCGATGCGCTCGCGACCCGCGCCGCCCTGGCGACGATCGCCCACCACGACGAGCGATCGATCCGCGTCGTCGCCCGCGCCATGGGCTGGATGCACGAAGACTGCAGCGCGCTCAACCTCTCCAGCGCCGAAGTGGACGGCTTCAGCCGACAGCTCGCCGACTCGTTCGAGGAGATCAGTCTCCTCTACAAGCTCGGCGCCTCCATGAACGAACTCAACCAGCCCGAGCGCTTCCTGCGCCTGGTCTGCGACGAACTCCACGCCACCATCGGCTACCGCTGGATCGGCGCGCTCCTGCTCCGCGGCGGGCTCCGCTCGGCCTCCGGCGCCGGACGCGTCATCGTCACCGGCGTGACGCAGAACGAGGTCCGACGCGTCGAGCGCATCGTGCGCGAATCGCTCGTCCGCATCGACTTCGATCAGCCCAGCGTCCAGTCCATCACCGACCTCGACGAGCCCCGCGCCGCACTCGCCCACCCGATCACCCGCGACGGACGCCTCCTCGGCGTCATCGTCGCCGGCGAGAAGACCGGCGCCGATGCGCAGGTCACGAGCATGGACATCAAGCTCGTCGGCGCCGCCGCGACCTTCACCGGCATTCTCCTCGACAACGCCGCGCTCTACGACGAGCAGCAGTCGATGTTCCTCGGCACCTTGAAGGCGCTCACCGCCGCCATCGACGCCAAGGACCGCTACACCCGCGGTCACTCGGAGCGCGTGGCGCACCTGACCCGCATGCTCGCCGAGGCCGCGGGCCTCTCGCCGGAAGCCGTCGAACGCACGCACATCGCCGGCCTCGTCCACGACGTCGGCAAGATCGGCGTGCCCGAGGAAGTGCTGCGCAAGGCCGGGCGACTCACCGACGACGAGTTCGGACTTATCAAGCTCCACCCGGAGATCGGCCACAACATCCTCAAGGACATCCCCCAGCTTGCGGACGTCCTCCCCGGCGTGCTCCATCACCACGAGCGCTTCGACGGCCGCGGCTACCCGCACCGACTCGCCGGCGAACAGATCCCCCTCGTCGCGCGCCTCATCGCCCTCGCCGACTCCTTCGACGCCATGAGCTCCACGCGCACCTACCGCCCGGCCATGCCGCGCCAGACGGTGCTCGCCGAGGTCGCCAAGTGCGGCGGGACCCAGTTCGACCCCGACCTCGCCAAGCTCTTCGTCGAGCTCGACTTCACCGCCTACGACGAGATGGTCTCCCGCCACGTCGAGAACGAACGCTCGTCGATGGGGGGCCAGGCGGCATGAAGATCAGCCACCAGGACTACGGCACCGTCAGCGTCCTGACCCTCTCCGGCGAGTACACCGCCGACGACGTCGATCGCTTCACGCGAACCGTCGCCGAGCGCCTCGCCACCCAGGTCAAGGACGTCGTCCTCGACTGCGAACATCTCGAGTTCGTCGATTCCGCCGGCCTCGAATCCTGGCTGCGCGCCGTCGATCAGACCGCCGAACGCCGCGGCCAGGTCCGCCTCGTCAAGGTCGACGCGACCGTCGCGAAGATCCTCGAGATCACCCGGCTCGACCGCACCTTCGAAACGCACGACTCCCTCGAGGCCGCCGTGAGGAGTCTGCGATGACCGACCTCCCCACGCCTCCGCCGCTCTCGCCCGGGCCGTCCGCCGCGTCGAAGGTCATGCAGCCCGCGCCCACGCCCGGCTCGCGCTCCGCGAACCAGGGCGCCATCCGCGTCCAGCTCGGCCAGCTCCTCGTCGACAAGGGACTCCTCACCGAGGCCCAGCTGCGCGACGCGCTCGAAGAGCAGGAACGCGGCGGGCGCAAGCGCCTCCTCGGCGAAGTCCTCGTCAGTCTCGCCTTCGTCAGCGAAGAGCAGGTCGTCGAGGCCCTCGCCTCCGCCTACTCCATCCCCTACGCCAAGCTCACGCCGCGCATCGCCGATCCGCGCGTCACCGGCATGCTCCCCCGCGAGTTCATCGAGAGCCATTGCGTGCTCCCGCTGTTCCTCGTGGACAACGTCCTGACCGTCGCCGTCAGCGAGCCGGCCAACCTCTTCATCGTCGAGGAGATCGAGCGGATCAGCGGCCACCAGGTCCAGCTCGTCGCCTGCACCTCGCGCGACATCCGCGCCACCCTCCAGGCCCACCTGCCCAGCGCCAACGTCTTCGTGATCGACGAGATCTACGACGACATGGACTCGGCGACCTTCAGCGTCGTCGAGAAGCAGGTCACCGACCTCAACAACCCCGAGGAGATCGCCGGCCAGTCGCCGGTCATCAAGCTCGTCAACTACGTCATCTACCACGCCGTGCAGGAGCGCGCGTCCGACATCCACATCGAGCGCGACGACCACATGTGCCGCGTCCGCTACCGCGTGGACGGCCGGCTCATGACCAAGCTCAGCCCGCCGCACCAGATGCACCCCGCCGTCGTCTCCCGCATCAAGATCATGTCCGGCATGGACATCTCCGAGCGTCGCCTTCCTCAGGACGGCGACATCCACGTGATGATGGACGGCCGCCCGATCGACATGCGCGTCTCGACGATGCCCGGCAAGTTCGGCGAGAAGGTCGTCGTCCGCATCATCGACAACCGCAACACCATCGTCGCGCTCGAGAAGCTCGGCCTCACGCCGGACATGCTCTCGCGTTGGCGCGACGTCATCGCCTCGCCCCACGGCGTCGTCCTCGTCACCGGCCCGACCGGCGCCGGCAAGTCCACCACGCTCTACAGCGTCCTCGGCGAACTGGGCACCGACGAGCTCAACATCTCCACCGTCGAGAACCCCGTCGAGGCCAACGTCCCCGGCATCAACCAGTTCCAGATCAACGAGAAGGCCGGCTTCGGCTTCCCGAACGCGCTCCGCGCGCTCCTCCGTCAGGACCCCGACATCCTCATGGTCGGCGAGATCCGCGACGCCGAGACCGCGCTCATCGCCACCCAGGCCGCGCTCACCGGGCACCTGCTCCTCAGCACCCTGCACACCAACGACGCCGTCTCCGCGCCCACACGCCTCATCAACATGGGCATCGAGCCCTACCTCGTCGCCGCGATCCTCCGCGGCGTGCTCGCCCAGCGCCTCGCCCGCAAGATCTGCCCGCACTGCAAAGAGGCCTACACCCCCGACGCCGCCACCATCGCCTCGATCGGCGCCCGCGCCGACGAGTGCCGCGAACTCTTCCGCGGCGCCGGCTGCTCCCGCTGCCGCGGGCGCGGCTACAGCGGACGAATCGGCGTCTTCGAGCTCTTCATCCCCGACGACGCGTCGCTCGAAGCGATCAGCCACAACGCCACGCTGCAGGAGCTGCAGTCGATCGCCCGCGCCAACGGCTTCCGGACCATGCGCGACGACGGCATCGACAAGGCGCTCAGCGGGCAGACCACGCTCGAAGAAGTCGCCCGCGTTCTGACGCTCGGCGCCTCGACCACGATCCCGCTCGCGGAGGCCGCGTAACCCATGCCGCGCTTCACCTTCAAGGCACGAGACGAGAAGGGCCAGGCGCTCACGGGCACGCTGGACGCCGACACGCGCGAGGAAGCGCTCGAGAAGCTCCGCGCCGAGCGCAAGCTGGTCGTCGAGCTCGAAGAAGGCGCCGTGCAAGTGGACCGCGAGCGCATGCTCCTCAAACACGCGGCGCGATCGGTCAAGCGCGAAGAGGTCATCGCCTTCAGCGGCCAGCTCGCCGTCATGCTCGAGACCGGCGTGCCCCTCGGCGAGGCGATGCGTTCGTTCGTCGAGCACTCGCGCTCTGGCCCGCTCCGCCGCGTCATGTCCGTCGTGCACGAGTCCGTGCTCGCCGGCTCCAACCTCTCGAGCGCCATGGCCTCGTTCCCGACCGTCTTCCCCTCGCTGATGGTCAGCCTCATGCGCGCCGCCGAAGCGTCCGGCACCATGGGCATGATGCTCGCGCGGATCTCCGAGTACCTCGGCAAGGAACGGCGCACCAAGCGGCAGATCGTCGGCGCCATGGTGTACCCGCTGGTCATGGTCCTCATGGCCCTGACGGTGACCATGTTCCTCGTGGTCTGGGTGCTGCCGCGCTTCGCGCGGATCTACGAGTCGCGCGGCTCGGCGCTGCCGATGCCCACGCGCATCGTCATGGGCGTCAGCGACGTGCTCCTGATCCATTGGCCGACGATCATCGGCTTCGGCGCGCTCATCGCCAGTGCGCTCATCATGGCCCGATCGACCAAGCAGGGCCGGCGGTTCCTCGACGGCGTGCGCCTGCGCACGCCCATCATGGGCCCGATGCTCTCGCAGTACTACCTCACCCGCGCCACGCGCACGCTCGCCACGCTGCTCGCCGCGGGCGTCTCGGTCCTCGATGCCCTCCGCATCGTCAAGGGCGTGACGACCAACGCGCAGTGGGAGGACCTCTGGGACCGGATGATCCACTCCGTCACCAGCGGCCTGACGATGGGCGAGGTCGCGGTGAACTCGCGCCTGATCCCCCCGCCGGTCGCGTCCATGATCAGCGCCGGCGAGCGCACCGGCAAGCTCCCCGAGACGCTCGACCGCGTCGCGGAAGTGGCCGAGCAGGACCTCGACGAGGCGGTCAAGACCGCGTCGCAGCTCATGGAGCCCCTCATGATCACGGTCATGGGCGGCCTCATTGGCGGCGTCGCGATCGCGCTGCTCCTGCCGATCTTCTCGATCAGCAGCGTCATGTCGCCCTAACCGCGCACGAAGCGCAGGTCGGCCAACACGGGCTCCACCGTCGGGCTCCCGCCGCGCCGGGTCGCCCACGTGGAGAGCTTCGGCTCCACCACCATCTCGACCTCCTCGCCGATGCGCATCGCGCTGCGCCGATCGCCCCAGTTCCACGCGACCACGCGCATCGCGCGCCGCTCCGCCTGCACGCGCAGCGCCAGGTGCTTGCCGTGCGCGCCCAGTGGCTCGGCGCCGGCGAGGCGCACGGAGCGCACCAGCACGCTCGGCGTGGGATTGCTCCGCCCGAACGGCCCGATGCGATCGAGCTGACGCACCGAATCCGGATCCAGTTCGTCGAGCGTGGCGTCGCAGTCGATGCGCAGCGTCGGCGTCAGCTCCGCTGCGCCGAGCTTCTCGTTGGCGATCGCGATGAACCGGTCCGCGAACGCGGCGAACCGCTCCGTCTGCACCGCCAGACCCGCCGCCATGTCGTGCCCGCCGAAGCGGTCGAGCATGTCTGCGCAGGATTCCAGCGCCGCGTGCAGACTGAACCCGTCGATGCTTCTTCCGGATCCCTGGCACACGCCGTTGTCGCGCTGGAGCAGCAGCGTCGGCCGGTGATACTTCTCGACGAGGCGTGAGCAGACGATGCCGATGACGCCGGGGCTCCAGCCCTCGGCCGCGAGCACGATCGCCCGCCGATCCTCGCCCGTCATGCCGGACTGCTCGGCCAGCTCGATCGCCTGCGCCGCGATGGCGCGCTCCGTCGCGCGTCGTTGATCGTTCAGCTTGTTCAGCTCCCGCCCGATCGTGAGCGCTCGGTCGTACTCCGCGACCGTCAGCATCTCGACCGCGTCGCGCGCGTGCCCCATGCGTCCGCACGCGTTCAGCCGCGGCCCGAGCACGAATCCCACGTGCTCCGCGTCGATCCGCTCGTCCGCGAGCCCCGCCGACTCGATCAGCGCGTTGAGCCCGACCAGCTCCGTCGAACGCAGCCGCCCCAGCCCGAACCGCGCGATCACGCGGTTCTCATCCAGCAGCGGCACCACGTCCGCGATCGTGCCGAGCGACGCCAGCGCGAGCAGGTCCAGCAGCAGGCGGCGCATCGCGTCGGGCACACGATCGGTTTCCGCGGCCATGGTGGCGATGCGCCACGCGAGCTTGAAGGCCACGCCGGCGCCGCAGAGTTCGCCGAACGGGTACGCGCCGCCCGGCAGGCGCGGGTGCACGATCGTGTGCGCGTCGGGAAGTCCCGCGCCCTCGGCGGGGAGGTTGTGGTGGTCGGTGATGATGAGGTCGGCGCCGGCGTCCCTCGCGGCGAGCGCGGGCTCGAAGGCCGTCACGCCGCAGTCCACGGAGACGATCAGCCGCGCGCCGTCCGCGGCGAGCGTCCGCAGCGCGTCGGCGTTCAGGCCGTACCCCTCGTCGATGCGGTGGGGGACGTAGGTGCCGACGCGCGCCTGGGGCGCGACGGCGCGGAGGATGTGGAAGAGGATCGCCGCGGCGCAGACGCCGTCGACGTCGTAGTCGCCGTAGATGGCGATGGGCTCGCCGTCGCGCGCGGCGCGGAGGATGCGCTCGGCGGCGCGATCGACGCCGGGGAGGAGCGAGGGATCGTGCAGATCGGTGAGCTTGGGCTCGAGGAAGCGCGCGGGATCGCCGGGGGATCCGGAAGCGTCGGGGGCGCCGATGTTCCGTGCCGCGAGGACTCGGGCCGCGAGCGGGCTGAGTCCTGCGATGGTCGGCGTCCCTGCCGCGTTCCCGGCCCGTCCCGAGCAAGCGGGCGGCAGCCATCGATGCGTCAATCCGCGCATGGTCCGGAGAATACCTCGATGGAGGGCCGGGCGCCCCCGGATTTCAGCGCATGGAAAGGGCCGCGGACGGGCGTTACCCTTGCGGCCTGCCGATATCAGGGAGCGGCCCACGACGGGCTGCGCAGCGCGCGTCGGCGAGAGCGAGGAACAGATTCGGATGAGCGACACCAGTCGATGGAGATCGGTCGTCCTTCTCGGCGCTCCGGGCGCGGGGAAGGGCACGCAGGGCAAGGCGCTCGGCGCGATCCCGGGCATCTTCCACCTCTCCAGCGGCGACATGTTCCGCAATCTCGACCGCAACTCCGAGGTCGGGCGCACGTTCCACGAGATCTCCTCCAAGGGCGAGCTGGTTCCCGACGAGTTGACGATCCGCGTCTGGAAGCAGCACGTGGACCGGCTGGTCGACGCGGAGAAGTTCAAGCCCGCGACGGACCTGCTCCTGCTCGACGGCATCCCGCGCAACGTCAAGCAGGCCGAGATGCTGGACCGCCATATCCGGGTGCTGCAGGTCATTCACCTGAACTGCCACGACGAGGTCGAGGTGGTGGAGCGCCTGCGCAAGCGGGCGATCAAGGAAGGCCGATCCGACGACGCGAAGGACGAGGTCATCCGCAAGCGGCTCGAGGTCTACCGGCGCGAGACGCAGCCGCTGCTCGAGCACTACCCCGATGGCGCGGTCGCCGACGTGGACGCGATCGGCCTGCCGGTGGAGGTGCTGCGCAAGGTGCTGGAGAACCTGGCGCCGGTGATGCGCAAGCACTTCGGACGGGAGTGAACGCAGAGTTCGCAGAGCGCGCAGAGAACGCGGAGAGATGCGATGTGTTCGAGCCGCGACCGGAAGGGAGCGGGTGCTGTGTCGTGCCACCGACCGCAGCTTTGAGCGGTCGGTGTCTTCGCCCGCCCCTCACCGGGGCGGCGTGATCTGTGCGACGCTCACCGGGGGCTCGTCCGCTCCGCGGCCAGCGCCCCCGGCTTGATTCGCGCATCCCTCCGGGACGCATCAAAGACGCCAACGCCAGCGCGAACGAGATCGCCGCACCGCCGTGCCACCGAACTCGGCTTCCGAGGTCGGTGCTCCTGCTTCTCCTCCCGTTCTGCCGAGCCCCAAGCGCGAGCGCGGGGCCCCAAGCCCAACTCGCGCCGTGCCTCCCGAATCACCCGCCGCGCCGTTCCTCCCCCCTCGCCCCTCCCCAATCACCGAGATCCTGAACCGCGCCGGCGCCCCCATCCGCGCGCCGTAGCAACATCCTCGTGCCCGCAACCGCAGCTTTGGGCGGTTGCGGCTCTCGTCGAACCAAGACACCGACCGCTCAGAGCCGCGGTCGGTGGCACGGCGAAACACATGCTCTGCCCATTCCGCACACCGCGGCTCAGAGCCGCCGCAGTGTGCCACCCGAACCAACAACCCGCTCCCTTCCGGTCGCGGCTCAAAACACCCGACATCTCTCCGCGTCCTCTGCGCGCTCTGCGAACTCTGCGTTCTCTTCCGCCTCCCTCTTCGCGTTCACTCCCCTCCGCGCGGTAGATTGACCCCATGAACACGCTCACCGCGATCGTCGCACTCGCGTGCATCCTCGCGCTCGCCGCATGCTCAACGGCGCCGACCTCCATCGGCGCGGCGCCCGGCGATCACACCGTTCGTCCCGTCGCGACCTACTCCATCGTCGCCCGCGATGCGAAGACCGGCGAGATGGGCGTTGCCGTGCAGTCGCACTGGTTCAGCGTCGGGCCCGTCGTCGCGTGGGCCGAAGCCGGCGTCGGCGCCGTCGCCACGCAATCCCTCGTCGACATCTCCTACGGCCCGAAGGGCCTCGACCTCATGCGCCGCGGCGAGCGCGCCGGCGATGCGCTCGAAACGCTCTGGAAAGCCGACGACGCGCGCGAAGTCCGCCAGGTCGCCGTGGTGGACGCGAAGGGCGGCGTCGCCGTGCACACCGGCACGCGCTGCATCGCCGAAGCCGGGCACGTCCTCAAGAAGCTCGACGACGGGACGACCTATTCCTGCCAGGCCAACCTCATGCGCCGCAAGGGCGTGCCCGAGGCCATGGCCGCGGCGTTCGAGTCCACCGCCGATCAACCCCTCGCCGAACGCCTCGTCGCCGCGCTCCGCGCCGCCGAAGGCGCCGGCGGCGACATCCGCGGCAAGCAGTCCGCCGCGCTCCTCGTCGTCCGTGCCCAGCCGACCGACCAACCGTGGTCCGACCGCCTCGTCGATCTGCGCATCGAGGACCACGCGAACCCCATCACCGAGATGGAGCGCCTGCTCCGTCTGCACCGCGCTTATGAGCGCATGAATGCCGGCGATTTCGCGATGGAGAAGAACGATGTGGACGGCGCCGTGCGCGAGTACAACGCCGCCCGCGCGCTCTCGCCCGGCAACGCCGAGATGGCCTTCTGGGCCGGCGTTTCGCTCGTGCAGGCCGGGCAGATCGAACGCGCCGAAGCCCTCCTGCGCGAGGCCTACCGCGACACGACCGGCGACTGGCGCGAAACGCTGCGCCGTCTTCCCAAGAGCGGCCTCCTCCCCGACGACCCCGACCTCATCGAACGCCTCGCGACGCTGCCTTAGGAGTTGGAGCACAGAGGGCACGGAGGTCACCGAGTGCGGATGCAGGACAGCTACATCTCAAGAACGTCCTGTTTTTCACTTGCTCTTCCACCTCTGCGACCTCTGTGATCTCTGTGTTCATGACTTGAATGCACTGGACACAACACGGAATCACGCCTAGGGATCGTCATTGCCCCAAGGCCGAACAACGCCCGAAGTTCGCGCGCAGGAGACCGAACGAACATGATGCAGGACGAATCCCAGCCCTCGGCCGTGGAGCAGGTCGCCGACGCCGTCAACGGTGAAGCGCAGGCGGCGCCGACGCAGCCGGCCGCCGACGGAACGGTGGACGCCGTGAATCGGATCGCGGCCCGCCTCTTCGGCGAAGACTCGTGGGCCGCGCAGGAAGTCGTCGGCAACCCCGTCGCGATCTGGATCGCCGCCGCGGCCCTCGCGGTCGCCGTCTACTTCATCGTCTGGTGGGGGCGCCTGCTCGTCATCAACCGCGTGCAGGCGTGGTCGAAGCGCACCGACACGAAGCTCGACGACGTCTTCGTCGCGCTCCTCAAGAAGGTTCGCCGCTTCTTCGCGTTCGCCGTGGCAATCTGGGCCGCGTCGCTGCTGCTGGCGCTCCCGGGGCAGGTCTATTCCATCCTGCGCGTCGTCCTCGTCATCGCCTTCTCGATCCAGGCGGCGATGCTCGCCGGCGTGATCGTCGAGTTCGCGCTCGAGCGGCTCCTGGCCAAGCACGACGACGAGGAGGACACCGAGGCCCGGCGCGATGCGCTCAAGACCAGCGTCGGCATCCTGAAGTTCATCGGACTCGTCATCGTCTACTCGATCATCGCCCTCGTCGCCCTCGACAACATGGGCATCGACGTGACCGCCATGGTCGCGAGTCTCGGCATCGGCGGCATCGCCATCGCCCTCGCCGTGCAGAACGTCCTCGGCGACCTCTTCGGCTCGCTCACGATCATTCTCGACAAGCCCTTCGAAGTGGGGGACTTCGTCGTCACCGACAAGTACGCCGGCACGGTCGAGCGCGTCGGCCTCAAGACCACGCGCATCCGCGCGCTCTCCGGCGAGCAGCTTGTCTTCGCCAACTCCGACCTGCTCAGCAGCCGCCTCCAGAACTTCAAGCGGATGCAGGAGCGGCGCATCCTCTTCACCGTCGGCGTGACCTACGACACGCCGATCGAGAAGCTCGAGAAGATCCCCGACATGCTCAAGACCGCCGTCGAGGCCGCGGGCAACTCGCGCCACGACCGGTCGCACTTCGCCCGCTTCGCCAATTCGTGGCTCGAGTATGAGACCGTCTACTTCGTCAAGGTGCCCGACTACAACTCGTACATGGACACGCAGCAGAAGATCAATCTGCAACTCGTCCGGGAGTTCCGCAAGAGCGACATCGAGTTCGCCTTCCCCACGCAGACGCTCTGGCACGAGGGGCTCCCCGAGTTCATCGAGCCCAAGTCGCAGGCGCGGGGCAAGGGCGACAACGGCCAGGGCGACGGCAAGGCGGGATCCTCGCGGGAGCGGGAGAGCGCGAGCCGGTCGTAGGGCGCGCGGGCCTCGCGCGGGTATGCTTGGCGGCTCGAACCCCGGCCGATGACCCGGCCGCTCCGCCCCCGAACCCTACGAGGCGACGAACCGACGATGGCGCGACTCGCATTCAGCACCGTGGCCTGCCCCGACTGGACCATCGCGCGCGCCCTCGACGCCGCCGTCGATCACGGCTTCGAGGGCGTCGAGTTCCGCTCGGACGGCTACGGCGGCGCCGAGTTCGCCTGCGAGCCCGGACTCACCGACGGCGCCAAGCTCCGCCGCATGTTCGAAGACCGCGGCCTCGAGTGCGCCGGCCTCTCCACCGGCCTCCGCTACGACCAGACCGTCTTCCCGCCCGTCCTCTGGCACGCCATCACCTCCGAGGACCGCGCCGTCAAGGACACCAAGCCGTTCATCGACCTCGCCGTCGCCTGCGGCGCCCCGACCGTCCGCATCTTCGGGCACGAGTTGCCCGAGAAGAAGCGCGCGAATCGCCTCGCGAAGCGCCGCATGATCGAGCGACTGAAGTACGCCGCCGACGCCGCGCACCACACCGGCGTGCGCCTGCTGCTTGAGAATGGCGGCTCGCTCCCGCGCGGCGCGGACGTCGCGGAGGTGCTCGACGCCGTGGACTCGCGCGACCTCGCCGCGTGCTACTCGATCGCCCCCGCCGCGTACGCCGGCGAAGCGCCGGCCGACGGCGTCCGCGCTCTCGGCGCCCGCCTCGCCGCGGCCCGCGTCAAGGACCTCGCCGGCGGCCATCCCTGCGCGCTCGGCGAGGGTGAGCTTCCCGTCGCGCTCTTCGTCGAGGCCATCGGCCGCTCGCCGGCGAACTGGCTCGTGTACGAGTGGGACCGCGCCTGGCTGCCGGAGCTCGCGCCCGCGGACGAGGTCCTGGCCCGCGCCTCCCGCGCGCTGTACTCGATGATGAACGGCGCCCCAGCGACCGCCGGCGCTCGCTAGAGCGCCCGCGCGCGTCTTCCGTGACCGAGCCGACTCCAGAACAGAAGGGCGAAGCGCTCGTGCGCGACTGCCGCGCCGCCGGCTTCGCGCTCGCCGGCGTCTGCCGCGCCGAGCCCTCTGCGCACGAGGCGTTCTTCCGACGCTGGCTTGATGACGGCAGGCACGGCGAGATGCGCTGGCTGGCCGAGAACGTCGCGACGCGCCTCGACCCGCGCGAACTGCTCCCGGGCGCGCGATCGATCGTCATGGTCGCGGACCTCTACGCCGCGCGCGGCGAGGGCGCCGGCGCCGAGCCGACAACGCCGGGCTTCGGCAAGGTCGCGCGATACGCGCGCGGCGAGGACTATCACGAGGTCATCAAGCGCCGACTGCACGCGCTCTGTGACCGCTGGCGCGAGGAGCATCCCGGCGCCGAGTTCCGCGCCTGCGTGGACACCGCGCCGCTGATGGAGCGCGAGCACGCCGCACGCGCCGGGCTCGGCTGGATCGGCAAGCACACGCTGCTCATCCACCCCCGACTCGGCTCCTACTTCCTGCTCGGCGCCGTGGTGACCACACTCGACGCCGCGCCCCCGGGAGCGCAACAGCCGGTCACCGACCACTGCGGCGCCTGCACCCGCTGCGTCGACGCCTGCCCGACCGACGCCATCACCCCCTACAGCGTCGACGCGAGCCGCTGCATTTCCTATCTGACCATCGAGAAGCGCGGCGACCTGCCGACCGATCTCGCGAACCAGTTGCACGGCTGGCTCTTCGGCTGCGACATCTGCCAGGAAGTCTGCCCGCACAACTCGGCAAGACCGACGCTCCGCGACGACGCGCCTCGCGACGAGTACAGCCCGCGCTTCGTCGCGCTGAACCTCGACGAAGTCTCCCGCTGGACCCCCGACGACCGCGCGCGGGCGCTCAAGGGCTCATCGATGAAGCGGGCGACGCTGGAGATGATGAAGCGGAATGCGGACGCGCTTCGCGACTAGAGCCCCCGCGCCAGCGCGAAGAGTTCGTCCACCATCGCCCAGTTCACGACGTTGAACCATGCCTTGACATAGTCCGCGCGCTTGTTCTGGTACTTGAGGTAGTACGCGTGCTCCCAGACGTCGATGCCGAGCAGCGGCGCGGCGCCGGTCATGGAGAGGTTCTGCTGCTTCTCCATCTGCGTGATGATCAGGCGGCCGCTCACGAAGTCGTACATCAGCCACGCCCAGCCCGAGCCCTCGACCGCGCCCGCGGCGGCGGCGAAGTGCTCGATGAACGCCTCGAACGATCCGAAGTCGCGGCTGATGTGCGAGGCCAGATCGAGCGACGGGTTCTTGCCGCCCCAGCCCTCCGGCGCCATGCAGAGCCAGAAGAGCGAGTGGTTCACGTGCCCGCCGCCGTTGAACGCGACCTCGCGCGACCAGTGCTTGATCAGCGACTTGTCGCCCTCGCCGCGCCGGATCTTGTCGAGTTCGGCCATCGCCTTGTTCAGGCCGTTGACGTAGCCCTGGTGGTGCTTGGAGTGATGGATCTCCATCGTCTGCGCGTCGATGTGCGGCTCGAGCGCGTCGTAGGGGTACTTGAGTTTTGGAAGGACGTACTGCTTCGCGGCGGGGTCCCAGCCGAGCATCTCGGGCGTGAGGTGGCCGCGGCCGCCGGCGGCCATGCCGCCCTGCTGCGGCGCCTGCGCGAGCGCGGAGGACGCGAGGGCGCCGAGGCCGAGCGCGGAGAGCGCGGTGAGCGCTTCGCGCCGGTTGATGGCGGGGTGAAGCGAGCTGTCCTGGGGCACGACGGCGGTGGGTTCGGCGTGGGTGTCCATGGAATGAGGATACCCGCTCGATTCAGGCGGGTGGCGTGAGCGGCGGCTCATTCCTCGGCGCCGGTGATGGGCGGCGGGACGCCATTTCGGATTGGCGTCTGCGGGCGGCTTGTGGCGTCCGCCGGGACTCAATCTGGACTGCGATCAGGAGACTGGATCATGTTGACGAAGCGCACATCGTTGGTCGGGGTTCTCGCCGCGTCACTCGCGGCGGGCGGCGCGGCCGTGGGGCAGAACTGCATTTCTCGCGTGGATATGAACACGCCTCCGCCGCTCGCATCGACGATGGTCGGCGTCTACGACTCGCATCGCGCCATGATCATCGGTGTGGACGTGCAGGGCGTGTCGGGCAAAGTCGTGACGTGGACGTTCAACGGCGGAGGCTGGACGCAGGTCCACCCGACGACGGCGCCGCAGGCGTCGTCACCAACGGGCGTGGGGGCGCTGGTGTTCGATCGGCGGCGCGGGGAGACGGTGTACTGCATCGGCAGCAAGCTCTGGACATTCAACGGCGTGGATTGGCTTCAGCGCGTGTCGGAGCAGACGTCGAGCATCGGCTTGTTCGGGCTGGCCGCGGCGTTCGACGAGGCGAGGAACGTCGTCGTCATCTTCGGCGGCGACACGTTCGGTGGTCAGACCAACTCCACATGGGAGTGGAACGGGGCTACGCTGGTCGAACGCTTCCCTGCCAACCAGCCGCCGGCGCGTCGGCTGCACTCGATGACGTACGACCCCGTTCGTCAGCGCGTCGTCATGTTCGGCGGGCAGGCCGGGAGCGTCGCGCTCAACGACCTCTGGGAGTACGACGGTGTGAACTGGACGCAGGTGGCGTTCGACAGCCCCTGGCCGGATGCGCGTTACGCGGCGGGCATGACGTTCGACCGGCGACGCGGCAAAGCGATTCTGTACGGCGGTTTTCGCGGCAACGGGGTCGGGCCGGACTTCTGGGAGTTCGACGGAGACGGCTGGCGGCATCGCGTCGTCGCGAACGGCGACACGCAGGTGGTCTTCCAGGATGTTCTGGCCTTCTTCGAGCCCACGGGGCAGACGATCGCCGCGACTTCGGGGATGACGGCGTCGCTCGCGGCGCCGGCGCTGCCGGCGGTCACGGGCCCGTCGTCGCTGACGGTGCAGTCGGGGCAGCCGGCGGTGCTGAGCGTCGTTTCGAACGACAGCCGCGCCCTGAGCTACCAGTGGCGGAAGAACGGTGAGATCGTGCCGGGCGCGACGTTCCAGGCGTACCTGCACCTGAGCGTCGGGGAGCAGGACGCGGGGGTGTACGACTGCATCGTCGGGCTGGCGGATCAGGCGGATGGTTGCGTCGAGGTGGTCGCGGGACCGGCCTTGCTCTCTCTGGCGCCGAACTGCCCGGCGGACGTCACCGGAGACGGCAGCGTGAACTTCGCCGACTTGAACGCGGTGCTCAATTCCTACAACAGTTCGTGCGACTGATCACCGGGCGGGGGCGACCTCGGTCGCGTTGAGTTCTTCGAGCCGCCGGCGCAATGCGTCGGCGGTTTCTTCGTCGCCGAGCCTCGCCGCGAGATCGGCGGTGTTCGCGATGGAGCGGTGTGCAATGCCCGCCTTGCCGGAGTAGGCGAGCATGAGCGGGGTCGCCTCGGCGAGGACGGCTCGTGCGTCGTCGTCGTCGCCGAGGAACGCGTGGCAGTCGGCGAGCGCGAACCAGGTCTGGAGCGCGTTGGGCGAGCCGGCGCCGGCGGGCGAGGCGATGTGCAGGTCGATCGCGCGGCGGAAGAACGACACGGCTTCGGCCTGTCGATCGAGGCGGAGGCGGACTTCGCCGCAGTTGTGCAGCACGGGCGAGAGCGCGGGGTGCGACGATCCGATCGACGCTTCCAGGATGGCGAGCGCCTGATCGAGCAACGGGAGCGCTTCTTCGTATCGGTTCAGTTGGTTGAGGGTCGCGGCGAGGCTCGAGAGCGCTCGCCCGTACTCGGGGTGATCGGCGCCGAACGAGCGCTGGCGCATGTCGGCGACTTCGCGGAAGATGGCCTCGGCGCCCTCGTAGTCCTTTTTCAGGAATCGGATCACCGCCAGGTTGTTGACGGCGTTCACCACCACGGCGTGGTCCGGCGGGTAGAGGCGCCGGCGCATGTCCAGAGATTCGAGGAACAGGGGTTCGGCGGCGTCGTAGTCGCCTTGATCCTGAAGGAGCGACGCGAGGTTGTTCAGCGTGCGTGCGATCGACGTGTGGTCACCCTTGTACACGGCGCGCTGAATCTCGATGGCGCGCCGATAGAGGGCCTCGGCCTCCTCGAAACGTCGCATGTCGTGGAGGACCGAGGCGAGGTTGTTCGCGGTGGACGCGGTGAAGGGGTGGTGCTCGCCGTGTGTGGCGGCGCGCATCTCAAGGGCCTCGCGGAAGAGGGGTTCGGCCTCGACGTCCCGCGCTCGGGCGTCGTAGGCGCGTCCGAGCGCGTCCAGAGCGCCGGCGATCGATGCGTGCGGCGGATCGAGGAGCTCGCGCCGGATGGCGAGGGAATCCTCGAGCAGGAGGATGGCGTCGTCGGTGCGGCCGCGGCGCATGAGGACGTTCGCGAGGCGCGACATGGTTTCGGACGCCTCGTGGCTGTGCGCGCCGTGGACGCGGGCGCGGTGTTCGAGCGCGTCGCGCAGGACGGTTTCGGCTTCTTCGAAGCGGCCGAGGTCTTCGAGGAGGGCGCCGCGGTCGTGGATCGCATCGAGTGTGTCGGGATGATCCGCGCCGAGCGCGTTTCGGCGAAGGTCGACGGCGGACTCGACGTGGGGCGTCGCCTTCTCGAAAAGGTCGAGGGACCGGTAGGTGTCGGCGATGACGGCGTGGATGTCGGCGGCGACGACGGGGTTGGCGGCGAGTTGATCGTCGATGCGGCTGGACGCCTGATCGAGGATCTCGCGCACGGTGAATTCGCGGCCGAGCGCGTTGGCGGGGTCGGCGGAGCGGAGCATCTCCGCGAGGAAGTCCCGCACGGCGACGGCGCGGGCGGTCTGCGTGCGCGCCTCGACCTCTGCCGCGAGGGCGCGTGCGGCGTCGTCGCGGGCGTCGGCCTCGGCGCGGGTGGCGCGGACGAAGCCGACGGTCGAGGCGACGGCGCCGGCGATGAGCGCGAGGGCGACGACGGACGCCGCGGCGACGGGAAGACGGTTGCGGGCGATGAAGCGCTGCGCTCGATAGACGCGGCTCGGCGGGCCGGCGAGGACGGGTTCGCGCCGGAGGTGCCTGCGGATGTCGGCGGCGAGTTCGGAGGCGGAGTCGTAGCGACGGAGGCGGTTCTTCTCGAGCGCCTTCATCGTGATCCAGTCGAGATCGCCACGGAGCCGGCGCGCGAGGGCGCGCTGGTCGTCGGCGTGTCGCGCCTGCGCGGCGGCGGTGTCGGACGCGGAGACGGCGCGGGTGCTGGGCTTGGGCGGCTGGTGCGTCAGGATGAGCTGGCGGATCTTCGCGAGTTCGCCGGAGCGGAGACTGGCGGAGTCGCACGGGAGGCCGCCGGTGAGGAGTTCGTAGAGGATGACGCCGAGGGCGTAGATGTCGGCGCGGGTGTCGATGTCCTCGCCCGCGGCCTGCTCGGGCGACATGTACTCCGGCGTGCCGATGATCTGGCCCTGCTCGGTGAACGTGTGGTCGGCGAGCCGGCGGTGATCGATGGCGCGGGCGATGCCGAAGTCGATGACGCGGGGCAACGGCGCGCCGTCGATCTCGGACACGAGAATGTTGGAGGGCTTGAGGTCGCGATGGATGACGCCCTTCTGGTGGGCGTGCTGCACGGCGTCGCAGACCTGGAGGAAGAGGTGGAGTCGAGCTTCGGTGTCGAGTCTGCGCTCGTCGGCGAACTCGGTGATCGGGGCGCCGCGGACGAGGTCCATGGCGAAGTAGGGCCGACCCGTCGAGGTGGAGCCCGCGTCGATGACGCGCGCGATGCCGGGGTGATCGAGCATGGCGAGCGTCTGTCGTTCCGCCTCGAAGCGGTGGACGACGCGCCGGGTGTCCATGCCGAGCTTGATGATCTTGAGGGCGACGTCGCGCTGCACGGGCTCGCGCTGCTCGGCGCGGTAGACGACGCCGAAGCCGCCCTCGCCGAGGCGTTCGACGAGGCGGTATCGATCGATCACGTCGCCGGGCTTCTCGGCGATGGAGGCGGTGTCGAGGGGCGAGGACTTGAGGATGCCGACGGTCGCGGCGCCGTCGGCGGCGAGCAGCGACTCCACGCGGGCGCGGAGGGAGTGGTCGCCGCTGCAAAGCCGATCGAGCGCGGCGGCGCGTTCGCCGGCGGGCAGGTCGGCGACCTCGTGGAAGATCGCCTCGATTTCTCGTGGAGTCGCGCTCATCAGGCCTCCGGAAGCGTTTCTTTCATTTCGGCCTGGAGGTACGCGCGGGCGAAGCGCCAGTCGCGCTCGATGGTGGGCTCGGAGACGGCGAGCGCGGCGGCGATCTGCGCGTTGGTGAGGCCGGCGAAGAAGCGGAGCATGACGACTTGCGCCTTGCGCGGGTCTTCGTGCTCGAGCTTGCGCAGCGCCTCGTCGAGCGCGAGCATGTCCTCGGCGGGCTGATCGAAGATGGGGGTGTCGCGATCGGCGATGGCGTGCTCGTCGGCGTCGACGCGCTTGCGGTCGCCGCCGTGCTTGACGGCGGCCTTTCGGCGGGCCTGGTCGACGAGGATGTCGCGCATGGCGCGGGCGGCGGAGGCGAAGAAGTGGCCGCGGGAGTCCCAGCCGGGATCGGCGTCGCCGATGAGGCGGAGATAGGCCTCGTGGACGAGGGCGGTGGGCTGGAGGGTGTTGCCGGGGGGCGTCTTGGCGAGTCGCGCGCGGGCGAGGGCGCGGAGCTCTTCATAGACAAGGGGAAGGAGATCGGCGGCGGCGTGGGGATCGCCGGCGCGAAGGGCCTCGAGCGCGATCGTCACTCGGTTGCGAGAGGCCTCGGTCATGGAGTGTTCCGAATGCGATGGGCGCGAAGGGCTCCTCATTGTCGGGTTGCGCGGCGGTCGGGGCAAGGGGCAGGGCGCAGGTTCGGTCGCGCGCGGTGATGGTCGGTCGGGGGTGATTTCGGATGAAGAGGTGGCGCCTGCTCGGCGGCACGGGCGCCCTTGACGGAGTCGGCATGAGCGTCGGCAACCGCCGGCGCCCGACCCCGGGGGCCGCAGCAAAGGAGATGATCCCGTGGGCAGCAACACGATGATTAAGACGACCGGCGCAAGGTGGATCGCGGCGCTCTGCGTGGGCGCCTGGCCGGGGTTGTCGGTGGCGGGCGTTTCGTCGTGCGTGGGATGGGTCCAGGGGCTCCCATACAACAGCACGAACAACGGCGCCGCGGCGTACGACGGCAACGCGCTGCGCATCATCGCGATCCGAACCGTTGCGAATTCCGTCTTCGAGCAGTTCAGCTACGACGGGGTCGCGATCACCCCGCAGTTCCCGGAGACGACGCCGCGGCTCCATCTCACGGCCTCGCCCCGGCCGGCGATGACGACGAACACGATCAGCGGCGTGCCGATCCTGTTGGGCGCCGACGCGATCTGGACTTATGAGAACGAGGACTGGGTGGAGGGACCGGCGTCCCCGATCGCCGGTCTCGCGAACGCCGCGATGGCGTTCGACGGGCTTCGAGGAAAGGCCGTGGTGTTCGGGGGCGCGGCCCCGTTGCCGCTCAGCGCCACGCTCGAGTATGACGGCGAGGAGCTGGTGATGGTCGCGCCGACCGTCAGCCCACCGGCGCGTCAACGGCATGCGATGGCTTACGACGCACGGCGCGGCGTGACGGTGATGTTCGGGGGTTCGAATTCGAGCACCCTGCTCGGCGACCTCTGGGAGTACGACGGCGTCACGTGGACTGAGGTGCCGAGCGCGGGCCTCTGGCCGGCGCCACGGATCCGTCATGCGATGGCGTTCGACCCTCGGCGCGGCGTGGTGGTCATGCACGGCGGAGACATCGACGGTTCGGGCATGTCGCGAGAGTGGTGGGAGTGGAACGGTGAATCCTGGCGCCGGAGGATGTCGGAGGAGGCCGCCGGACCGCTGTCCGCAGGTCATCAGCTCGTTTCCTTCGATGCGCGCGGTGAACTCGTGATGGTGTGGGGCGTCCATCCGTACATCTGGTCGGCGACGACGCCGCAGGCGCCTTGGGTGAGCGAGCATCCCACTTCGCAGACGGCGTCGATCGGCGAGACGGCGACGTTCGCCGTCGCTGTCGGCGACGGGGCGCCGTACCACTTCCAGTGGCGGAAGAACGGCGTGAGTATCCCCGGCGCGCACGGGGGGAACCTGGTGCTGACGAATGTGCAGCTTTCGGACGCCGCGGTGTACGACTGCGTCGTCGGACGGCTGGACTTCGACTCGTCGTGTGTGCAGACGATCGCGGGTCCCGCGGCGCTGACGGTGGTCACGGGGTGCGCGGCGGACGTGGACGGGAACGGCGCGGTGAACTTCGCGGACCTGAACGAGGTGCTCAGTCGGTACAACTCAACGTGTCCGTGAGCAGAGTGGGTCGGCGCCGCGACGCCGGGGCCCCCGGCGTCGCGGCTTTCGTCGGCCGTGCGGAAGGGGCATGGCGGGCCGGTTTGCGGCCGGTTGCGGGAGTTTTCGCCGGGCATGATGGAGACTGGGCGGCGTCCACGGATTGATTCGGAGGTTGGCTCGGGGCACGTGGGCCTCGTGGGCGCCGCGGCGCGGGCCGATCCGAATCGTTCAGGAGCACGGTCATGTGCGATCTTCGATGGAATCGGGTTGCGGTCGTGGCGGTGTGCGGGCTCTCGTGCGGCAGGGCGTGGGCGACGGATCCATGCCTGAGCTGGTCACAGGGCGCGGGTCAGCCGATCTTCGGCGCGACGGCGGCGACGTACGACGCCGGTCGTCAGCGGGTGGTGGCGATCTTCAGCAGTGTTCCGGCGCAGCATTGGGAGTTCGACGGCCAGGCGTGGACGCAGCAGTCTCCGGCGGCGCTGCCGGTGATCGCGAACAACCAGCGTGCCGCGATGGTCTTCGACGAGTCGTCGTCGCGATGCGTGCTGGTGGGCGCGCAGAACATGTGGACGTATGACGGGGCCGGCTGGTCGATGGGCGCCGCGCTTCCCCAGCCGCTATTCAACGCGGCGGCGGTCTTCGACGCGGTCCGGTTGCGCACCGTGGTGTTCGGCGGCCGAACGTCGGGCAATGTGTTCCTGAACACGACGCTGGAGCACGACGGCGTCTCGGTCGTCACGCTGGCGCCGTCGGGGTCGCCGTCGCCGAGGATTGGGCACGCGATGGCGTTCGACGCGAGGCGCGGGGTCACCGTGCTGTTCGGCGGGACCGACGCCAGCGCGACCGTGCTGGGCGATCTGTGGGAGTGGGATGGCGAGAACTGGCTGCAGATCGCTCCGACGGGATCGTGGCCTGCGGCGCGATGGAGTCATGCGATGGCGTTCGATCCGAATCGGGGCGTCGTGGTGATGCACGGGGGCTCGCTCTCGAGCTCGCCGAGCAGCTCGCGCGAGTGGTGGGAATGGGACGGCGCGTCGTGGCTCCGCCGGTCGGCGGAGGAATCGGGCGGACCAACGTCGAGCGCGCACCACCTGATGCACTTCGGCGCGACGGGTGAAATGGTCGCGGCGCTGGGGAGCGCGTCGCCCTGGACGTACTTTGTCGGAACGCCGCAGGCGCCGTGGATCGCGGCGCATCCGGAGTCGCGCAGCGCGGCCGCGGGCGAGTCCGTCGTGCTCTCGATGACGATGGGCGACGCAGGGCCGTATGCGTATCAGTGGCGGAAGGACGGCGCGATCGTGCCGGGAGCGACGGGGCCGAGCTTGGCGGTGCCGTCGGCGATGTCCTCGGACGCGGGCGTGTACACGTGCGATGTGTGGCGGACGACGTTCGGCGCGGACTGCGCGACGGCGACGGCCGGGCCGGCGGCGCTGACGGTCGGCGCGGCGTGTCCGAGCGATGTGGATGGGAACGGGGTGATCAACTTCGCGGACCTGAACGCGGTGATCAGCTTGTTCAACACGGAGTGCCCGTGAACGGTCAGCGCAGACGCGCGATGTCGCGCTGGAGCGAGCTGATGTCGCGATCGACGGTCTGGAGCCGGCGGTTGAGGTCGGCGAGGGCGCGGTCGAGCTCGCGGCGGAGGTCGTCGATGCGCCGGTCGAGCTGGGTGACGGCGGGATCGGCGGCGCCGCGCGAGCCGGGGAGCGTGAGGTCGCGCTCCATGCGGGTGATGATGAGGGTGAGGTCGTCGATGCGGCGGTCGATGCGCTCGTTCTCGCGCTGGAGTTGATCGAGTTCGATGGATTGATTGGCGAGGCGCGTGGACTGCGAACTGATCGGCGCGGGAGCAGGTTCCTGGGAGGAGGAAGAAGTGGCCGCGGGGCGCGACGGGGGCGCCGCCAGGCCGTGGCGTTCGAGCGCGGCGCGGACCTGGGGGTCGTCGGGCTTGATGTTGGCGGCGAGGAGGATCATGCGTTTGGACGCTTCGGCCCGGTCGGCGGCCTCGTGCGACGCGGCTTCCTGGAGGAGGTGCCGGGCGCGCGCGAGGGCGAGGGGTTCGAGAAGGGACTCGTCGTTGGTGGCGGCGCGGATGTCGGCGAGGAGTTCGACGGCCTCGGCGGCGTCGCCGGTCGCGAGGAGCGCGTCGGCCATGGTGATCGCGGCGGGGACGGCGGTGGGGGCGAGGCGGTCGCGCGCGGCCTTGAGGTCGGCGTCGTCGGGGTCGAGGAGGCGCGCTTCGGAGACGGCGACGAGCGCGGCGACGGGATCGCCGGTGGCGACGGCGTCCATGGCGCGTTCTTTCGCGCGGAGCTTGGCCTCGGTGGCGAGCAGCCAGGGGTCGCTGGGTTTCAAGGGCTGCTCGGGCGTGGCGGGCTGCGCGATCGCGAGCGGCGCGGCGAGGAGCGCGACGATGAGGCGGAGGGGGAGCATGGGGGATTGAAGGCGCGCACGGAGCAGGCGGGACAAGAGCCCTCACTCGGTGCTCTCACGGTGCGCTCGAGGACTCGCTGCGCGGGAGCGGGGGGAGGTCGGGAAGGAGGGAGAAGACAAAGCAGGAGCCCTCACCCTGCCCTCTCCCACTGCGCTCGAGGACTCGCTGCGCGGGAGAGGGGGGACGAGGTTGGGAAGAAGGGAGTAGGCAAAGCAGGAGCCCTCACCCGGCCTCTCCCACTGCGCTCGAAGAATCGCTGCGCGGGAGAGGGGGGATGTTGGCGCGTGCTGTGTCGAGGATCGTGCTGAGGACAGCGTGCTTGTCCTTGGATACGTGGGACGCGGGGATTCGAAGGATCTGCAGGCCTTGCGAGCGCATCCATGCGTCGCGATGGCGGTCGTGTGCGACTCGATCACGGTGCGAAGCACCGTCGATCTCGACCACGAGGCGAGCCTCGTGGCAATAGAAGTCGGCGAAGTATGGACCGAGCGGATGCTGACGGCGGAACTTCAGTCCTGCGAGGCGGCGGTTGCGCAACTCGTTCCACAGGATGACTTCGGGCGGCGACATCTCGCGGCGGAGGCGGCGCTGCGGCGTCGCTGGGACGGGAGGCTCGGCGATGGAGTGCGGGCGGATGTAGGGGAGCATGGTGATGTGTGATGATGCGGAGGAGAGGGGAGAATGCGAAAAAAGGAAGAGCGGGCAGGCAAAGCAGGAGCCCTCACCCTGCCCTCTCCCACTGCGCTCGAGGACTCGCTGCGCGGGAGAGGGGGGGCTAGACGCGCCGATCCAGGAGGCGGTACTGGATCGCTTCGGCGACGTGGCCGGAATTGACGGCGTCGTCGCCTTCGAGGTCGGCGATGGTGCGGGCGACGCGGCGGACTTTGTCGTAGGCGCGGGCGCTGAGGCCCATCTCGGCCATGGCCTGGCCGAGCATGGTGCGAGCGTCTTCGGGGAGCTACGCGACGGCGTCGAGGGACTTGCCCTTGAGGAGCGCATTGGGCGTGTGGCCCTGGCGGGCGCGCTGGCGGTGAACGGCGTTCATGACGCGTTCGCGGATCTCGGCGCTGCTCGTGCCGCGGTGTTCGCTGTTGGGTGCGCTGAGTTCCTTCCAGGGGACGGCTGGGGCTTCGACGTGGATGTCGATGCGGTCGATGAGGGGGCCGGAGAGTCGGGAGAGGTAGCGCTCCATCTCGCGCTTGGCGAAGAGGTCGTCGGCGGTTGGCATCGTGCCTTTGGGCGTGGGGTTCATCGCGGCGACGAGCATGAAGGACGCGGGGAAGCGGACCTTGGCGGCGGCGCGGGAGATGGTGACGTTCTGGTCTTCGAGGGGTTGGCGGAGCGTTTCGAGGACGGCGCGGGGAAACTCGGGGAGTTCGTCGAGGAAGAGCACGCCGCGGTGCGCGAGGGAGACTTCGCCGGGCATGGGCGTGGGTCCGCCGCCGATGACCGCGGCCATGCTGGCGGTGTGGTGCGGCGAGCGCACGGGGCGGATGGTGACGAGGCCCTTCTGCGCGTGGCCGTTGGTGTGACCGTTCGTGTTCTGGGGCGCCGAGTGGCCTGCGGCGCTGTAGATGCGGGTGATCTCGATCGCTTCTTCGGGCGTGAGCGAGGGCATGACGCCGGGGAGGGCCTTGGCGATCATGGTCTTGCCGCTGCCGGGCGGGCCGATCATCAGCATGTTGTGCCGGCCCGCGGCGGCGATGGTGACGGCGCGCTTGACGGCCTCCTGGCCTCGGATTTCGGAGAAGTCGAGCTCGGCGTGGGCGTGCTCGATGAGCGCGGCGATGTCGATCGGTGGGTGGGGCTTGGGCTCGATGGCGCCGTTGAGGATGCCGACGACTTCGGCGAGGGTGCGCGCGCCGATCGCTTCGACGCCCTGCACGACGGCGGCTTCGTCGGCGTTCTCGGCGGGGAGGATGACGCCGTCGAGATTGCGTTCGCGCGCGAGCGCGGCCATGGCGATGGCGCCGCGGACGGGGCGGAGGCGCCCGTCGAGCGCAAGTTCGCCGGCGAAGAGGTAGTGGCGGTGGTCGAGCCCGACGCGGTCGAGGCCGAGGGCGCGATCGACTTCGGGGTCGTCGCTGACGCGTGTTTGGCGGGGCCGGATGGCGCCGTCGGCCATGAGCATGCCGACGGCGATGGGGAGGTCGTAGACGGGTCCTTCCTTGCGCATCTCGGCGGGCGCGAGGTTGACGACGATGCGCCCGCGCGGGTGGTGGTAGCCGCTGTTAAGGATCGCGCTGCGGACGCGTTCGGCGGACTCCTTCACGGCGGCGTCGGGGAGCCCGACCATGATGTCCTTGTTCTGATCTTCGAGGCCGACGTCGACCTCGACTTCGCAGGGCGAGGCGTCGATGCCGGTGAGGATGAAGGACTGGACGCGCGCGAGCATGCGCGCAGCGTAGCGGTGGACCGACCAATTGCCGCACAGAATCCGCGTTGTCCACCGAGCCACCTGCGTGGGGGTTCGCAGTTGCGCGCGAGGTTTACTGATGCGCGAACTTGAGGCCCGGAGCGGCGTCCGGGGGGCGGCGTACACTGCGGGCAGATCAGATTTCGGTTCACCCGGCCGGCCTCGGCGCCGTCCGGGCGTTTCGCGCATGCGCACGACCCAAGACATTCTGAGATTGCTCGCGGCCGACCCGGCGGTCCGGTCGCTGTGCGATGCGCTTTCGGCGGGTCGGCGGGTGGTGGCGACGGGGTCGTCGGGGTCCTCGACGGCGCTGTTGGCCGGCGCGGTGGCGATGGCGACGAAGCGCCCGTTGGTGCTGGTCGTCGCGCACCTCGACGAGGCGGACGACTCGACGGACGAGATCAACGCGTTCGCGGCGACGGGGATGGCGATGCGGTTCCCGGCGCTCGAGGTGCTGCCGGGGGAGTCGCGGGCGTCGCTGGAGCTGTTCGCGGAGCGGGCCGCGGCGCAGCGGGCGATTCAGGACGGCGCGCTGAGCGGCGCGCGGGTGCTGGTGTGCCCGATCCAGGCGCTGATGCAGGCGACGCCGGCGCCGGAGCGGCTGGATGCGCTGACGCTGCGGCTGAAGCGCGGCCAGGCCATCGCGCCGGAGACGATCACGCGTTGGCTGGATCAGGCGGGGTATGCGCGCGTCGATGCGGTGGACGAACCGGGGCAGTTCGCGGTGCGGGGCGGGATCATTGATCTGTTTCCCGCGGGCGCCGCGAGCGCGGACGAGAAGGGCGCGGACGCCTCGCTGCCAGTGCGTCTGGACTTCTTCGGCGATGAGCTGGAGACGATCTCGCACTTTGATCCGGACACGATGGGCTCGGGCGCGAAGCTGACGAACCTGGAGCTGGTCGGCGCAAATCTTGACGCGATCGTGAGCGATGCGCAGTCGCAGTCGCTGCTCGATCTGGTCCCGGCGGAGTGCAGCGTGCTGCTGCACGAGACGCTCGAGGTTTCTGAGCAGGCGCGGGGGTATTTCGAGCGGGTGTCGGATGCGCGCGGGCTGTTCGGGCCGCCGGCGGTCTTGAAGAAGCTGCAGGAGCGGTTCGCGGGGTTCGCGGAGATCAATCAGTTCTCGGCGGGGAGCGCGAGCGCGGACCTGCGGCTGGAGTTGCCGGTGCGGGCGTTGCCGGGCTTCTCGCAGAACGCGAGCGAGGCCGCGGCGGAGCTGGGGGCGATGAGCGCGGACCACGAGGCGCTGTCGTTCTCGCAGAACGAGGGCGAGCATCAGCGGCTCGGCGAGTTGATCGAGGAGTTCGCGCCGGCGGCGTCAGGAAAGGTCGAGCGCCTTGTGGCGTTCCTGCATCGCGGGTTCGTGTGGGAGCGCGAGGGCGCGAAGGCGCTGGCGTTCGTGCCGACGCACGAGCTGCTGCACCGATTCCACACGAGGCGGCGATTGCGGAGGTTGAAGGCGGGCAAGGCCGCGGACGTGTTTTTGGACTTGCAGCCCGGCGACTACGTGGTGCACGCGGACCACGGCGTGGCGAAGTTCGTGGGGCTGCGGACGATCAAGCCGGCGAAGCTGAAGGCGGAGGAGCTACAGAAACAGGCGGATCGACCGGCGGAAGAGTATCTGGTGCTGGAGTTTGCGGGGCGCGCGAAGCTGAACGTGCCGGCGACGCAGATCGAGCTGGTGCAGAAGTACATCGGCGGGTTTAAAGGGGCGCCGCCGCTGTCGACGCTCGGTGGGAAGAAATGGCAGGCGCAGAAGGAGCGGACGAGCGAGGCGGTGAAGGACCTCGCGGCGGAGTTGCTGCGCGTGCAGGCGGCGCGGGCGGCGCTGCCGGGCGTGCGCTACCCGGCGGATACGGCGTGGCAGAAGGAGTTCGAGGCGGAGTTTCCGTACCAGGAGACGGACGATCAGCTCGCGGCGCTGGCGGAGATCAAGAAGGACATGCAGTCGCCGCGGCCGATGGACCGGCTGCTCTGCGGCGACGTGGGGTACGGCAAGACGGAGCTGGCGATCCGTGCAGCGTTCAAGGCGGTGGAGTACGGCAAGCAGGTCGCGATCCTGGTGCCGACGACGGTGCTGGCCGAGCAGCACGAGCGCACGTTCCGGGCGCGATTCGCGGCGTATCCGTTCCGGATCGAGTCGGTGTCGCGGTTCAAGACGGCGCGCGAGCAGAACCAGATCCTCGCGGCGGTGCGCAAGGGGCAGGTCGATGTGGTGATCGGCACGCACCGGCTGCTGAGCAAGGATGTGCGGTTCAAGGACCTCGGGCTGGTGATCGTGGACGAGGAGCAGCGCTTCGGCGTCGAGCACAAGAATGCGCTGCTGGCGCTGCGGATGACGGTGGATGTGCTGACGCTGTCGGCGACGCCGATCCCGCGGACGCTGCACATGGCGATGCTGGGGCTGCGGGATATCTCGTCGCTGGCGACGCCGCCGCTGGACCGGCGCGCGGTGGTGACGGAGGTGTTCCCGTCGAATCAGAAGCGCATCGGCGCCGCGATCGCGCGCGAGCTGAATCGCGAGGGACAGGTGTTCTACGTGCACAACCGGGTGCACAACATCAAGTCCGTCGCGGACGACGTGCAGAAGCTCGCGCCGGGCGCGAAGATCGTCATCGGGCACGGGCAGATGAACCCGCACGAGCTGGAGGAGGTGATGCTGACCTTCATCCGGCGGCAGGCGGACATTCTCGTGTCCACGACGATCATCGAGTCGGGCATCGACATCCCGACGGCCAACACGATGATCATCAACGACGCGGACCGCTTCGGGCTCGCGGACCTGCACCAGCTCCGTGGACGCGTCGGCAGGCACAAGCACCGGGCGTACTGCTATCTCCTGCTGCCGCTCGATCGGCCGGTGACGGAGACGGCGCAGCGACGGCTGCGGGCGATCGAGGAGTTCTCGATGCTCGGCGCGGGTTTCAAGATCGCGATGCGCGATCTGGAAATCCGCGGCGCGGGGAACATCCTGGGGCCGGAGCAGTCGGGGCACATCGCGGCGGTGGGCTACGACATGTACTGCCGGCTGCTCGATCGCGCCGTGCACGAACTCAAGAACGAGAAGGTGGCGGACCCGACGCAGACGACGGTCGAGATCGGGCTCGCGGGCGTGCTGCCGAAGACGTGGATCCCGTCGGACCAGCGGCGGATGGATGCGTATCGGCGGATCGCGCGCGCGGGATCACAGACGGAGCTGGCGGCGGTGGTGCACGACCTGACGGACGCGTACGGCGCCCCGCCGAAGCAGGCGCAGCGCATGCTGGACCTGGCGGAGATCCGGATCGCGGCGCACGAACTAGGGGTGCGCTCGATGGCGGTGCACGAGAAGGATGTGGTGTTCCGGTGCGAGAGCCCGGAGGCGCTGGAGACGGCGCTGACGCGGACGAATGCTCCGGGGACGGTGCGGACGATCCGGGCGGTGGAGAAGGACGCCCTGCACGAGGTGTTCTTCCGGCCGCCGGAGAATTTCCTGGCGGACCCCGAGACGCTGGCGGCGGTGTTGAGGAGGAGGTTGGTGGGGACGCCGGAGGCGAGCGCGGTGTGAGAGGGTGCCGGCAGGGATGTTTTCGCCGCAGAGCGGCGCGCGAACACAGCCGGGGGTGGAGGTCGCCGCTGGCGACCGGAACCCCTGGAAGGGTGACTAACGAGTGATCGCCCCCGGCGGGGGCGAGCGATTAGTTGTTGAGGTATTTCGGGTCGTACTCGGCGCCGTAGCGGTCGAGGAAGTCGCGAAACTCATCCATGAAGCTTCGCGATGCGTGATGCTCGGCCTGCTTTGCGATGTAGCGGCGGAGTGTTTGCTCCTGGGACTTCCCGATGGAGAAAGCGCCGTAGCCGCCTTGCCAGGCGAATTCGCGCATCTCCGGGAAGGTCTGGTGGAGCCAGCGCGATGAGCGGGCCTTGACCTCGCGCATGAGGTCGCCGAGTGCGCGATCGGTGCGCCACCGGTTGAGCATGTGGACATGGTCAGTCGCGCCGCCGATCGCGAGTGGCGTTGCGCCTTCGGCGCGGGCGATGCCGCCCAAGAACTCGAAGAGGCGCGGGCGGATCGGATCGGTGAGCCAAGGGTTCCGCCGCTTGGTGGAGAAGATGATGTGCAGGAGGATGACGGAGTAGGTGTCGGACACGACGGCATTATGAGATTGGGCGGCGCTTCGCCCGCCCCTTCCGGGGCGGAATCCACAAGGCAGCCTGTCCGGGGGTTCCGGTCGCCTTCGGCGACCTTCACCCCCGGCTGTGGTCGCTCGTCCCTTCGGGACGAATACGCGGGCGTGTGCGCGGTGGTGAACGTAGTTCGTTGTTTGCGTTTCGCCCGCCCCGCTGGGGCGGTGAATCCGTTCCTCGCGGTCCGGGGGTTTCGGTCGCCTTCGGCGACCTCCACCCCCGGCTACAGTCGCGCGTTCCTCCGGAACGCAAGACCAAGGCAGAAGGCGGGGAAGCTTCGAATTCTTGAACAGCGGGCACGCGATCGGCGATTGCCTCCGAGCGAGCGGAGGTTGGACTTGCGAGGCTGGCTGCTCCGACCTGACCTCCGCCGAATCTCCCTCTACAATCGGGGCGAATCCACGGACGGCTCCCTAGACCCCACAGGAACACCATGGGCCTCGAATCTGCCATTCCCGTTGACGGGTTTCTCACCACGCAGCTGCGGAAGGTCATCAACTGGGCGCGCCGGTCGTCCTTGTGGCCGATGCCGTTTGCGACGGCGTGCTGCGGGATCGAGCTGATGGCGACCGCGTCGTCGCGGTACGACCTTGCGCGGTTCGGCGCGGAGGTCATGCGGTTTTCGCCGCGGCAGTCGGACCTGCTGATCGTCGCGGGTCGGGTGTCGATCAAGACGATGCCGGTGCTGCAGCGCATCTACCAGCAGATGACCGAGCCGAAGTGGGTGATTTCGATGGGCGCGTGCGCTTCGACCGGCGGCGTGTTCGACACGTACGCGGTCGTGCAGGGTGTGGACCAGTACATCCCGGTGGATGTGTACGTGCCGGGTTGTCCGCCGCGGCCCGAGATGCTGATCGAGGGCGTGATGGCGATCCAGCGGTACGTGGATGAAGAGGGCCTGCCGCCGTCGGGCGGGAAGCGCGTGCCGCTGCAGATCTCGCTGCAGCCGACGCACCAGGTTTCGCCTCAGCCGCTGGGGCTGACGGTCGGCACGACCTGAGTTCGTCTGTTTCTACTTCGCGACGTTCTTGACGCGCTTGACGCCGCCGGTCTTGTAGACGGTGTAGCGCCGATGCGACATGCCTCCGCCGCCGCCGAGCAGACCGAGGTCGATGAGGACGGCGAGGACCATGCCGACGACGTAGAGGCCGCTGACCGAGCCGTTGGAGTTGATGGCGAACGCGTACATCAGCGTCGTAAGGGGCATGAAGAGGAAGCCGAGCAGCGGCCAGATGATGGTGTTGTACGCGGCGCCGATGTAGTCGCTGAAGATCACCATGAGGATGATCACGAAGCGCGGGAACATCAGCGCGAGGCAGCCGATCAGGATGGGCATGGTCAGGTCCTCCTCACGAGGATTTTGGCGCGCGAAGCGGCGCAGGGCCGCCGCCTGATGATTCCGCTCTAGGCCCCCGCGATTGCGGGCCAGGCGAGGCGGAGGGCGATCTGGAGCACGATGGCGGCGTAGACGCCGGCGAAGAGGTCGTCGATCAGGACGCCAAGGCCGCCAGGGAGACGTTGCAGGCCGCGGGCGGGCGGGGGTTTGACGATGTCGAAGAGCCGGAAAAGAAGGAAGCCGGCGCCGAGCGTGAGCATGGCGCGGGGCCAGGTGCTCATGGCGTGCGCAGGGAGGAAAAGGAGCGCGAGCGCCTGGCCGGAGGTTTCGTCGGCGACGATGTGCGAGGCGTCCTTGCGTCCGAAGCGGGTCTCGCCCCATTGACCGAGCGCGAGGCACGCGGCGCCGCTCACGATCACGAGCGCGAGCATGGCGCCGTTGAGGGCAAGTTCGTCTGCGCCGAGCAGAACGAGCAGGAAATAGAGCGCGGGCGGCGGGAGCGAGCCCCACGTGCCGGGCGCGGGGCGGACGAAGCCCAGGCCGCAGGTGGTGAGGAGCGCGGTGCGGAGCGCGTCAGGCATGCGCCGGCTCCGCGCGGAGCATGCGGGCGCCCTTGAAGACGTATGGAATGGCGGACCACGCGGTGACGAGCGTGACGATCCAGGCGGTGACGGCCGCGGCCTCGGGCCAGCGCGTGGGGACCGTGCTGCCCCGCTTGAGGTCGTCGAAGAGCACGAAGAGGAGGATGAGCGGCGCGCCGACCGACTGGACGATCATCTTGATCTTGCCGGCGGAGATGGCGGCGAACGATTGGCCGCGGCCCTCGACCAGGGCGCGAAGCGTGGTCACGAGGAGGTCGCGGCTGAGGATGACGACGACCATCCAGGGGAGGACGCCGCTGGCCTGGACGCGTTCGCCGGAGGCGCGGACGAAGTGGAAGGCCGGGCCGCAGAGCATGACGAAGGCGCCGAGGACGAGAATCTTGTCGGCGAAGGGGTCGGCGATGCGTCCGAAGACCGAGACGACGTTCCACTTACGGGCGAGGTAGCCGTCGAGGGCGTCGGTGAGGGCGGCGGCGATGAAGAGGAGGAGGGCGGCGAGGACGATGGCGGGGTCGCCGCGCCAGCCTGTGGCGCGGTGGAGGTAGACGGAGAGGAGGGCGACGAAGACGGCGGCGAGGAGGATGCGCAGGGCGGTGAGCTGGTTGGGGAGGCTGCGCTTCCAAGTGGGGGGTGGTGCGCCGGTCGTCATGGGGGGATGGTAACGGCGTCGGAAGCGCAAGGGACTGGGGCGGGTGGCGCGCGCGGCAACGAGATGTGGCGTGGGTTGTGGAAGGGGCGCCGAGTTGATGCCCGTGCACGGCGTGCCTATGTTGGCGGCCCCTACGCACCCTTCCCGGACTCGATTTGCCCCCATCCGGCCCCGGACGCCGGCCCGCGGGGATCGAGCGCGGCCCGGGAGGGAGGAGCCCGGCACGTTGAGCACGCTCGCGTCACCTTTCCTTCTCTATCTCGGCGTGGTCGTTGGCGCGCTGGGCGTTGCGCTGGCGCTGCCCCGGAAGGGCCTGAGCCCGCAGGTGATCGGCGCGCTGATCGCCGGCGCGGGGCTGGGCCTGGCGCTCTTGGCGATGGGGCTGAAGGCCGGGGGGAATGGCCCGGGGATCTACTTCTATATGTTTGCGCTTATCGGGCTTGGCGCGGCCCTGCGGATGATCAGCCATCCGCGTCCGGTGTACGCGGCCCTGTATTTCATCCTGACGATTCTCTCGTCCGCGGGGATGTACCTGCTGCTGGGCGCCGAGTTCATGGCGTTCGCGCTGATCATCATCTACGCGGGCGCGATCCTGATCACGTACCTCTTCGTGATCATGCTGGCGACGCAGGCGCCGACGGCGGACGAGGTCGAGGCGCTCAGCGAGTATGACCGTTACAGCCGCGAGCCGATCGTGTCGACGGTCGCGGGCTTCGCGCTGCTGGCGGTGCTGACGGCGATGCTGGGCAACGGCCTTGCAGAGCCGCCGCCGGCGCGCGGCTCGGACGCGGCGTTTCTGGGCACGGCGCTGGCGGAGTGGTTCGAGCCGGCGCTCGAGGCGCAGTACGGAATTCCGCCGGAGGCGCGGGTCGTCGCGGTCGAGGGAACGACGGCGACGGTGCTGTTCCCGAACGGCTGGGGCGGCAGCGAGCAGATGCAGATCTTCCGAGCGCTCGAGGCGAACGAGACGATGGAGTTCGCGCTGCCCGCCGAGGCGGCGCCGGAGAACATCCAGCGGATCGGCCTGGCGCTGGTCGGGCAGCATCCGCTCGGGCTCGAGCTGGCGGGCGTGATCCTGCTGATGGCGATGCTCGGCGCGGTGGTGCTGGCGCGGAAGCAGATCGACGTCGAGGAGACGCGCAAGCTGGCCGCGGCGCGCAAGCTGGACCTCGGGGGTGAGGCATGAGCGGGCTGCTGGCGCAGGTTGACGTGTTCCACCAGTCGACGCTGATGCACTATCTGTTCGTGTCGGCGGTGATGTTCGCGATCGGGATGATCGGTTTCCTGACGCGGCGCAATCTGATCATCATGTTCCTCTGCACGGAGCTGATGTTCCAGGCGGCGGGGCTGGCGTTCATCGCGTTCGGGCGCCACCACATGAACCTGACGGGCGATGTGTTCGTGATCTTCGTGCTGACGATCGCCGCGGCGGAGGCGGCGCTGGCCTTGGCGCTGGTGGTGTACCTGTTCCGCAGGCGTGAGACGCTGGACGCGTCGGCGTGGGCGGAGCTGCGCGGGTAGTCGGTCAACATTGGAATTGATGGCTTGATCCAGACCATTGCGAACAACACGGCGTTTCTGCTCGCGGCCGAGCCGGCCCACGGGGGCCATGCGCCGGCGGCGATCGCGCAGGGACCGGCCTGGGCGCTGCTGATCCCGCTGCTGCCGCTGCTGGCTTCGGCGCTCTGTGGCGTGTGCGCGGCGCTGAAGGTGAAGAGCAAGGCGCCGGCGCTGATCGTGGTGGGGTCGCTGGCGATCTCGTTCGCGACGGCGGTGGCGGTGTGGATGCAGGGCGGCGGGCCGGGCGCGATCGACGCGACGAGCATCGTCCACGGGTGGGACTGGATCCAGTTCCACTGGGGCGATGGTCCGGGCGAGGCGCTGCTGGCGAACTTCTCGCTCTACATCGACTCGCTGACGATGCTGTGGATGCTCTTTGTCACCGGGCTGGGCGCGCTCATCGCGCTCTACGCCAGCGAGTACATGGAGCATGACCTCGGGCAGGGGTACAACCGCTTCTTCGCGTACTTCGCGCTCTTCGTCTTCGCGATGTCGTGCCTGGTGATGGGCGACAACCTGCTGATGCTCTTCCTCGGCTGGGAGGGCGTGGGCCTGTGCTCGTACCTGCTGATCGGCTACTTCTACAAGAAGCCCTCGGCGGTCGCGGCGGCGAAGAAGGCGTTCATCGTCAACCGCATCGGCGACCTCGGGCTCGTGCTCGGCGTGTTCACGACGTTCGTGACGTTCGGCACGATCGAGTACGGGCCGCTCTTCGCGATGGTGGGGGCGGGCGTTGATGGGGCCGGGCACGCGCTGGCGGGCTCGTGGCAGGCGACGTGGATCCCGATCTTCTTCATGATCGGCGCCTTCGGTAAGTCCGCGCAGCTCCCGCTGTACGTGTGGCTCCCGGACGCCATGGCCGGCCCCACACCGGTCTCGGCCCTGATCCACGCCGCCACCATGGTCACGGCCGGCGTCTACATGGTCGCGCGCATGTCGTTCCTCTACACGCTGGCGCCGGGTGCGCTCGCCACGATCGCGT
>JBGTSD010000022.1:0-38597 GCA_041940385.1 Phycisphaerales bacterium | reverse complement strand
AGTGACGGCTTGGCGTTGAGCATGACCGGCTTTGGCGCGGCGGAGGGGGAGGTCGAGGGACGGCGGTTGCGGGTCGAGGTCCGGTCGGTGAACCACCGGCACCTGCACATGACCCTCCGGCTGCCACCCGACCTGGCCGAGCACGAGGCGGCGGTGCGTGAGCTGGTCCGCCGCGGCCCGATGGCCGCCGTCGCCGACGCCGCGGGCGTGCCCAACAAGGTCACCGAGGCCATGATCCAGGCGACGGGCGGCGGGCTCATGCGCCCGGAACTGCTGAATCGCATCGACGAGGTCATCGTCTTCCACCAGCTCAAGCGCGAGCAGATCGAGAAGATCGTGGACATCCAGCTTACCCGGCTGCGCCATCGCCTCACGGAGCGCGGCATCACGCTCGAACTCACCGACGAGGCCCGGCGCGCCATCGCGGAAGAGGGCTGGGATCCGGCCTTCGGCGCCCGGCCGCTCAAGCGGGTCATTCAGCAGCGGATCGAGAACGCGCTCGCCACCCGCATTCTGGCCGGCGAGGTCAGGGAGGGCGACGCGGTGACGGTGGATGTTCGGGGCAAGACGTTCGTTTTCGAGCGGTCAACGTCCGAGAGCGCAGTCAAGATCTGAAGGAAACGATCGCTTCCGGCGCCGTCATGGGGTAGTCTGTGACCACACGTCGGCTTCCGAAGGGGATCTGCGACGCGGCCAGGACGGAGCCGCGCGAGCCGCGGCGGCTCCATCGCAGCCCGCACGAGATGCAGCATGATGGACCGCTCAAGGCGCGGAGCGATGCGGACGTGGGTGTGTGCGCTCGGCGCCACGCTCGCCGGCGCGGCGCACGGCGGCGGACCTTCCGGGTCCGGCTGGCCGCGCCACACGATCGACAACACGCCCCTCGGCGCCGACGGTGTGCGCGTCGCTGATCTGAATAACGATGGTCAGCCCGATTTCGTGACCGCGTGGGAGTACTCCGGGCAGATCCGGCTTGCGCTCAATCCGGGCGGCTGCGCGTCCACCGGCGTCTGGCAGAGCGCCACGGTCGGCTGGGTCGCCGACTGCGAAGACACCTTCGCCGTCGATCTCGACCAGGACGGACGGCAGGATCTCGTGACCTGCGCCGAGCGCGCCATGAAGTCGGTCTTCGTGCACTGGGGGCCCGAGAACGACGAGGACCTTCTCAACTCCGCCGGCTGGCGGACGGAACGATTCCTCCAGATTCCGTCGCAGTTCTGGATGTACGGCGTGTCGGCGCAGCTCGATGGCGAGCACGGGCCCGATCTTGTCGCCGGCGCGAAGACCGACGACATCCAGACCCCCGCGGTCATCGGCATGCTCCTGGCCCCCGAAGACCCGCGCGATCTGAGCGCGTGGACCTTCCGCGTCATCGGAGTCGTGGGATGGGTCACCACCATGGAGGCCGAAGACATGGACGGCGACGGGGATACCGACATCGTCGTCTTTGATCGCTTCGGCCCGACGCGCGGCGTCCGCTGGCTCCGGAACCCCGGCCCGCAGGACATCCACGGCTCGACGCTGTGGGAGGTCGTCCCGATCGTCACGAACATCTCCGCGACCATCGGCACCATCGCCGATGTCGACGGAGACGGCCTGCGCGACATTGTCGTGCCCGAGCGGCCGTCCGGTCTGCACTGGTTCGAACGCCTCGATCACTCCGGGCGCAAGTGGGAACGTCACAGCATCTTCGTCCCGTCCAATGTCGGCACCTCCAAGTCCGCCGCCGTCGGCGACATCAATCTCGACGGACATATGGACATCGTCATGACCTTCGCCGAATCGGTGGACGGCGCCCGAGGCGTGGTCTGGTTCTACAACGCGGGGAACCCGTCCATGCCCTTCTGGTCGACGTACGACATCAGCGGCCCCGAAGGCGAGAAATACGACGCCGCGCCCCTGCTCGATGTGGACGGCGACGGGGACCTCGATGTCGTCGCGACCGACGAGCACGACAATGCCACGGGCGAGGGCCTGGGCCTGATCTGGTACCGCAATCCGGCGATCAGCTTCGATCTCGATCTCGACAACGACGGATTCGTCAGCTTCGGGGATCTCTCGCATCTGCTCGATCAGTTCGGCTCCACCGGACACGGCCTCACGGCGGACTTCAACCACGACGGGGACGTGGACTTCTCCGACCTGAACATCCTGTTGACGTACTACGGACTTCCGGTGGAGGCCGTCGGCTGCACGTGAGCGGCGTCAGGCGGTGACGCCGCGCGTCGCCAGAGTCGGCGCCGCCGTCGTCTTCGGTTTCTTCACGCCGTCGGTCTGCCCGGGATAGACGATGCGCGCGTGATAGATGCTGTTGAGACTCTTGACGATCGACTTCTCGATCTCGTGGAGTTCGCGCAGCGTCAGGTCGCACTCGTCGAACTGACCATCCATTAGCCGCTTGGTCGCGATCGAGTTCACGAGCGATTCGATGCGGCTCGGCGTGGGCTCCGCGAGCGTGCGGGCCGCGCCCTCGACCGCGTCCGACAGCATCAGGATCGCCGCCTCGCGCGTCTGCGGCTTGGGGCCGGGATAGCGATAGCCGAACTCGAACGGCTCGCTCTCGTCCGCCTCGCCCGCCTGACGCTTGGCCCGTTCGAAGAAATACTCGACGAGCGTCGTGCCGTGGTGCGACTCGATGTAGTGCCGGATGGAGCGCGGCAGGGTGTGCTCGCGCGCCAGCTCCATGCCCTCCTTCACGTGCCCCACGATCACCAGCAGCGACATCGCCGGGCTCAGCTTCTCGTGCGGGTTGATGCCGCCCGACTGATTCTCGACGAAGTACTCGGGCTTGTTCATCTTCCCGATGTCGTGGTAGAGCGCGCCGGCGTAGACGTGCAGGCCGTTGGCGCCGATCGCGTCCGCCGCGGCCTCGGCGATCGCCGCCACGCCCATCGAGTGCGTGTACGACCCCGGCGCGCGCTGGGCCATCTCGCGCAGCAGCGGCTGCTTCGGATCGCGCAGCTCGATCAGACGCATCGGCGTCACCACGTCGAACGCGATCTCGATCAGCGGCAGCAGCACCACGACAAAGCCCACCGCCAGCCCGCCGACCGCCGCCTGCGACACCTCGAGCGAGATGTCCCGCCACACGCCCGTCACGATCGGCTTGGAGATCAGCCCCGACGCCAGCGCCGCGACCGCCATCCCCACGCCCGTCCAGAGCGCCGCCCACAGCACCACCGTGCGGTTGCGGATGTTCGCCAGCCACCACACGCTTGTCGCGGCGCCGGTGATCGACACCAGCACCAGCCCCGGCCCGAGCTGCAGCGACAGCGCCACCAGCACCGCCTGGATCGAGGCCAGCGCCATCGCGACGCGACGATCGAACGCGATCACCAGCGTCGCCGCCAGCAGCACCGACGGCGACGACGCGAGCAGCACCGTGTACTCCGGGTTGAACGCGGCGCCCAGGCACGCCACGCCCGTCGTCAGGACGATCGTCGCGGCGAGCCAGATCATCCGGCGGCGCCGATCAATGACGTTGCGGCAGAACGCCGCGAGATACGCGACCATGCCCGCGGCGAGAATGCCGACGGAGAGCGCCAGCCCGATGCGCCGCGTGGAGAGCGTGCCGAACCCCTCCGCCTGCGACGCCGCGACGCGTTCACGGAGCAGCAGCGCGCGGCGCGTCTCGTCGAGCCGCTCGCCGCGCCGCACCAGGACGTCGCCCTGCCGATAGACAACGGTTCGGGGCGTCACCGCCGCCGCGGCCGCCTCGCGCAGCTCGTTGGTCGCGCCCTCGTCGTAGGCGAAGGTCGGGCGCAGCGCCGGCTTGAGCAGCGCGTTGGACACGACGGCGAGCATCCCCGGCGCAAAGCCGGACTGGCGCGCCGCTCGCGCCAGCTCTTCGGGCACCCGCTCGCCGCCGACGTTGAGCGCGCGATCCTGGTGCGCCCGGGTCTTGGCGGTGTCCCAGTAGCGCAGCTCCATGTTCTCGCTGGCGCTGAGGCGCTGGTTCTGGATGTCCTCCGGGCTCAGGATCGGCGTGCGCTTGAGGAGGTCGATGTATTCGCGAACGCTCGCGTTCCAGTTGCGCAGCGCCTCGGGATCCGCCGCGACGCTCCGCAGCGCGCCAAGCGACGAATCCGTCAGCCCGAATCGATCGCGGATCTCCGGCGCCACCGCGTCCACCGACTGCGCGTCGACGACCGTCGCCGGGAGATTCAGGAGACTCGACTCGACGTCCTGGAACACCGGCTGGCTCGCCTGGTACACCCGCGGCTGGCGCTGGCGCGCGACCTCGCGGTCCTTTTCCGTCGCGGTCTCGTCGACGCGCGAGAAGTCCGCGCGGACCAGCATCGTGTCCGTCACGATCCGGCCCGCCGCGGGGATGTAGCGCTCCCGCGCCCAGACCGAGATCACCATGAGGAGCGCGATGAACGCAACCGCCGTGACCGCCGCCGGGACCGCCGCAGGCTCCAGCAGGAACTTCTTCCAGAACGCCGCGGCTATCGCGGAGACGCCGCTGGGCGTCTCGCGCCGGCGCGTGGTGCGCCCGCGCGAGCCGGCGCGCGGCGCGCCCGAGTCGGTCCGTGTGCGGGGTGTATTGGAGTCGGCCATGGTCAGTGGGGCTCGATCAGCCCTGCGCGGCGTCTTCCTCGCCGTAGGCCTCCACGATGCGCTGCACCAGATGATGACGAACGATGTCCACCTTGTCGAGCGCGACGAATCCGATGCCCGGCGTCCGCTTCAGGCGACGAATCGCGTCGATGAGGCCGCTCTCGCGCGGGTCCGGCAGGTCCGTCTGCGTCGGATCGCCCACCACGATCGCCCGCGAGCGCTCGCCGATGCGCGTCAGGAACATCTTCATCTGCACGCGCGACGTGTTCTGCGCCTCGTCCAGGATGATCACCGCGTTGTTCAGCGTCCGCCCGCGCATGTACGCCAGCGGCGCAACCTCGACGACGTCGTTCAGGATGAACCGCTTGAGCGTCCCGAAGTCCATCATGTCCTCGAGCGCGTCGAACAGCGGCCGCAGGTACGGATTCACCTTCGCCTGCAGATCGCCCGGCAGGAAGCCGAGCTTCTCGCCCGCTTCCACCGCGGGTCGCGTCAGCACGACCTTGCGCACCCGCCCGAGGCGCAGCAGGTGCACCGCCGCGGCCACCGCGAGGTACGTCTTGCCCGCGCCCGCAGGCCCCGTGCAGAACACCAGGTCGTGATCGCGGATCGAGTCGAGATAGTGCTGCTGATTCAGCGAACGCGCGCTCACGCCGCGCCCCGGCGCGTAGACCGTCAGCCGCCCGTTCCAGTCCGGGCCGTCGGCCTCGGCGGGAACGCCGGGGCTGGCCAGCTCGTCGAGCGAGCGGGCATCCTCCGAGATGTCCGCGATCAGGCCCAGGACCTCGCGCCGAGACAGCGGCTGGTCGCGCCCGGCCGCGTCGCCGAGGCGCTCGAACACCCGGCGCGCCGCGTGGACGGCCTCGGGCTCGCCGCTCAAGTGGACGACATCGTCCCGCGCGCTGATGTTGACGCCGAGGGCCTCGCGGATCATCTTCAGGTTCCTGTCGGCCGCGCCGAGCAGGCCGACCCGGTCAACCCCATGGGGGACGCGAAGAGTGACGTTCACGCGATCGATGCTCCTGGACGCCCGGACAGGCCCCACCGGCCCGGCTGTCGCCCCGACCGAAGGTCCCGGAACCACCGGACCATCGAATCGGGGAATGACGCTCACGACTGAAGCGGATTCTAGACGGTCCGCCCCATCCGCCGCCGCTCGCGGCTTGGTGTCTGTTTGGGCGGCGGCCCTGATTGCCCTGCCCCTCGTCGGCTGCGGCGCCGGGCAGACCCCGGACGCCGCGGGCGGCGCCGGACGCCTCACCGCCGGCTACCACAACGCCGAGCACGCCCGCTGGCGCGAATTCGACGCCGCCGTCAGCAGCGCGCTCATGCGGAACGAGATCGCCGTCGTCGAGCGCCGGCTCGAAACCCCGACCAAGCGCCGCTGGGTGCTGATCACCGCGACCGACGAGCCCGCGTGGCTCACCGCCGAGGTCCCCGACGAGCAGGCGGTCCGGCCGTGGGACGATCGCGTCGTGTACGAGTGCTCGATCGGGCGCTTCGGGTCGGCGCCGCGCGAGGCGCGATTTGTCGATTCGATCCGCGCCTGGCGACCGAAGCACACGCGCTGAGATTCAGTCGTCGCCGCCGGCGCTCGAACGGCGCGGCGGACCGCCGCGACCATTGCGCTGCCCGCGCCCGGTCAACCGGGGCGGCGCCGCCTGCACGTGCACGTTCTCGACGCCGAGCGCCGCCTCGAGACGCTCGATGACTTCTTTCCGCGGCACGATCCGCGGCCTCGACGCGTCCAGCACGTACCGGCGCCCGCCCTCGCACACCACGATCTCGAGCGGCACGCCCTCGCCGTTCACCGGCGTCGCCTCCCTGCAGCGCACGGCCCCCAGCGTCTCGCGCAGCGTGTCGTCGGTGTGCCCGTTGAGCTTCGCCTCCGTCAGCACGATCGTCAGCCGCTGCGCCAGGCGCGTTGCGCCCTCCTCCATCGGGACGACCGAGTCCACGATGAGCTGCGGCTGCCCCCTCGAGCGGTCGCACATGCCCGTCACGAAGAGCAGCGAATCCACCGCGAAGCGATCGCCCAGGCGCCGGCGCGCATCCTCGTGCGACTGCGGGAAGAACACAATCTCGATCGAACCCTGCAGATCCTCGAGCACGACGACCGCCATGCGCTCGTTGTTGCGCGTCGTCAGCACGCGGATGGACTTCACGATGCCGCCGATCACGACCGGCGCCTGATCGGGCGTGTCCTTGAATCGAACCGAGTCCGTCGTGGCGAACGCTCGGATCACGCCGCGCCATGATTCGAGCGGGTGGCTCGAAACGTAGAAGCCCAGCGTCGCCTTCTCGCGCGCGAGCAGTTCGCCCTCGTCCCACTCCGGCACGCTCGGCAGCGCGGGCTGCGCGACCGGCGCGCTGTCGTCGAAGCCGAACAGCGCCGACTGCCCCGCCGCGCGGTCCTTCGCGAGCGACTGTCCCGCCGCCAGCGCCGGTTCGATCGCCGCGGCCATGGCCGCACGCTTCTCGCGCCCGTGCAGCGAGTCGAAGGCGCCGCAGCTCACGAGCGCCTCGATCGTCGCCTTGTTCACCGCGCCCGGCGGCACGCGCTCGCAGAACTCGTGCAGACTCTCGAACGCGCCGTTCTCGCGTCGCGCTTCGACGATGGACTCGATCGCCTTCCCGCCCACGCCCTTGATCGCGCGCAGCCCGAACCGCACGTGACCATGCTGCGCCGTGTGCGCTTCGCCCTCCTCGAACACCACCGAGAAGTCCGTCTCCGAGCGGTTGATGTCCGGCGGCAGCACGTCCACGCCGACCTTGCCGCTCACGAACCGCGTGTTGCGGCAGTCCTCGAGGTACGTGATCCACTCCTCGACCTTCAGCGCGCCCGACTCGTACGTCAGGAACGCCGCCATGTACTGGTTCGGGAAGTACGTCTTCAGGTACGCCGTCTGATACGCGAGGATCGCGTACGCCGTCGAGTGGCTCTTGTTGAAGCCGTAGCCGGCGAACTTCAGGATGAGGTCGAAGAGGTCGTTCGCCGCGCGACGGTCGAGCCCCTTGCCCACCGCGCCCTCGATGAACCCCGGGCGCGCCTCGTCGATCGTCTTCTGCTTCTTCTTGCTGATCGCCTTGATCAGCGTGTACGCCTGGCGCAGCGGCGTGTCGCCTAGCTCGTGGCAGATCTGCATGACCTGCTCCTGGTACACCATCACGCCGTACGTCTCCGCCGTGTGCCGATCCACGATCTCGTGCACCGCCGGGATCTCCGCCTGCCCGTGCTTGCGCTTGCAGTAGTCGGGGATCAGGTCCATCGGCCCCGGGCGGAACAGCGCGTTCGCGGCGATCAAATCCTCCAGCCGGTCCGGCTTCATCTCGAGCAGCAGCCGGCGCATCCCGCCCGATTCGAACTGGAACACGCCCGTGGTGTCCGCCCGGCGGAAGAGGTCGTACACCCGCTGATCGTCCAGCGCCACGCGGTCCAGATCGAGCGGATCACCCGCGCGATCATCGTCCCAGCCGACCGCCTTGCGGACTTCGCCCTCGCTCAGCGTCGAGCGGATCAGCTCCTTGGCGCGCTCCACCACGCTCAGCGTGCGCAGGCCGAGGAAGTCCATCTTGAGCAGACCGACCTTCTCGCACGTCGGCCCGTCCCACTGGGTGACGACGTCCTCCGAGCCGCTCTGCTTGTACAGCGGCACGATCTCGTGCAGCGGACGCGTCGCGACGATCACGCCCGCCGCGTGCACCGACGCGTGGCGGGCCTGGCCCTCCAGCGTGCGTGCCGTGTCGATGATCTTCCGCGCATCGTCGTCGTTCTCGTACAGCCGGCGCAGCTCGGGCTCCTGCTCGAGCGCCGTGTCCAGCGTCATCCCCAGCGCCTCGGGCACCAGCTTCGCGATCTTGTCCACGTCCGGCAGCGGCACGCCCATCACGCGTCCGACGTCGCGCACCGCGGCCTTGGCCTTCAGCGTCCCGAACGTGATGATCTGCGCCACGTGCCCGTACTTCTGGCGCACATACTGGATGACGTCGCCCCGCCGGTCCTGGCAGAGGTCGATATCGATGTCGGGATACTCCGACCGGTCCGGGTCCGTGAACCGCTCGAAGAGCAGGCCGTAGCGCACTGGGCACGCGTTCGAGAGGCCCAGCGCGTAGCCCACCATCGTGCCGACGCCCGAGCCGCGCGCCATCGCCGGCACGCCGCGCTGCCGGCCCCAGTTCACGAAGTCCCACACGATCAGGAAGTACGCGGAGATGTTCTTGTCCGCGAGGATGCGTAGCTCGCGATCGAGGCGCGCCCGGATGTCGTCGAACCTCGCGTCGCTCGTGTCCAGCGCGCCCGGCCCGTACCGCCAGATCAGCCCCGCCTCGCACAGCTCGCGCAGCGCCGCGTCGCACTCGGCCTTCACCGCCTCCGCGCTGCTGTCGCCCTCGCGCCACGGCTCGATCCGGTACTCGGCGCAGAACGCGCGGTGCCACGCCGACCAGTCCTTCTCGCCCGCGTACGCGCGCGCCTTCTCCGGCCTCACCACGCGCACCGCCGGCGCATGGTTGCCGAACTTCAGGTCCACATCGCACCGCTCCGCGATCGACACGGTGTTGTCGATCGCCTCGGGCACGTCCGCGAACAGCTCGCGCATCTCCTCGGGCGACTTCACGTACAGGTCCGGCGGATACTTCAGCCGGTTCGGCTCCGACTTGGTCTTGCCCATCGAGATGCAGCAGAGCGAGTCGTGCGCATCCCAGTCCTCCGCGCGGAGGAAGTGCGCATCGTTGTCGCACACCAGCGGCAGGTGCAGCTCGCGCGCCAGGCGGATCAGGTGCGGGTTGATCGCCTCCTGCTCCGGGACGTGGCGCTGCAGCTCGACGAAGAAGCGCGGCTCGCCCTTCTCGTTCACGCCGAACGTCGCCGCGTGCCACTTCGCCGCGTCGATCGCCCGCTCCCAGTGCACCGGGTCCTTGCTCTTCTCGAACTCCACGAGGTGGAACGCCAGCTCCGAACCCAGGTGCCCGCTGATCGCGATCAGTCCCTCGGCGTGGTCCGAGAGGATCTCCCGGTCCATCCGCGGCTTGTAGTAGAAGCCCGTGAGGTACGCCTCCGACGCGAGATACAGCAGATTCCGCCAGCCCCGCTCGTTCTCGCAGAGCAGCACGAGGTGGTACCCGCCGTCCATCACGCCCGTGTGCGTCCGGTCCCGACGATCGCCCGGCGCGACGTACGCCTCGCAGCCCAGGATCGGCTTGATCCCCGCGCCCTTGGCCTGCTGATAGAACGCCATCGCCCCGAAGAGGTTGCCGTGGTCCGTCACCGCGACCGACGTCATCCCGAGTTGCTTCACCCGCGCGACGAGCCGGTCGATCCGGTTCGCCCCGTCCAGGAGCGAGTACTCGGTATGCAGGTGAAGGTGGACGAACTGACGCTCGCGCGGGAGCGCCACGGGCTCGGCAGGCGATACGACCGGTTGTGCCTTGCCCGCCATCGCGGCGCCTCCTCTCCCTATATATAGGTTTGCGCGTCGGGTTCGCCGATCATATCCGGAGCGGCTTGCTCCCCGAGGCCGCGAACAACTTTTCCCGAAGCCGCGAACGATCCCTCCCAGATGACACGCCTCATCGCCCGGCTCATCCTCGCCATGCTCACGCTCCCCGTCGCGGGGACCGTGTTCGTCGTCGGCGTGATCCTGATGCTGCTGGTCACCCCGATGAACGGCCCGCCCTCGGCGCCGGGGTTCACCCTCGTGTGGCTGGCCGTCTACGTCGCGATGGCCACCTGGTGGACGCTGGTGTGGCAGGAACTCGTGCTCTGGAACTCGCGCCGGATCGCGAACACCTTGCTCGCCGGCGTCGCCGCGCTCCTTGGCGGCCTCGCGCTCGGCATGCTCATCGTCGTCGGGAGCCGCGGCGGCGCGCCCGTGGGCCTCGCCGTCGCCGTCGGCGGCGGGCTGCCTCCCGTCATCTGGGTCGCCGCGACCGTTTTTATCTGGCGCGAAACCGCCGAAGAACGCGCCAAGCGACTCGCCTCCATGGGCGGCGCCGGGCTCTGCTGCCCGCTCTGCGGCTACTCCATGTCCGATCTGCATTCGTCGAACTGCCCCGAATGTGGGGCCAAGTTCACGCTCGAGCAGCTCCTCATCGCCCAGCGCCAACGCGACGCCTCCACCCTCCACGACGTGGACGCCCCGGCAACCGCGAAGCACTGAAGCTTTACAATCGACGTTGAGGGGAACTGTGCCGACGACCCGTTTCGTTCACCGTTGCTCTGCGTGGTGCGCAGCGCTGCTCGCGCTCGCCGCCATCGTGCGCGCCGACGCGGCGCCGAACGACCCCATCCCCCGCCGGCCCGACGCCGTCGTGCATCGCGCGCCCAGCGGCCTCACCGTCGTCACCATCCCGCACCGCGCCGAGCCCGGGCACGTCTCCCTGCACCTCATCGTCCACGCCGGATCGCTCCGCGAGACCGACGACCAGCGCGGCCTCGCGCACTTCCTCGAGCACATGGCCTTCAACGGCTCGCGCAGCTACCCGCCCGGCACGCTCGCGCCGTTCTTCGAGTCCCTCGGCCTCACCTTCGGCCGCCACCAGAACGGCTGGGTCTCCTTCGACAGCAGCCGCTACTTCCTCGACCTCCCGCGCAACGACGACGACACCGTCCTCGCGGCGCTGCGCTTCTTCGCCGACATCGGCGGCGGGCTGCTCCTCGACGAGGACGAGATCGACGCCGAACGCCGCGTGATCCAGGAGGAGCTCCGCGCCCGACAGAGTCCCGAGCAGCGCGTGCGCGACGCGATCATCCTCTGGCTGCTCGAGGGCTCGCTCGCCGCGCAGCGCCATCCCGCGGGCGATGATCAGGTCATCGCCGCCGCGAGCCGCGACGATCTGCTCGCCTACGCCGACCAGTGGCTGCGGCCGTCCAACATGACGATCGTCGCGGTGGGCGATGTGTCCGCGGAGCAGATCGAGCGCCTCATCGGCGAGGCCTTCGCCGCGGCGCCGCGGGGCGAACGGCCCGAACCCGACGAGATCGATCTCCCGGATCGCGACGCGCCGCGCGCCACGATCATCACCGATCCGGAGCTCGCGATGTGCCAGGTGCAGATCGCGACGCTCGAGCCCGGATTCGCGCCGGCGCAGACCGAGGCGGACCTCCGCGCCGCGCTGCTCGACCAGATCGGCGCGTGGGCGTTCACCCGGCGCATGGAGGCCAAGATCGACACCGGCGAGGCGGTCTTCCGTCGCGTGGATGTCGAGGTCGATGATCTCGCGTCCCTCGCGACTCGGGCGCACGTCGCCGCGTGGGGCGAGCCCGGCAAATGGCGCGAGATCCTCGCCCAGCTCTCGCGCGAACTCGAGCGAGCCCGCCGGCATGGCTTCCGCCAGCGCGAAGTCGACGACGCCCGGCGCGAACTCCTCGCCCGCGCCGAGGGCGACGCTGCGCGCGAAGCGACGCTGCCGACCGCCGACCTCGCGCGCGAGATCGCCAACGCCATCGCCGCCGGCAAGCCCATCCCCTCCGCCCGCCAACGCGCCAACCTGCTCGCGTCGCTGCTCTCGACCGTCACGAATGATGAAGTCTCGCGCGCGTTCGCCGAGCGCTTCAGCGCCTCCGCGGCGGCGTACGTCGTCGCGATCCCGACCAATCTCGACAACGCGCCCCACTCGCCGGAAAAGGTCATCGCCGTCGGCAAGGGCGCCGTCGGCGGCGAGCTCGCGCCCGAGGCGGAAACCGCGCGCCCCGCGAGCATCCTCGCCCACGCGCCCACGCCCGGGCACGTCGCCGAGGCGTCGCTCCACCCCGCGACCGGCGTCCTCTCCGCATGGCTCGACAACGGCGTGCGCGTCCATCACCGCCACACCGACTTCCGGCGCAACGTCGCCACCATCCGCGTCACGCTCGCGGGCGGCCGCATCCAGGAAACGCTCGCGACCCGCGGCCTGACCGAGAGCGCGCTCGTCGCGTGGCGGCGCCCCGCCGCACGATCGATCTCCAGCACCGACATCCGCGCGCTCCTCGTCGGGCGCGACCTCAAGATCTCCGCCGAAGCCGGGCGCGATGCGCTCAGCATCTCCGTCACCGGCTCGCCCGCCGATCTCGAAGCGGGCCTCCAGGTTGTGCACCTCCTGCTCACCGAGCCGCGCGTCGAAGCGGCGCCCTTCCGCCAGTGGCAGGAAGAGGCGCTCGAATCCATCGCGACGCGCAAGATGCAGGCCGGGCGCATGCTCTACGAGCTCGTCCCCGACGCGCTCTACCCCGCCGACGACCCCCGCGCCCGCCCGCTCGAAGCCGACGAAGTCCGCGCCATCGACGCCGCGGACGCGCAGGCCTGGCTCGATGCGCTCGTCGCCACCGGACCGGTCGAAGCAGCAGTGGTGGGGGACATCGACCGCGCGTACGCGCTCGACCTCGCCGCGCGCTACCTCGGCTCGCTCCCCCCGCGCCATCGCATCGCGCCGGACATCTACGCCTCCCTCCGCGCCGTCGAGCGATCGAAGGGCCCGATCGAGGTCCACGCGCGCGTCCGGTCGTCGACGCCGCGCGCCGTCGTGCTCTCCGGCATGTACGGCGCCGACGCGGCCGACACCGCGGGCGTCCGCGCCCTCGACATGGCCGCGCAGATCCTCACCACGCGCCTCTTCCAGGCGCTCCGGGACGAAGAGCAGATCGTCTACTCGATCGGCGCCGTGCACATCCCGGCGGAGGCGTACCGGGGCCTGGGGCTCTTCTACGCCGCGGGCCCCGTGGACGGCGAACACGCCGCGACCCTCGCCGAGCGCATCGAGCAGGAGTTCCTCGCGTTCGCCGAGTCCGGGCCGACCGAGTCCGAGATCGCCGTCGCGCGGACGCAGCTCATCAACTCGATCGAGGAGGACCAGCGCGAGCCCCAGCACTGGGCCTCGATCCTCGCGGATTCCAGCTATCGCGCCCGCCCGCTCGACGACATCGCCCTCGCCACGGAGCAGATTCGCGCCCTTACCGCCGACGCCGTCCGCCGCGCGTTCAGCGCCGCGTACGCGCCCGAAGCGCGGTTCGAGTTCGTCGTGCGTCCCGAATGATCAGTAGTTGCGTGCCGGCACGAAGCGGACGCACATTGGATAGCGATAGAACCGCCCCTTGTTCGCCGCCACGGCGCCGCAGATCGGCGCGACGATGCCGACGATCGCCCACGGCACATACAGCACAGCCCCGATGCCGAGCGTGATGATGCTGATCGGGATGAGCAGGATTCCGTACAGCAGTATCGACAACTCAAAGTTCAGCGCCTCGCGCCCGTGGTCGTCGAGGTAGGACGAGTCCTCCTTCTTCACGAGCCACATCACCAGCGGCACGAGGAAGCAGAACGGCCCGATGATGAACCACGCGATCAGCCCGCCCAGGTGCTGGAACGTCGCCCACGTCCGCTCGTCCGCGGTCGCGTCCGTCTGGATGTAGCCGATGTCCTCCATGCCTGCACCTCCCATCGACGAGCCACGCCCCTCGCCAACCACCGCGCCGATCACGACCGCTTCCATTGTGCGTCTCCTTCGCTTCCGCCGCTACTGCGCCGCGGCCTCGCCCCTCGGCTCGCTCAGAATCCGGATCGACGCCGGATATCGGAAATACTCCGATCGCCCCGCCGCCCGCGCGCCGAGCACGCAGCCCACGATCGTCAGCGCGCCGATCACCACCACCCCCAGCGCGCCGATCGGCGGTACCGCCACCGCCAGCACCGCGGCGCCGACGCTGTACAGGAAGATCGAGAGTTGGAAGTTCGTCGCCTCCCGCCCGTGATCGTCGAGGAACTCCGAGTCCTCGTGGCGCATACGCCACAGCACCGCCGTGATGATCAGCCCGATCACGCTGATGCCCGGCATCGCCGAGATCAGACCGATCAGGTGCGTCACCTGCGACCAGGAACGCTGCTGATCCGTCGTGGCGGCGATCGGCGCCGGCTCGGTTGGGCTGCGGGCCATGGCGGGTCTCCGATGGGGCCGGATTGGCCCCTGTCCCTTGTTCGGTCTTCGGCCCGCCCATTTTCGGCGGCGCCGCCCCCCACGCGACTTACGATCCTCGCATGTCCGCCGATCCACGGCCCGTGCTCGCGATCTCGATGGGCGATCCCCTCGGCATCGGCCCCGAGGTCCTCGTCAAGGCCCTCGCCGATCCCGCCGTCCGCCGGCGCTGCCGCTGCATCGTCTTCGGCCTGCACAACCCGCTCCTCGACGCCGCCGACGCCGCGGGCATCGAACCCTTCTGGTGGCGCATCGCCCGCAGCGCGCCCCCGCCGGTCGCCGCGACCACCGCGCTCCACGACGTCGTCCTCGTCGACGATGACCGCCTCGACGCCGACGCCTTCGCGCGCCGCGAGCGCACCCACGCCAAGGACGCCGGCGACGCCTCCTTCCAGTTCGTCGAAGACGCCATCGCCGCAACGCAGCGCGCCGCCGGATCGCCCCTCGCGGCCGATGCGCTCGTCACCGCGCCGATCAGCAAGTCCGCCTGGGCGCTCGCCGGCCACGACGACTGGCCCGGGCACACCGAGCTGCTCGCGTCACGATTCCGCGCCAAGCGCACCGCAATGATGTTCGTGGCGCCGCGCCTGCGCGTCCTCCTCGCCACTTCGCACATCCCCCTCATGACCGTCGCGTCGCACCTGACAATCGGCAAGGTGCTCGAGAAGATTGAACTGGCCAACGAGGCGTGCGCCATGCTCGGCATCCGCGCGGCGCGCATCGCGGTCTGCGGCCTCAATCCCCACGCCGGCGAGGACGGCATCCTCGGCGACGAGGATCAGCGCGTCATCGCCCCCGCGATCGAGCACGCGCGCGAAGCCGGCCTCGACGCCACCGGCCCGCACCCCGCCGACACCGTCTTCGAACGCGCCCTCGCCGGCAAGTTCGACATCGTCGTCGCCATGTACCACGACCAGGGCCTCATCCCCGTCAAGACCTTCTTCCGCGACGAGGCCGTCAACGTCACCGTCGGCCTTCCCGCGGTGCGCACCAGCCCCGATCACGGAACCGCGTTCGACATCGCCGGTAAGAACATCGCGGACCCGCGCTCCATGCGCTGCGCCGTCGAACTCGCCGCCGCCATGTCGATCGATCGCCCCCGACCGGAACCCGCCGCACGCTCGGGCGTCCAGCGCTAGGGCAGACGCACCCATTCCGGCGGCGACGTCGCCGCCAGCTCGCCCATCAGCGGCGTCATCCCGGGAATGTGCGCGTTGTAATGCACCCAGTGCGCCGTGAGCGCCAGCATGCACGCGGCGCCGACCCACGCGCACGTCTCCGCGACGCGCTTCGTGCGCAACGCCAGCAGGATCCCCCCGCTGATGAACAGCGTGAAGAGCTTGAACGAGACCAGCCCCGCCACGCCCCCCTCCGTCGCCACCCAGCGCGCCAAGGGGTTCATCTCCACCATCCCGCTCGTCCGCATGTACGCCAGCGTGCAGAGCAGGTCCGTCATGCCCATCAGGACCATGGCGACCACGAGCAAACAGACTCGACGCTTCCGGATGAGAGTCCGATGCGCATCGCCGAGCTTCCCGGTTGCAGGAATCACCGGCGCGTCGAGAGCCGCGGCGCCCAAACCGGGGGCCGTCAAGCCCGTCCTCACATTGGCGCCGTCTGCGAGGGCCATCCGGGCGGCTTGCATCGGTCATTCCGATGCTCGACTCCAGCCACCCGGCGGCGCGGGCCGACCCTACCCTTCGGTCGATCGGTCTGCGCCCCTACGGCGTATCCCGGTCGCCCAGTTTGACATGCCGCGAAGAGCCCACCGTCCGGGAACCTCCGGCCCGTGCGCCCGAACGGTACGAGTGGAAGGGAGCCGCAGCGCCGCATGAGCGCCGCATCACCAGCCGCATCCCGATTCGCGCCCCACCGCGCTCTCGCCGGCGCGCTGCTCCTCCTCGCGCTGCTGCTCGCGCAGACCCCCCTCGCGCACGCCCGCCAGGGCATCTCCTCCCCCGTCTTCCTCGACGATTCCCCCGCCGCCGCCGAGGGCCTGATCCGCGCCCGCGAGCTCGCCGCGTCCGGCAACCTCACCGAGGCCTCGCGCGTCCTGCAGCGTCTTCTCGACGAAGAGCCCGACCGCGTCCTCGCCACCGCCGACGACGCCGACCTCTTCACCTCCGTACGCGAGCGCGTGCACGAGGCGCTCCTCTCCAATCCGGAGCTCCTCGCCCGCTACCGCGAGATCGAAGGCCCCATCGCGCAGCGCATGCTCGACGAAGGGCGCGATCGCGCCGTCGAGACCTCGCGCCTCCTGACCACGCCCGGCCTCGAGGCCGCGACGCGCGTCGCGCGCCGCATGCTCGAGAACGCGCAGTTCTGGGGCGCGTGGCGCGTCCTCGAAGCCACCCGCGATCATCCCGACGCGCGCAGCCCCCTCGGCGTCGAGGCCGTCGCCCTCGCGCTCGACACCGCGCGCTACCTCGACCAGCCCGCGCTGTGGGAGCTCGTCCGCGCCTGGGCCGAGGCGCGCTCCATGGCCGAGGCCGCCGCCGAGGCCGCGAGCCGCGCCGTGCGCCCGCCCGACATCCTCGAGGGCGTCTCGCCCTTCGATCGCGCGCCGAGCGTCGAACTCGGCGGCATGCTCGCCCGCCCGCTCTCCTCCGAATCCCTCCGCCCCGACGACGCGTCCATTCCCAACGACGCCTCGCTCCAGGCCGGCGCGCCGCCGCAGTCCACCGAACTCTTCGTCCTTCCCACCGTCGCCGGCGACACCATCTACATTAACACCGGTCGCGACATCTTCGCGTGGGATCGCTTCACGCTCACGCCCCGCTGGCCGCGGCGCGAGTTCCCCGAGTACGGCGCGCCCGACGGCGGCAACCAGCGCCCGAACGTCGAGGACACCGCCACGGCCACCGTCTGGGGGCCGTGGCTCGTCGCGACCACCGGCCTCGCCCGCGCCGCGAAGCGCGAGGGCGACCTCCGCACCCACGCCATCGACCTCGAAACAGGCGACATCGTCTGGTCCGCCGACCTCGGCGCGCTCGACCCCGCGCTCACCGAAGCGTCGCCCCGCGGCCCCGCGATCATCGATCAGAACGTCGTCGTCATCGGCGCCGTCCGCATGCTCACCAGCCGACGGCTCACCTCCGCGCACCTCGTCGGCCTCGACCTCGCCACCGGCGAACTCCTCTGGTCGCGCCACCTCGCCAGCGCCGGCGCGCCGCCCTACGGCCGGCCGTTCGCCTCCGCCGACGCCGGCGTCGCGCACCGCGGCGTCACGCTCCGCACCGATCGTGTCGGCGTCGTCTCCGCCGTGGACGTCGTCACCGGACGACTGCACTGGGCGCGACGCATCGCCCCCGAATCCCTCACGCCGCCGACCAACTGGCCGTGGGAGACGCACACCCCCGTCGTCGACGGCGACCGCATGTTCACGCTCTCGCCCGACCGGCGCGAGCTCGTGTCGCTCGACGTGCGCACCGGACGCGTCCTCGGACGCCTCCCCGCGCGCGACATCGGCGCGCCCGTCTACATCCTCGGCTCACGCGACAAGGTCATCGCCGTCGGCCGGCGCTCCATCTTCGCCGTCGACAAGTCGCTCGATCCCGAAGGCCCCGAGCCGATGCGCCTGCTCCCGCCCGACGGCCCCGAGGTCCGTGGGCGCGTCGTCGTCGCCGGCGACACCGTGCTCGCGCCCGTCTCTGGCGGCGTGGTCGCCTCACCGATCTCGAGCGGCGAACGCAACGCCGAGTTCATCGCGCTCGACCGCCCCGGCAACATCCTCCCGATGCCCGACGAGCTGGTCATCGTGGACGACTATCAGGTCCACACCTATCTCCTCTGGGAAGTCGCCGAACGCATGCTCTCCGAGCGCATGCACGCCAACCCGTCCGACCCGACGCCCGCCGTCACCTACGCCGAACTCGCGCACCGCGCCGGCAAGCCCGATCGCATCCTCCCCGCCGCGGACCGCGCCATCGAGGCCATCCGCGCCGCGCCGACCGATCCGCGCAACGACGGCGCGCGCCGCCGGCTCTTCCGTTCCACGCTCGCGATGCTCGAGCCCGGCGCCCCCGCCGGCGCGCCGCTCGGCGAGAAGGTCGTCGAAGGGCTCATCGACCGCCTCGGCGCGCTCGCCAGCGCGCCCGAAGAACGCGTTGCGCACCTCCTCGCCGCCGGCGAACACGCCGAGGCCGTGGACCGCGGCGGACGCGCCATCGAACGCTACCAGAGCATCCTCGAAGAGCCCACCCTCGCCAACGCCACCTTCTCGCGGCGCGGCGTGTCCACGCCCGCCGAGATCGAGGCCACGCGCCGTCTCCGACGCGTCATCCGCGAGCACGGCCCGTCCGTCTACACCGTCTTCGAGGCCGAGGCCGAACGCGCGCTCGCCGAAGCCACGCGCAACAACGACATCCAGGCGCTCGAGAACATCGGCGCCCGCTGGCCCGTCTCCGCCGCCGCGGCCCGCGCATGGCTCCTCGCCGCCGATGCGCACTCCCTCGCTGGCGACGACGAACGCGCCGCGCGCGCCCTCGAGGCCGGCCTCCTCGCCGCGGACGACGCCCTCCTCGCCGACGCATCCATCGTCGGCGAGCTCGGCGGCCGCCTCGTCATGGCCCTCGAATCCTCCGGCCAGTCGCGCGCCGCCGCGCAGACGCTCGCGCGACTCCTCGCCGAACGACCCGGCGTCCCGCTCACCGAGCGCGGCGTGACCATCGACATCGTCGCGCTCGCCTCCTCGCTCGACCGCGCCGTCGCGGCGCTCGACCGCCGTCCCAGCATCGGCACGCTCGCGCCGGACCAGACGCCGCAGGTCCTCGAGGGCTGGATGCTCGTGCAGCCCGTCGTCAGCCCGGGCGTCGGACTGCCCGCTGATCACGTCGTCATGGTCTCGCAGGGCGGCTACCTCGGCGTCTTCGAGCCCTCCGACACAGGCGTGCAGGAGGCGTGGCGCCTGAGTCTCGACAGCGGCGCCAAGCTCGTCAGCGTCAACACCGAATCGCTCTTCCTCAGCGTCGAGCCCGACGGAGGCCCCACCGGCGGGCGCACCGTCACCCGCTTTGATCTCGACTCCGGACCCGATGCGCCGGTCTGGACCACGCCCGCGTTCCGCTCGATCTTCAACAACGCGCCCGACGATCCGCGCCTCGCCGCCGCGAGCGACGGCCGCCTCGTCACCATGCGCACGCCCCTGGGCGGCGTGATGCGCATCACCGACCTCCTCGTGGTCTTCGATCAGCGCTCCTTCGCGCTCATCGAGCGCACCGGACGCGCCGCCGGCTTCGACCTCGAGTCCGGACAACTGCTCTGGTCGCTCGATCGCACGCTCTTCACCGTGCACGACGCCGCGGCGGACGCGGGCGTCCTGGTCATCGGCGGCACGGAGCCGCCCGCGCCCGGCCTCGATCCCATGGACAACACCGGGCGCGACGCCATGCTCGCGCTCGACATGCGCACCGGACGCACGCTCCACAAGACCAATCCCGAGCTCGGCCAGGTCCGCTGGGTCCGTGTGTCCCCCGCGGGGCGCGCCGTGCTCGGTCTCGACGGCGGCGTGGTCTGCGTCGATGCGCTCCAGGCCGAAACCCGCTGGCGCCTCACCGCGCCCGCGGCGCGCGCCTCCGTCAACGCCTGGCGCTTCCCCGATCGCCTCGTCGTCATGGACTCCGATGGTCTGGTCTGGCAGATCGACGAGGACGACGGCCGCGTCCGCGATGAAGCGCTCGACGTGCGCGGACGGCTGAAGCGCGGCGAGCGCATCGTCGCGCAGCCCCTCGGCGATCGCGCCCTCTTCATGTCCGCCTCCGGCATCGTCATCATCGACGCCCGCGGCGACGTGATCGGCCGCGACGTCCGCCCCGGCGCCGCGGGCGTCGCCACGCCCATCCTGACCGATAGCGCCATCGTCGCCGCGGACTACGAGATCGACACCGCGGGCGGCGTTTACAACATCCGTCACTTCACGCCGACCAGCGCCGCGCAGGTCGCCATCTCGCCGATCGCGCTGGGCGCCGATCCGTTCGAGATCGGCGCCGTGGACGGCCGGCTGCTCGTGAGCGCGGGCGACGTCACCATCGTCTACCGCGCGCCGGCGCAGGAACGCTGAGCGCCGGTATCCTGTCCACCATGCGCTACACCCTCGCGCTGCTCGCCGGCGCGCTGCCGCTGATCGGCTGCGTCCCGGCGCAGGAAGCCACCGACCCCGCGCTGCTCGAGCCCCAGCTCGTCGAGCATCCCTCGGGGCTCGTCGTCGAGGACCTCGTCATCGGAGATGGCGCCTTCTGCCAGCCCGGCGACGTCATCACCGTCGAGTACATCGGACGCCTCACCGACGGGTCCGTCTTCGCCTCCTCGCGCGACGCCGAAGACTTCCAGGGCCGCGGCGCCCCGGCGACCTTCGCGCTCCAGGACGCCATGGCCGGCTGGCGCGAGGGCGTCCCCGGCATGCGCGTCGGCGGCAAGCGCCGGCTCTTCATCCCGCCCACGCTGGCCTACGGCGAGATCGGTCGCCCGCCCCGCATCCCGCCCAACGCCACGCTCGTCTTCGAGATCGAACTCCTCGACGCGCGCCGCGCCGCCAACCCCGCCGCGCCCTGACCACGCGCGCCGACCTCCTTTCCGGTACGCTTTCCGCCCGATGGATCGCTTCGCCGTCATCGGCCTCGGACGCTTCGGCGCCCGACTCGCACAGAACCTCGCCGCCGCCGGCGCCGAGGTCATCGCCATCGACCACAGCCGCCAGATCGTCGAAGAGCTGCGCGACAAGGTCACGCTCGCCATCGCGCTCGACGCCACCGACGAGCAGGCGCTCCGGCTTCAGGGCGTCGATCAGGTGGACTGCGCCGTCGTCGGCATCGGCCAGAACTTCGAGGCCAACGCCCTCGCCACCGTGCTCCTCAAGTCGATCGGCGTCACCCGCATCATCAGCCGCGCCGGCAACCAGATGCAGGCCCAGATCCTCCAGCGCATCGGCGCCGACGGCGTCGTCCGACCGGAAGACGAGGCCGCGGACCGCTGGTCGCACCGCCTGCTCGCGCCCTTCACCGTCGATCACATCGAGCTCGCCGAGAACTACGCCATCATCCAGCTCCCCACGCCCGACGCGTGGGTCGGCAAGACGCTCGCCGACATCGACATGCGCCGCAAGAACCAGGTCACGCTCGTCGCCATCAAGCGGCTCAGCGGCAAAACGCTGCCCGAAGCGAGCGAATCCGGCCTCACCAAGGGCACGGCCGCAGGCCCAGCGGGCCAGGGCCTCGAAGAGCGCGTGATCGAGGCGCCGCTGCCCACCAGCCGCTTGCGCGACACCGACATCCTCGTCATCGCGGGATTCGACGAGGACATCGAGAAACTCCCGAAATAGCGGCGCGCCCGGCGCGCTATGCTCGCCGATGCCGCTCTTCGGGTCCCATCTCTCCATCGCCGGCAGCATGACCAACGCGCTCGACGAGGCCGAGCGCCTCGGCTTCGACACCGTGCAGGTCTTCACCAAGAACCAGCGCCAGTGGAAGGTCACGCCCCTCAAGGACGACGACGTCCGCGCCTGGCGCGATCGCGTCCGCGCGCTCGGCTGGCAGGACCGCGTCGTCGCCCACAACTCCTACCTCGTCAACCTCGCCAGCCCCGACGACACCCTGCGCGACAAGTCCATCGCGCTCCAGCGCGAGGAGATCGAGCGCGCCGAACGCCTCGGCATCCCCTACCTCGTCTCCCATCCCGGCGCGCACACCGGCTCGGGAGAGGAAGCAGGCCTCGAGCGCATCGCCGAGGCCTACGCCGTCCTTCTCAAGGAAGCCGACGCAAAGCGCGTCGTCGTCTGCCTCGAGAACACCGTTGGCTCCGGATCCAACCTCGGCGGCCCCTTCGAGCACCTGCGCGAGCTGCGCGACCGCATCCTGAAGCTCGCCGGCAAGTCCTACGCCCCGCGCGTCGGATTCTGCTTCGACACTTGCCACGCCCACGCCGCGGGACACGACCTGCGCACGCAGAAGAGCGCCGAAGATGTCCTCCGCGCCTTCGAGCGGGCCGTCGGCGTCGAGCACATCCGCGTTGTCCACCTCAACGACTCCAAGGCCGCCCTCGCCTCCCGCCTCGACCGCCACGCCCACGTCGGCGAGGGAACCATCGCCGGGCCCCTCACCGAGAAGGGCAGGCGGGACTATGGCGGTTTCGCAGCCGTCCTGAACCACCCCGCGCTCGCGGCCGTACCCATGATCCTGGAGACCCCCAAGGAAGACGACGATCAGGGCCGCCCGTGGGATATCGAGAATCTCGACCGCCTCCGGCGCCTGCTGACCCCCTCCAAGGGCCGGAACGAGCCGGTCACCCCGCGAAAACGGTCCCGCGTCCGGACAACCGCATGAACCCGGCCCGACTCGATGGCCGATAATCGCTGGTCAGGGCGATCAACCCCCCGGACCCTCGACCTCAGTTCAACAGGACACCGACGGAAGGAGCAGTGATGGCGCAGCAGTGGACGGGAGCGACGTGGACACGCGCAGCGGCAGCGCGCGGCCGGCAGGCCGCAAGCGCCCTCGCCCTCGTCGCCATGCTCAGCGCCGCCACGGGCTGCTCGTGGATGCGATCCAACCAGACCGCCGACTCATCCTCCGGCGCCATCAAGCCCGATCGCTCCTCCGCCTCCGAACAGGCGACGCAGTCCGAGGTCGCCGCGATCGATCCCGCCACCGGCGAGACCGTCGCGTCCGCCGAACCGGCGCCCGCGAGCGCCGCGCCGAGCAAGCCCGCGCGCGCCGAGCCCCCGCGCAACCTCAAGCCCGCCGATCGCGTCGTCGAAGCCGAGCGCCTGGCGTCCGAGGGGCGCATCGACGAGGCCATCCGCCAGCTCGAACAGGCCATCCGCGACAACCCCAAGCTCACCACCGCCTACATCTCGATGGCCGACATCTACCGCCAGCAGGGCAACTACGCCGCGGCGGAGAAGCGCTACCGCGACGCCGTCGAGCTCGATCCCAGCAACTTCGACGCGATCAGCAACCACGCCCTCATGCTGCACATGATGGGCCGGCTCTCCGAGGCCGTGCGCCAGTACCTGCGCGCCCTCGCGCTCCGTCCGCGCGATCGCGAGACCAACCTCAACCTCGCCACCGCCTACCTCCAGCTCAACGAGCCCGCGCAGGCCCTGCCCTACGCGCAGATGGCCGTCAACGTCGATCCCGATCACGGCCCCGGACGCGTCAACCTCGGCGCCGTCCTCGGCGCGCTCGACCGGCACCAGGACGCCGTCAAGGAGTACGAGGCCGCCGCGGAGCTGATGGACCTCAACGCCCAGCTCCTCCTCAACTGGGCGGACTCGCTGAGCAAGATCCAGCGCTACCAGGAGGCGGTGAACACCCTCGAGCGCCTGCTCCAGCTCGAGGTGGACGACGCCACCGCGGCCATCGCGTACGAGCGCCTCGGCTCCTCCTACTTCCGCCTCCGCCAGTACGACCGCGCCCTCGACGCCTTCCGCCTGGCCGTGCAGAAGGACAGCACGCACTACCCCGGACTCAACGGCGTGGGCGTCTGCCTGCTCAACAAGTACCTGACCACCGAGCCGCGCGATAAGTCCGCGCTCGACGAGGCCCTCCGCGCCCTCCGGCGCAGTCTCCAGATCAACGAGCGCCAGCCGCGCATCGTCGAGCTGCTCAGCCGCTACGGCTGATCCGCGTCCGGTCTGATAACCGACGTCTTTGCGCACGCGCCGCGCCCGCCGTGAAGGCAACCCCGGATCCGGCCGATACCCCCGGGTCGGTGTGCTCGTTGGGGCAGCGGAGAGCGTGCGTCATGACCGATCGGCAGCGACATCAACAGTCTGTCGGAGGATGCATCGACGTCGCCGCCTCGATCGGCGCCGGCAAGGGCGCAATCCCCGACAACCGCCGCAATCACAACCGCCATCCCTACAACAAGCTCGCCCCCGTCGTCTGGCTCGGCCCGCACACCCGCTCCGACCGCGTCGCGCAGATCCGCGTGTCCGACATCTCCGTCGGCGGCGTGCGCGTCGTCGATCGCCAGATGCTCTACCCCGGCTCCGTCGGCGTCCTCCAGCTCACCCGCACGAACGGCGATCTCGCCCTCGTCGGCCTGCGCGTCGTCCACACGTCCTACATCGGGCACATGCGCTACACCAGCGGCTGTGTCTTCATGCCCATCCCCGACGAACACCTGCCCTTCTTCGTCGTGGAGGGCCGCATCATCAAACTCGAGCCCGGCGAGCGATTCCCGCCCGATCAGTCCGACCTTCGCGCCGCCTGAGGCGCGACCACGGAGCGGCCGACGCCATGCCCGATGAGTCCAAGTCCAATCCCGCCTCGGTCGACGCGTGCCTGCGCAACGCCGCACGCATCGGCGCCGGCAGCGCGCCGCCCAACACCGGCGCCGACCGGCGAGACCACCTCCGCTACCGCTACCGGCGCGAGATCCCCGTCCTCTGGCTCGGCGATCGCTCCAAGGCCGGCGACGTCCTGAGTCTCCAATCCTCCGACATCGGCGTCGGCGGCATCCGCCTCATCAGCCGGCACATGCTCTACCCCGGCGTCCGCGGCGTCATCCAGCTCTCCCGCAGCGAGACCGAGCACGCCCTCGTCGGCGTCGAGGTGCTCTACACCGACTACGTCGGCGACATGCGCTACGCCAGCGGTTGCCGATTCATCCCCGTCCCCGATCAGCTCCTCGCCTCGCCCATGCTGCGCAACGACGGGCTCCTCAAGTCCTCCGACACCCGTCGACGCCGCGGCGCCGCGTAACCCGCGCCCGCGGTACGCTGCACCCGTGAGCCAACCCGGCGCGCCCGCCATCCTGCTCATCGGACTCCGCGGCTCCGGCAAGAGCACGATCGGCCCGCGCCTCGCCGACAAGCTCACCCGCCCGTTCATCGACCTCGACCGCGCCACCCTCGACCGCCTCGGCGCGCCCGACGTCGCCAGCGCCTGGAAAGCCAAGGGCCAGGCCGCGTTCCGATCCGCCGAGCTCGAAGCCCTCCGCGCCGCGCTGCGCGAGCAGCCCGGGGCCGTCATCGCGCTCGGTGGCGGCACGCCCACCGCGCCCGGCGCGGCGGAGTTCATCCGCCACGAGTCCATGCACCGTCGCGCCGTGGTGGTGTACCTGCGCTGCTCCCCCGCGGAGCTGCGTCGTCGCCTGACCGGCCGCGTCGGCGCCGATCGGCCCAGCATCACCGGCAAGGATCCCCTCGCCGAGATGGACGAGGTGTTCCGCTTCCGCGACCCGCTCTATAAGGGTTTGGCCTTCGCTGTGATCGAAGACCTCGGCGAAGACGCCGCGCTGGGCCGCATGGAGCGCGTGCTCGCGCCCCGACTCGCCAACGCAAAGTGATCCGAATGGCGTCCGCTTACGCCGCGCGCGAGAAGTAGCCGCTCCGCAGACGCGACATCAGCCGCTCGCGATCGCCGGCGCGCGTGAACTTGGTGAACACCGCGGCCAGGCGGCACGGCCCGAGACCATCGTCGTCGTCCACCCACACCACGTTGCCGATCACGTACACCGGGTTCCGCTCGGCGCCGAGGAGCTGCTTGGCCGTCAGGCCGCGGCCGGGAAGCTCGATGCGGATCGCCACCGCCGTGCCCGGCTGGATCGGCGCATCCAGCTCGAACTGGATGCCGCCCTCCGAGACGTCGTACGCGTGGCCATCCCAGAGCCACTGATCGCTGTCGATCGGGCGGACCGAGATCTGCGTGTACATCGGGGGCACGACGAATCGGTCATGCACGCGACGGTTATTCGATGTCGGACGCATCGGCTGGCTCCCAGCGGGCCTTCTGGGCATAGGTCGCCCGCTTCCAACCTATCGGGTCAGCCAACAGGGCTCCTTAGCCCCTCGGAGGCCTGACCACTGCGTCTCCCTCTCCTTGCGGCACGGGCCACACACCCGTGCCTCCCACGATCCCCCCGGTCCTGCTCTCCTTCCGGAGAGCGACCATGAGTTTCCGACCAATGGGGCCAGTATGCCCGCGCACGCCCATTCCGGCCAGTAAAACGGGCGTGCAATCGACCGGCGGTCGATGAATCATCGATATCGCTGACTCGAAGAAGAGCCCCCTCAGCGGTGGCTGGCGTCCGCCTCCGCCAGGAGGTCGATCCGCACCCGCGTCACCCGCACGCCCATCCGCTCCTCGAGCTCCCGCAGCGCATCCTCCGGGATCTGGGCCATCAGCCGCCGCCCGACGTCGTCCGGGACGTCCACAACCTTCCCGTTGGTCGTCAGCAGGTGCAGGTGCTCGTGGGTGTCCGCGTCGTAGCGGGCCGGGCCGTCCACCATGGGGATCTTGTGGCACAGGCCGGCCGTGCAGAAGGCCTCCAGCGTGTTGTAGACCGTCGCCAGGGAGATGCCGGGGTTCTCGACGACGACCATCGTGTGCAGCTCCTCGGCCGTGGGGTGGGCCTTGGTGCTCGCCAGCGCGTTCCAGATGACCTGCCGCTGCTTGGTGCAGCGCAGACCGCATTCGGACAGGATGGCGTTGGGGTCGATCATCGGAAATGGGCCCGGCGCAAGGCGTTGCGGCCGCGAATCGGCCAGACGGGCCAGAGGAAGTATTGGCCCCCGGAATCCACCGGGCAACATTCCCGTCAACAGCCGCTTCGCCCCCGTGATCCGCGATTCCGGGGACTTCCGCGGCCTACGGGCACTCCGTGTTGAACGCGCTCACCACGATGTTCAGGTCGGTGAACCCGACGAAGTCGTCGCCGTTCACATCCTCCGGGCACCCCTGGCACGCGCTGTTGAACACGCTCACGATCGCGTTGAGGTCGGTGAACCCGATGAACCCGTCGCCGTTCACGTCGCCCACGCACGCCGCGGCGCCGAGCGTCTCGAGCAGCACCAGATTCCAGTGCGCCCGCCCGCCGGACCCCGGCGTGGTCGACGTGTCGCCGAACGCGACGAGCCGTCGCGACGCGGGCACACCGGGGAAGTCCGACACGCGCAGCGTCCCGTCGACGAAGAGGTCCACGTCGCCGTCCGCGTCGGCGTCGATCAGCTCGTAGTTGTGGTACTCGCCGGGCACGCCGGGCACGACGTAGAACGTCGGGTCCCCGTTCAGCACCACCAGCGGCACGCCATTGGCCGACGTTCCGAAGCGCAGCAGGAACTGACGCGCGCCGTCTTCGACCTGCACCGTCATGCCGAAGTCCGGGTCGTCGGACAGCGTCGGCGAGCGCATCCGCGCCACCAGCCGGAACCCGTCCGTGGCCATCGCGTCGGTCTGCGCCTCCGAGAGCTCGATCGAGTACGACAGGTTCGAGTTCGTCCCCTCGTCGTCCGTGAACCAGGCGTCGAACATCTGCGCGCCGTCGCCGGTCAGCGGGCCCACGGCGCCGAGCGCAGCGCCCGTGTTGGAGAACGTGAAGCCCTCCGTCGTCGGGTCCGCATCCGCCGCGTGCAGCGCCAGGGTCGGCCCCGCGAACGCCGCGCCCGCGGCGCAGAGCACCGCCGACGCCGCCACGATCCAGTTCCATCGGTTCATGAGCATCTCTCCCAACTCGCCCCGGCCCACGCGAAGATCGTACCGGAGTGGCGCCAGGAATCGAGGGTTTGCCCGCGAGATGGCGGGCTCGCGCCGCAGGGCGGTGTTCTCCCCGGCGTCATGTCGCCCATTCCGCAACCGGCTCGCACGCTCTCCGCCGCGAAGCGGCGAAGGTATTTAGCCGGGGGCGCCTCGCCACCGGAGAACGCGACAACGAGAACGAAAGCCGCGGAGCGGCGCAGGTCATGCACCCGCGCCGCTCCGCGGCTTCGTACTTCCTCCCGGACTCTTCCGGGGGCGGGGCGCCCCCGGCTACGCACGTTGCGGCCCTCCAGGCCGCTGAGGCACTCGCTGACGCTCGCCGCTGATCCATTCCATGGCGCCAATCCGCTCTCCCGCACGTACAACACTTGTCCGCATGCGCCACGACCCCAACGCCTTCCTCTGCGAGACCTGCGGCTACACGCTCTCCGGCCTGTCGCTCGACGGCGCGTGCCCGGAGTGCGGAAGGTCGATCGAGTTGTCGCATCCGGCTCGGCGCGTCGGGACGCCGTGGCAGCGTGCGAGCAACCCCAAGACTTGGGTCACCACCGGTGTCGCGATGGCAAGGAAACCGCGTGCCACATGGAACACGATCCGCATTGACATGGCGTCGGCCTCAAACCTGACATGGCTCAACTGCGTCGCATCGTCCGCCGGGCTCGCGATCCTTCTTTTCTCTATCGCAGCAGCGAGAGGCTTCGAAGTGAGCACAGCCCTTTTCAACGCAGTGCTGCTCATTCTCGTAGGCACCATCAGCCTCGTCGTGCTCAGCGGCATCGAGTACATCGGCATCCGCCTCTTTGGCCGTCGGAAGGGATGGCGCGTGACGCGCGACGTCGCCGCCACCGTCGTCGCCCACGCCTCCTACGGCTGGCTCCTTCTGCCGATCACCATCCCGTTCTTCTGGTTTCTCGCGGCGACCGGATTCGATCGCGCACTCGGTGGCTCCTCCGGCCTCGGCGTCGTCGGCGCCGCGCTCACGACCATCGCCCTCATCGCCGGCCCCGGCGTCCCCCTCCTCGCCTTCGAGATCCTCGTCTACATCGGCTTCCGGCGCATGCGCTACGCGAACCCGCCGAACGCGGCGTAGCTACTCGTCGCGGTAAATCACGATGATCGTGCTCGTGCCCGGCCCGTCCGGGATCACCTCGTGGCTGACGTAGCGCGGGTCCTGAATGAGCATCGCCACGATGTCCGGCACGTCCTCGTTCCGCACGCCGCGGATAATGCGCGTCGCGAGCGTCACGACCACATCCTCCGGCGCGGCGCCGGACGGCTTGATCGAGGTGATGACCTTCTTGGTCTTCTTCGTCGTCTTCTTGGACTTCTTCTTCGCGGACTTCTTGCCGGCTTTCTTCGATGTCTTCCTCTTGCTCATCGCCTACTCCTCCGCCGACAGCGGAATGGACCACTGACCCAGTGCGAACGCGAGCGCCTCGCGGTGCGCCGTCGGCAGCCAGCTCTCCAGATGGGTGCGCGCCGCCGATGGATCGTGGATCGGAATCTCCTGCGTCCATGGCTGATCGGCGCTGCCGAAGCGGATCGCGACCGTGTTGGCGACGCGCAGGACGACGTCGTCGGCCTGCGATTCGAGCCAGGCGCGAATGCGCGCCCGCGCGGCGTCGTCGCCGTTCTCCTCGATCCACGCCTGCGCCTCCGCCATTCGTCGCTTGGTCGCCTCCTGCTCCGACTCCACCCGCTCGCGATTCCCACGCTCCCGCTCCGCCTGTTGCTCCGGCGTGAGCCTCGGAACGGCGAAGTGCAGCGTCGCCGCCCGCAATTGCTCCGTCGGCGCCGAGGCAAGCCAGAGGCCCGCGCCCTGCGTGAATCCGAACTGCGCCCGGATGTACGCGTCCAGCGCCGCGACGCGCGAGGCGTTCATGGCGGCGGCGCCGTCGGCGAGCCACGCCGCGAACGACTGCCGCAGCGTGTTCGCCTCCGGGTCGTTGTTCGCCTGAAAGACCTTGATGTCCTTCTCCGCGTCCAGCTCCTGCTCCGCCGCCTGCTGCTGGATCGCATTGAGCGCGCCGTCGAACGTGCCCGCGAAGTAGTACCGCTCGAGATCCCCCAGCGCCGCCGTCAGCGGATACGCCTCCGTCGAAAGCGACGTGCCCTTGAGGATGTCCGCGTACACCGCGCGGCGTTGCGACTCCATCTGCTTGATCAGCACCGGGACCGTCTGCTCGTAGAAGTAGTTCTTGTTGAACGACGCCTGCCCCGCCGTGATGCCGCCCGAGATCGCCGCGAGAATCGCCTTCGTCGACGCCGCGCCCACCAGCACCGCCGCGAGGTCCGTCCCGATGGACGCCAAGTCCGCGCCGGTGTCGAGCCCCTTCTTGAGCGAGCTGAACTCGTCCACGAACATGCTGTAGTACTGGTCGATCAGCAGGATCGAGAGATCGAGGAACTGGTTGCGGGCGTTCTTGCGCGCCGACTCCGCGCTCGGATCGAGCGCGTAGTACTGGTCGATCAGCGTCGCCGGGTTGCTCGCGCTGTTGGCGCGGATCGCCGTGATCACCGCCTCCCGATCGATGGCGCGATTCGGCCGGCCATCGAGCGAGCCGGCGCAGCCGAGGGCCGCGAAGAGCACCGCCAGCGCGCCGACGAGCGCCAGCCATACGGAGCGAAGCTGAATGGCCATGGACCGTACCCTCTGTGGCGTGGAGCGCGCCGCCGCGGTTCGATGGGCGCGAACCTAGACCGGGCCCGCCCGGCCCGGCAATACCCCCTCCCCCTCCACGCAGGGGCTCCCCGGCCGCAGACGCCTTAGCCCGCTAGCATCCGTCCCATGCTCCCACGCCGTCCCACGCGTCCCATCTTCGTCGGCGACAGCCGCACCGGAATCGTCCAGATCGGCGGCGGCAAGCCGAGCGCCAAGGGCGAGGCCACCGAGCCCGCGCCCGTCGTCGTCCAGACGATGACCGCCGGCTACACCCACGACATCGACCGCTGCGTCGCCGAGATCCACAAGCTCGCCGCGGCCGGCGCCGAGATCGTCCGCGTCGCCGTCCCCGAGCGCAAGGACACCGACGCGCTCCGCGAGATCATCCCCCAGGTCCGCGTGCCCATCGTCGCCGACGTCCACTTCCACTTCCAGCGCGCCCTCGAGGCCGTCGAAGCGGGCGTCCACAAGATCCGCCTCAACCCCGGCAACATCTCCGACCGCGAGCAGGTCAACGCCGTCATCGACGCCTGCAAGGAGCGCGGCATCCCGATCCGCATCGGCGTCAACGAGGGCTCCATTATCGAGCGCCGCGACAAGCAGCGCCGCAAGGAAGAGCTCGGCAAGTTCTTCGCCAACCGCCGGCACGGCCACCTGCTCGCGCTGATGATCGCCAAGCTCGAGGAATACCTCGACATCTTCGACGCGCGCGACTTCCACGACGTCGCCATCTCCGCCAAGAGCATGGACGCCGCGTTCGTCTTCGACGCCTACCGCGAGATCAGCGAGCGCTTCCACTACCCGCTGCACCTGGGCGTCACGCACGCAGGCACGAAGGAGACCGGCTGCATCCGCTCGGTCGCCGCGCTCGGCGCGCTCCTCGCCCACGGCGTCGGCGACACCATCCGCATCTCCTACGCGTCCGACCCCGTCTACGAGGTGCAGGACGGGCTCGAGCTGCTCTGGTCCCTCGGCCTGCGCGAGCGCAAGGGCGTGGACCTGATCGCCTGCCCGACCTGCGGCCGCATCCAGGTGGACCTCTTCACCCTCGTCCAGGACGTCCGCCAGAAGCTCGCCGCCGAGATCACCGTCCCGATGAAGGTCGCCGTCATGGGCTGCATCGTGAACGGCCCCGGCGAGGCCGAGGGCGCCGACGTCGCGGTGTTCGCCGGCGACCGGCGCGGCATCATCTACGTGCAGGGCGAGCGCGTCGCCAACGTCCCCGAGCCCGAGATCCTCGACCGCCTGCTCCAGGAGTGCCGCGAGTTCCAGGCGCGCGTCGTCCGGGGCGAAGCCAAGCTCGGCGAGAAGAAGGTGGACATCGTCCCGCCGGACCCGATCGGCGAGCTGGGCTCGGGCTTCGAGAAGATCGCGTCGGGCGATGTGGAGCACGTGACGGCCCGCGGCGCCGAGCTGACGATCGGCCGCTCGTGAGGATCTGAACCGAAACCTTGCGCATCGCCCTTGCCGCCGCCTCGTGGGCGGTGGATGCTGCGCGATTCAGCCCGGCGGCGACGGCGCCCGATACACTTCCGGGTTCGTTTTCACCCGCCGCCTCTCCCGAAATGACGCAGGGATGCCGCTCATGAAGCCCAAGGTTCCAGCCCAGCCGCACGCGCCCGTCCCGGGCCAGCACACGGAGTTCGCGAGCGAACTCCAGGCGCTGATGCGTCGTCTGGAGGGCGAGGCCATGATCATCATCGAGATGCTCGAGGCCGGCATCGGCGCGCTCAAGAACACCGATGTCTCCTCCGCCGCCGCCGTGCGCCGGCGCGACGACGAGGTGGACACCGAGGAAGTGAAGATCGAGCAGGAGGCGCTGCGCCTCATCGCGCTGCACCAGCCCGTCGCCAGCGACCTGCGCCGGCTCACGCTCATCATCAAGGTCAACGCCGATCTCGAGCGCGTCGCCGACCACGTCACCGGCGTGTGCAAGTCGGTGCTCCAGCTCGAGGAGCCCGGCCCCATCGCCTGGCCCCCGGCACTGATCGAGATGGCCGATCGCGTCCCGCCCCGCGCGCACGAGACGGTCCGCGCCCTCCAGCGCCTCGACGCGTCGCTCGCTGAGCGCGTGATCACCGGCGACGAGACGATGGACACGCTCTGGCGGCGCACGTTCGAGGAGATCGAGCACGGGGCGCAGACCGGGCGCATCAGCGTCCGCGCCGCGCTCCTGGCCTTCCGCGCCGGGCGCGAGCTCGAGCGCATCAGCGACCTCTTCGCCAGCATCTGCGAAGACATCGTCTACATGCAGACCGGACGCATCATCCGGCACGCCAAGCGGGCGGCCGCCCCGAAGGCGTAACATCGGGCCATGCCCGACGCTTCGCTCCTCGAGTGCTTCCCCACCCCGGATTCCGCCGGCGATGCGCCCTTCACCATCGAGCACATCGCCGAGGAGTTCACGTCGCTCTGCCCCAAGACCGGCCACCCGGACTTCGGCGCCGTGCGCATCCGCTTCTGCCCGAAACCGGCCAAGCAGGGCGGCCTGTGCGTGGAGCTCAAGTCTCTGAAGCTCTACCTCCAGTCCTTCCGCACCGAGGGCATCTTCTACGAGGCGGTGACCAACACCATCCGCAACCACCTCGTCGACCTCATGAACCCCGCGTGGCTCGAAGTCCGCACCGAATGGCGCGGCCGCGGCGGCATCCGCTCCGACATCACCGCCACGCACGGGGATGTGCCGAAGTAGTGAACGTCATAGACGCGTATCCCTCGCGGTTAATCCCTTTCTGACCGTGCCAGCGACCGCAGCTCTGGGCGGTCGCTAAAGCATGCGCCCATGGCTTGACCCCCGTGCCAGCGACCGCAGCTCTGGGCGGTCGCTGTCTGCAGCGGTACATTTCACCCCATGCCGATGCGCCGCGCCGAAATCCCAAACGGCGTTCGCTTCATCACCTTCTCGTGCGAGCGTCGGCTGCCGCTGCTCGGCGATCCCGCGACACGCGACGAATTCGTGGATGCCCTCTTCGAGGCGCGCGAGCGACACGGATTCCAACTCTTCGCGTGGGTGGTCATGCCCGAGCACGTCCACATCCTCATGCGGCCGAACGGTCACTCCATTGCGATGACGCTCCGATCACTCAAGCAATCCGCCGCGCAATGCGTCTTGGCTCGATGGCGACGCGTGGATGCGCCGATGCTGGCGCAGATCACCGATTCCGCGGGCTCGTCCCGCTTCTGGCTCAAAGGAGGCGGATTCGATCGCAACGTCCGCGACGACGACGAATTCTCCAGGCACGTCCGCTACATCCATCGCAATCCGGTAGACCGCGGCCTCGTCGCGGGGCCGAGCGAATGGAAATGGTCGAGTGTGCACTGGTGGGCGAAGTCGTCCACATCGCGCCCGTGTGATCCGCCCCCGGGCCCCGATAGATCATGGGAGAAGTGGCGGGGCTACCAATAGCATGTCCTTCCGGACCGCAACCGCCCCAAAGCTGCGGTTGCGGGCACGACAGAATGGAGCATCGGTTCGCCTCATGCCCTCCCTCCTCCTCGCCACCACCAACGCCCACAAGCTCGACGAGGTCCGCGCCGTCCTTGAGCCCTTCGGCCTGCGCATCCTCGGCCTGCGCGATGTCCCCGGCGGCGAGTCCGTCCCCGAGCCCGTCGAAGACGGTGACTCCTTCGAGGCCAACGCCACCCTCAAGGCGGCGCACTACGCCCGCGCCCTCGAACTCGTCTGCCTCGCCGATGATTCCGGCCTCGAAGTCGACGCGCTCCGCGGCGAGCCGGGCGTCCACTCCGCCTACTACGCGCACGGCCTGAAAGACGGGCCGCGCATCGCCCGCGCCGAGCGCGACGCCGCGAACAACAGGAAGCTCCTCGAAGCCCTGCGCAACGTTCCCGACGACGAGCGCAGCGCGCGCTTCGTCTGCGTCATGATCGCCGCGGACCCATCGGGGACGGTCCTCGCGAAGTCCTGGGGCGCATTCGAAGGACGCATCGCGTCAGCGCCGCGCGGCGCCAACGGCTTTGGCTACGACCCTTTGCTTCTCCTCGACGACGGACGCACCAGCGCCGAACTCTCGCCCGAAGAGAAGAACGCCCGCAGCCACCGCGGCGCCGCGGCCCGCGCCATCGCGCCCGCCCTCGTCCGCATCGCCACCGGACAGGTTTGCTAGCCGGGTGCCGTGGTCTCGGCGCTTCGCCGAGGCCACGATGAGCGCGCATCAAAACTCCGGCCGCCGCTCGAACCGCACGCGCTCCCCCGTCCCCGGATCATCGAACTCCAGCGTCGCCGCGTGCAGCATCAGCCGCTCGTCCGCCGGCGCGTGCCTCCCCACTTCCGCGCCCGGCCCGTACAGCACGTCGCCGATGATGTGGTGTCCGAGCCCGATCGGCCTCGACAGCGCGGCGTGCACCCGGAGCTGATGCGTCCGCCCCGTCACCGGCTCGAATCGCACCCGCGTCCGGTCCGTCTCCCACGCCAGCACGCGCCAGCGCGTCGTCGCCGCCTGGCCCTGCACCGGGTCGTGGATGCGGAACGGCCGCCGATCGACGTCCAGCCGCAGCGCCGCCTCGATCAACCCCGATTCGCCCTCGACCAGCCCGTCCACGAGCGCGATATAGGACTTTCCGACCGTTCGGCGCTCGAACTGGCGCGACAAATCCCGCTGCGATTCCTCGTCCAGCGCGAACACCATCAGCCCCGAGGTGTCCATATCCAGACGATGCACCACCAGCGGACCCCGCGCCCGAGGAAACGCGGCCCGGACCCGCGACGCGGCGCAATCCGCCTTTTCCGGCCCTTTCCCGGGCACCGACAGCAGCCCCGAGGGCTTGTCGATCACCACGAACCGCTCCGAGGCATGCACGACGCACAGCCCGCCCGCCTCGGGGCTTACGATGGGCTCTCGAGATTCATCCGCCGGGGCCGACACTTGGAGATCCACGATATGGCGAATCGGATGTTGGGCGTCACTCTTCTTGCACTCTGCGGCTGCGCATCCGCGCAGGACGGCGTCATGACCGGCGCGCCCGAGTCCGAACGCAGCCCCAAGCTGCAGTGGCCCGCCGCCGAGTCCGACACGCTCCGCAACGCCGTGCGCCTCACCCCGCCCGAGACCTTCCACAAGGCCGGCGAGGCGTATTTCTCCAAGTACTCGCGCTGGATCGTCTTCCAGGCCATCGAGAAGCCCCCGGAGGGCGTCGAGCCCGACAAGCACTACGGCATGTACGTCGCGAAGCTCATCCGCGACGAGAGCGGACGCGTCACCGGCATGGAGCCGCCGCTGCACATCAGCCCCATCGGCTCCGCCAACACCTGCGGCTTCTTCGACCCCAAGGTCCCGTACCGCGTGATCTTCGGCTCGACCGTGCGCGAGTACAACGCCGAGTCCGCGCCCGGCTTCCAGCGCGAATCGTCGAAGTATCAGTGGGAATTCCCCGAGTCGATGGACATCTGTCGGCGCGTGATCCCCACGCTCATCGAAGACTTCCTCCCCGGCCTGCCCGCCGAGGCCAAGATCAATCTCCGCGCCGACGCCGCGGAGCCCGTGCCGATCTTCAGCATGCCCGGCTACGAGGCCGAGTGCGCCTTCTCGCCGGACGGCTTCTACATCGTCTACACCTGGGTGCGCGAGGGCACGACCGACGCGGACATCTGGCTCTACGACCTCCGCGCCCGCCGCTCGATCGCGCTCGTGCGCGAGCCCGGCTACGACGGCGGCCCGTTCTTCTCTCCCGACGGCAAGTCCATCTGCTACCGCTCCGATCGCAAGGGCGACGGCCACCTGCAGGTCTTCGTCGGCGAGCTGCAGTTCGACGCCAACGGCAACCCCGTCGGCCTGATGAAGGAGCACGCCGTCACCGCCGACGAGCACGTCAACTGGGCGCCCTTCTGGCATCCCTCGGGCGAGTTCCTCGTGTACACGACCAGCGCCGAGGGCCACGACAACTACGAGGTCTACTCGGTCGAGGTCCCGCTCGGCGCCAACGCGGGCAAGTCGCCCGAAGAGCTCAAGCGCAAGCGCATCACCACCGCCGCGGGCTTCGACGGCCTGCCGGCGTTCAGCGAGGACGGCGCGCTCCTCATGTGGACCAGCCAGCGCCAGCCGGACTCCAACGAGAAGGGCTCGAGCCAGCTCTGGATCGCGGAGACGGTGAACGTCCGTCCCTGATCGCCGCACCAACGCATGTTTGAATGAACAACGCCGCCCGATCGGGCGGCGTTGTCATTGGTTCAGCATTTCAGGCTTCGCTCACGCCGCGCGTCGGCGCCGGAAGCTCAGCAATCCCATGAGAACCGCCGCGACGCCGCCCGGCGCCGGGACCGTGTTCACCGGCGCGCTCGTATTGAAGAACGCCAGCGCGCGGTTCAGGTCGGCGAAGTTGATGAAGCCGTCCTCGTTGACGTCGCCCATCGTGGGGCCGCCGACGGTATTGAAGTTCGACACGATGATGTTCAGGTCCGCGAAGTTGATCGAGTTGTCGCGGTTCACATCCGCCGTGTGGCGCACGCCGATGGCGACGCTCGTCGTCGTCACCTCGGTGTACCAGCGCCAATTGACGGCGTCGGTGAGCACGGGGAGGACGAACGAGGAGAAGTCGCCCGTCACCTGCCCGGCGTCAAACGTCAGGATCGTGAACTTGTCGCCCCAGTCCGGCGTGAAGCCGTTGACGAGATCGACGCCGATGTCGGACCCGTTGATGCTGGTGGGCGCCGTGACGTTGATGCGTCCGTAGTTCGCCGCCAGGGCCCCGGCGAGTTCGACGCGCAGGTCGCCGGTGGAGCCCGCCGCGTCGTAGCCGTCCACGAACCGCAGCGTCCCGCCCGGCCCGGCGATGGCGTCGCCATGGTTCACCCACGCGGCGCTCGACGACGCCTCATCGACCACCAGAACACCCGCGTTCGCCCGCAGCGTGCCGTTGTTGACGAACGTGCTGGTGGAGACGAAGAGGGTTCGTCCCGCGGCCTCGTTGCGGATGACGCCATTGTTCGTCAGTCCGAACGTGCCGGAGAGGGCCTGGATGTTCAGGTTGCCGCCGGCGCCGGCGGCGAGGACGGCCGATCCGGTGGCGCCGATCGACGCGGTGGTGTTGTTCCCCGCATTGCGGAGGAAGCGCGTGCCGCCGGTGGCGCTGTCGGCGACGAAGGCGTCGTTCAGGACATAGCCGTTGGCCAGACGCGCCTCGGTGTTTATGCCCTGGGCGCGGAAGGCGTCGAACCGCGTCGTCCCGCCGAGGTTGATGAACGAATTCGTCACCGCGGCGATCAGCTCGCCGTTGAAATCCACGTCCGTCAGCGTGCCGCCGCTGCCGGTCGCGTGCAGGGTATTCCCGCCGATGGAGTTGATCGTGCCGCCGGAGATGGATCCGCCGCTCAGGTTCCAGGAGCCGGTGGAGTTGTCGAGGGCGAAGGTGTTCCCCGCATTGTTCACCGCGGCAATGAGGTTGATCGTGCCGCCCGTGCGATTGAACGTTCCGACGCCGCCCGTGGCGTCCCACCCGCCGTCGAGGTTCAGCGTGCCGCCGGAGACGGCGAACGTGCCCGTGTTGGCCCAGGTGGTCGACGTGATCTGCAGCGTTCCATCGGCGACCTCGACCATCCCGTTGTTGGTGAAGGCGCTGGTCCCGACGAGCAGCGTGCGTCCGGCGGCCTCGTTGCGAATGAGTCCGTTGTTGGTCAGGCCGAACGTCCCGGAGAGGGACTGGACGTTCAGGTTTCCACCGACGCCCGCGGCGAGTGTGACCGATCCAGTCGCGCCGATCGAGGCGGTGGTGTTGTTCCCCGCGTTGCGGAGGAGGCGCGTGCCGCCGGAGGCGCCGTCGGCGACGATCGCGTCCTGCAGAACGAAGCCGTTGGCCAGACGCGCATCGGTGTTCGTGCCCTGAAGGTGGAAGGTGTCGAACCGCGTCGTCCCCCCGAGGTTGATGAACGAATTGGTCACCGCGGAGAACAACTCGCCGTTGAAGTCCACGTCCGTCAGCGTGCCGCCGCTGCCGGTCGCGGC
>JBGTSD010000021.1:0-38991 GCA_041940385.1 Phycisphaerales bacterium | reverse complement strand
AGGTCTGATAGGTGCCCTGGAGGATTCCTTGGGTGCCGATGTAGATCCACGATCCGGCCGTCATCTGGCCGTACATGATGAGGCCCTTGGCCGCGAGCTCGTCGAAGTTTCGCTGCGTCGCCCAGTGGGGGACGAGGTTGGAGTTGGCGATGAGCACGCGCGGCGCATCCTCGTGGGTGCGCACGACGCCGACGGGCTTTCCGGACTGCACGAGCATCGTCTCGTCGGGCTTAAGACGCTTGAGCGTGGCGACGATGGCGTCGAATGACTCCCAGTTGCGCGCCGCCTGGCCACGCCCCCCGTAGACGACGAGGCGCGACGGGTCCTCCGCCACGTCCGGATCGAGGTTGTTCATCAGCATGCGCAGCGCGGCCTCGATGGTCCACGAGCTGCACGTGCGCATCGACCCGCGCGGCGCTCGAATGGTTCGCGCGCCGCTCGCCCGCTCGATCACCGTCGCCATGAGACGCCCTTCCTCTAGCTGCGATTGCGCCGGCGCGACAGACATGGGGCGCCGACCTCGTTTCAGAGTAGGCGGCGATCTTCCGAAACACAACACCCGCCGTCGCTGATCACGAGATCTTCGAACGAGCCCTCGCCGTCACTCCGCGGCCTTGCGAGCGGCCTCCAACACCTCGTCCGGATCGGCACGCTTCTTGTAGTCCCAGTCGGCCCATGCGTAGGTGATCACGCCGTCGCGATCGATGACGAACGTGCCCGGCGCCGGGAGTTCCCACGCGCCGTTCGCGTTGTGCGCCGAGAGATCCACGCCGTAGCCCTTGTACCGCTCCTGGAGCGGTTCCGGCATGGCGAACGCCACGCGATAGGCGCGTGACGCTTCGCCGCTTGCGTCGCTCACGATCATCATCGACGGCGCGTGCTTGCCCTGCGTGGACGCAGCGTGCTCGGGCTTCTCCGGGGTGATGGCGACGAAGGTCGCGCCCATCGCCGCAACATCATCCATCCGCTCCTCCCACCCCGCGAGCGCCTTGGTGCAGAACGGGCACCATCCGCCTCGATAGAACGTCACGATGACGGGCCCGTCCGCGTACAGATCGGCCAGCGACATCTCGTCGCCCTCGGCGGTCTTCACCATGGCGTCCGGTGCAGGTTCGCCGACCGCGAGGCCGGGGGTCTGCGTCTCGGGATCGAGCAGTCCGGGCGTCTCGGGCGTGGCGATCGCGGCGGCGCAAGCAGCTGCGGTGATTACGCCGAGCAAAGTGCGGGGAATCAGTCGATCAGAACCGAAGATCATGCAGGGCTCCATTCGGGCGCTGGGGTGAACGCGGACGTCGCCGCGATGAGATGCGGACGCACTCGAAAATGGTCGCAAAGCGTCGACTATTCTAGGCAATCCCTGAGAATCGCCCGTCGCGGATGAGGCCGTCGATCGCGCGGATGTCCGGCGTCGGCGATCGGTCGGCCGTCAGTTTGGGGACCACCGAACGGATGGCGTCGTGCGCGGCCTCCACGCCTGCGCCCGAGCGCAGAGGGCGCTGGTACTCGATGGCTTCGGACGCCGTGAGCAGTTCGATCGACACCACGCTCGCGCAGAGGTCGAAGGCGCGCCGGGCCTTCGCCGCGGCGCGCGGGCCGAAGGAGTTGTAGTCCTCCATCCCCGCGCTGGTCGAGATGTTCGCCACGCTGGCGGGCGTCGCGAGACCGATCATCTCGTTGCAGCACGCCGCGGCGGTGTATTGCACGATCATGAGTCCGGAGTGCAGGCCCGGCTGCGGGCTCAGGTACGCGTTGAGCGGGTTCTGCTCGTCCGACGCGCTCAGGATGTAGTACACGCGGCGCTCGGCGATGCCCGCGATGTGCGAGAGCGCGATCGACAGCGTGTCGAGCGGAATGGCGAGCGGCATGCCGTGGAAGCAGCCGGCGGAGACGACGATGTCCTTCGCGTCCGTCCCGTCGGGGAAGACGAGCGGGTTGTCGGTCACGGCGCCGAGCTCGCGCTCGATGGCGGCGCGGACGGACTGCATCGCGTCCCACGCTGCGCCCAGGACGATGGGAGCGCAACGGAGTGAGTAGGGGTCCTGCACGCGCGGATCGTTGTGCAGGTGACTCGGCACGATCTGGCTGCCATCGATGAGCGCCGCCAATTGCGCCGCGCAGCGCGCCGGGCCCGGCTGGGCGCGGGCCACATAGATCCGCGGATCGAGAAACGCGTCCGTGCCGCGGCATGCGTCGATGCTCATCGCGGCCGCGGCGAGCGCCGCGTCCATCAGGCGGTCGGCGTCCACCATGAGCAGCGCACCCTGCGCCGCCATGAGATGAGTGCCGTTGATGAGCGCCAGCCCTTCCTTGGCGCCGAGTTCAACCGGCTTGAGCCCGGCGCCGCGGAGTGCCTCGCCGCCCGCGATGCGCCGACCGTCGGCGAGCGTCGCTTCGCCCTCGCCGATCAGGACGAGCGCGGCGTGCGCCAGTGGCGCGAGGTCGCCCGACGCGCCGACGGATCCTACTTCTGGAATCACCGGTGTGATCCTCGCATTCAGCATGCCGACGATGCCGTTGACGACCTCCGCCCGGACACCGGAGTGACCCCGCGAGAGCGACGCCGCGAGGATGACGAGCATCGCCCGGACGACGTCCGCCGGCAGTGGGGCGCCGATCCCTGCGGCGTGGGACCGGACCAGATTCCGCTGCACGTCACGCAGGTCGGCGTCGGCGATCCGAGTTCGGGAGAGGGAGCCAAAGCCGGTGTTCACGCCGTAGAGCGGTTCCTGGGAGGCGATGGCGTTCTCGAGCGCTGCCCGGGATGCGGCGATCGCCTTGAGCGCTTTGGGGGCGAGTTCGACCTTGGCCTGCCGGCGCGCCACGGCCTCGACCTGGGCCGGAGTGAGTGGTGAGCCGTCGAGAATGACCGATGAAGGGTGCGTTGCGGGCATCGGCGGCAGTCTCGGTTGGCGCACGTCCTCCCGCAAGGCACGTTTGCCCGGTCGTCCCGGCTCGGATATCAACACCCGCCATGAAGTCCGCCGTCATCCGATGGACCCTGCTCCCGGCCGCCCTGTTCGTGGTCGGGCCGCTGCTGGCGCTGCTGAACGGCGCCATGCAGGCGGCGGACGGCAGCCACGACGTGACGGCCTTGACCGGGCTGTCGATCGGTGTGGGGCTGGGCATCCTTCTCGTGCAATTCGGCGTCGCCGCGCTCCTCGGGGGGCTGACGGCCAACCTCGTGGGCGTCCGCAGTGGCCTGATTTGCGCCGGGTTCACCCTGCTGGCGCCGGCGAACGCGAACGGCACCTTGCTCGGGCTCATGCGCTGGGACGGGACGACCTCCGCCCTGCGCGACTTGGCCATCGAGGGCGCCGTCGTCGCGCTGCTGGGCGCGCTGACGACCTGGTTCATCCTTCGCGCCGGCCGACGGCACGAGACGGAGCCGACCGAGAAGCTCGCGAGCGCGGGGTCGGCCGTCGCGCTGCTGGTCGCGTTCGCCGCGGCGGGCGCGGGGGCGTGGATCGTCGCCCGCGAGACGCTCTCCGGTCAGACGATCGGGGCCGCGGGCGTCGCCGGGCTCGCCGGCGCAACGCTCGGACGCATTGCCGCGCCTCGAGCGTCGGCGATCATGTTCGTCGTCGCGATCGGGCTGCTCGCCGTCGCCGGGCCGGTGATCGCGACGGGCGCCAGCGGGGCGGAGATCGCCCGGGACGTCTACGAGCTGAAGGTCGTGCCGTTGGCCCGGCCTCTGCCCATGCACTGGATGGCGGGCGGCCTGATCGGCGTGCCGCTTGGCATGGCCTGGGCCGGGCAGATGCTCGAGAAGCGCGGCGCCAGACCCGGCGCCTGACGTCGGCTCCCGACATCGAATCCAGCGGAGCATCGCGTCGAAACCGAGGCGGAGGAATCTGCCCATGACGCCTACGATGGCCCGGAATCCACCTTCTTCCCGCCGAAAGGACCCTGCTCGAATGGCCGAAACCGCCGCATCCCTGCCCGACGTCCAGAGTCTGCAGGACCCGCGGCGTGTCGCCATCGACAAGGTCGGCGTGAAGGATGTGACCTACCCGCTGACGCTCCGGACCCGCGACGGCGGCGTCCAGACCACGGTGGCGTCGGTCAATATGTACGTCTCCCTGCCGCACTATCAGAAGGGGACACACATGAGCCGGTTCCTGGAGGTGCTCAACGAGCACAATTCCGAACCGCTCACCCCCGAGCGGATCCCGGAGATCACCAAGCTGATCCGTGAGCGGCTGGAAGCCGAAGAGGCTCACCTCGAAATCACCTTTACGTACTTCATGCAGAAGCACGCCCCGGTGACGGGCGCGGTGGGGCTGATGGACTACAAGGTGACCTTTGAGTGCGCTTCGAATTCGCACGAGGATTTCGTGATGGGCGTCAAGGCCCCCGCGGCGTCGCTCTGCCCGTGCTCGAAGGAGATCAGCGCCTACGGCGCCCACAACCAGCGCTGCCTGATCGAGGCCAAGGTCCGGACCGACGGCATGCTGTGGATCGAGGACCTGGTCGAGCTGATCGAGCGGTCGGCGTCGGCGGAGGTCTTTGCCGTCCTCAAGCGGCCGGACGAGAAGTACGTGACCGAGGCGGCGTACGACAATCCGAAGTTCGTCGAGGACATCGTCCGCGACCTGGCGGTCGGTCTGGACGGCGACAAGCGCATCGTGCAGTACACGATCAACAGCGAGAACTTCGAGTCGATCCACAACCACAACGCCTACGCCCAGTTGTCCCGGGACAAGCGGGCGGGCGCGGGTCGACGCTGATTCTGCGTCGGGATCCGCAAAATCTCCGCCACCGGCGGCCGGGCCAACGATAATCACGGGTGTCCCCGGCGCGATCACTCTGCGCCGCCTCCGGATCCCCGCACCGAATGGACCTGGCCCGCCTCATCCCGAGCATGTTCCATCGCCGGTTGGCGCTGCTCATGGTGCTGATCGGCGTGGGGTTCGTGCCGCTCGCTGGGCAGCTTTTCCGGATCACGGTCGTGCAGGGCGCGGAGCATCGCGCCGAGGCCGAGCGGGCGCTGGTCTGGCGCCGGTGGACGCCGACGGTGCGCGGGCAGATCCTCGACCGCAAGGGGCGCGTGCTCGCCACCGATCGTCCGGCCTTCGACATCGCCGTCGACTACGAGCTGATCACGGGCGAATGGGCGACGAACGAGGCGGCGTCCGCGGCGAGGAATGCGAACCGCGAGGCATGGCTCGCGCTCGACGCCACCGGGCGCGAGCGACTGATCGCCGAGGCGCTGCCGACGTACCAATCGAGACTCGACGGATTCTGGGCGGCCTTCGCCCGCGCGGCGAACATAGATCCGGACATCGTCGACGAGCGCCGCGCCGCGGTGCTCGCCGACGTGCAGCGCACCGCCGCGATCGTCTGGGAGCGGACGCTCGAGCGCCGCCAGCGCGATCTCGAACGCCGCGCCGATCCGGACGATGTCGTCACGCTCGCGGATGTCGCGCGTCCGATTCGCGAGCAGCGCCAGGCGCACGTGATCCTGCGCGGCGTCGAGGACGCGGTGGCCTTCGAATTCCGGCGCCTTTCGCTCGCCACGCCCGGCCTGCACGTGCTTGACGCGGGCGAGCGTCAGTATCCCCAGGCCGCGGCGACCGTCACCATTGATCGATCGCGTTTCCCGCACTGGCTGCGCACGGACGAGCCGTTGACCGTCACCGTGGACGGCGTGGCGTCGCACGTCATCGGCTGGATGCGCAACAAGGTCTTTGCCGAGGACGTCGCACGCCGGCCGCTCGTGAATCCGCGGACCGGGCTCATCGATCGCGGCGGCTATCAGCCGGGCGACGCGGTGGGCCAGGCGGGCATCGAGCGCGACTACGAGGATGCGCTGCGCGGCCTTCGTGGTCAGACCGTGCTGCATCGCGACACCGGGCTGGTTGAGGAAACGGACGCCGAGCCGGGACAGTCGGTGCGGCTCACGCTCGACATTGCGCTCCAGGCGCGCATCCAGGCGTTGATGTCGCCCGAAGTCGGGCTGGCGATGGTCCAGCCATGGCACGGCGGCAAGTCAGAACTCTCGGAGGGCACGCCGCTGAACGGCGCGGCCGTCGTGCTGGACGTCGCCAGCGGCGAGATTCTCGCGATGGTCTCCACGCCGACCTTCACGCGCGAACAGGTGCAGAGCGATCCCGATCTGGTCTTCCGCGACCCCGTCAACAACCCCTGGGCCAATCGCGCCTGCAACGTGCCGTACCCGCCGGGGTCGATCATCAAGCCGATGATGCTCGTTGCGGCGGTGACGGCGGGCGAGCATTCTCTCGGCGCACCGATCGAGTGCACCGGCCACTTCCTGCCGGGACGCACCGACCTCTACCGCTGCTGGATCTACAAGCAGTACTTCACGACACACACGGCGCAGCTCGGACACGACCTGAGCGCCCCGGATGCGCTCTCCGTCTCGTGCAACATCTACTTCTACACCGTCGGCCGGCGCCTGGGGCCGGAGGGCGTCGCCGAGTGGGCGAAGCGATTCGGGCTCGGGTCGACGTGGGGACTCCACGCGGGGCCGGAGCATGGCGGCTTCGTCGGGCCGCTCGGCAGCGACACCATCTCGCCGAGCGATGCGATTCACATGGGCATCGGGCAGGGGCCGATCGCGTGGACGCCGCTGCACGCGGCGGACATCTTCGCCACCATCGCGCGTGGAGGCCTGCGCATCACGCCGCGCCTCGATCGCGACCAGCCCGCGCAGGCGGAAGATCTCCGCCTGAACGACGAGTCCGTGCGCCAGGCGCTCGAGGGCCTGCATCGCGCTGCGAACGAGAAGCTGGGCACGGGCTACGACATCGCGCACGAGGGAGTGCGCGAGCCGATTTTCAACATCCCCGGGGTCGAGGTTGTCGGGAAGACCGGCACCGCCGAGGCGCCGGACATCCGCCAGGACGGGCGCGTGCTGCGCGAGGGCGATCACTCCTGGTACGTCGCGCTCGCCGGTCCGAAGGGCCAGGCGCCGAAGTACGCGATCGCGACGGTGCTCGAGTACGCGGGGTCGGGCGGGCGCGTGTCGGGGCCGCTGGTCAATCAGATCATCCAGGCCCTTGTGGACGAGGGCTATCTGCCGCGCGTGGGAGGCAGGCCGTGACGCGCACGGGCGCGATGCCGGCGTCGGTCCGCCAGCCGTCGCGGGTGGGCGCCGTGGCGCCGCGCGATCTGCGGAGCACGCTGCGCTTCGGTGTCGTGCCGCGTGTTCGCGTGTCGAGGCCGGAGCTCTGGATGGTGCTCGGTCCGGCGTTCCTGCTCGCGGCGCTCGGTGTCTACTGCATCAATCTCTCGTCCGGATTCGGCGCCACAGGGCTCAGCGGCCTCGCGCTGCGCCAGACGATGTACATGACCGTCGGTGTCGTCGCGATGGCGTGCGTCGCCATTCCGCACTACCGGCGCTTCGGCCCGCTCGCCTGGCCGGCGCTCGGCGGATCCATCGCGCTGCTCGTGTTCCTGCTCGTGCCGTTCGTGCCCTCGTCGATCGTGACGCCGCGGAACGGCGCCCGCGCGTGGATCGACCTCGGGCCGCTCTCGCTCCAGCCGGCGGAGTTCGCCAAGATCGCGTACATCCTCGCCCTCGCGAGGTACCTGCGATTCCGCAAGAACTACCGGCGATTCACCGGATTCATCCCGCCGGCGGTCATCACGTTCGTGCCGGTCACGTTGATCGTCCTGCAGCCCGATCTGGGCTCGGCGCTCCTCTTCGTGCCGACGCTCTTCGCCGTGCTGGTCGCGGCGGGGGCCAAGATTCGGCACATCGCGTCCGTCGTCATCCTCGGGCTCGTCCTGGCGCCGCTGTCGTACCCGTTCCTATTGCCGCACCAGAAGGAGCGCATCAACGCCATGGTGCGCCAGGTGCAGGGCGACACCAGCAAGGCCGACACGACGCAGTATCAGTCGCTCAAGGCGATCACGCTCGTCGGCGCCGGCGGCGCGGCGGGCCTCGGCGCGGAGCACTCGCGCGCCGTGATTGACTTCAACGATCTGCCCGAGCAGCACAACGACATGATCTTCGCCGTGATCGTCAACCGCTTCGGATTCCTGGGCGGGCTCGCGACACTGGCTCTCTACGTCACGTACATTGTGGGCGGGTTCCTCGCGGCGGCGCGCTGCAAGGACCCCTTCGGTCGGCTTGTGGCCGTGGGCATTGTCGCGCTCATCGCCACCCAGGCGCTGGTGAATGTCGGTGTTTGCCTGGGACTGGTGCCCGTGGTGGGCATCACACTTCCGTTCGTGTCCTACGGCGGCTCGAGCATGATGGCGTGCTTCATCGGCGCGGGGCTACTTGCCAACGTGGCCATGCGCCCGCCGGAGCGGCTCTATCGTCATTCGTTCGAGTTCGGCGAGGACGAGGACTGAGCCGCGCCCAAAGCAAGGCGCCCCCGGAGAAACCTCCAGGGGCGCCCGATCCCTCACTCCTCGTTCGTGCGCTCACGCACGCCGGCGGCGCAGAGCGCCCAGGCCGACAAACGCCGCGAGCATCGCGCCGCCCGGCGCGGGGACCTGCACGGCGTGGACCATGACGCCGTCGACGTCGAAGCCGTCGGCGCTGCCGCTGTGCAGCGACGGATTGGTCGCGTCCACGATCTTGAGGAAGTTGAACGCGCTCACGCCGAAGCTCTGCGTGATCGGGTCGAGCGACATCGCCACGCCGTCGGCCGTGTTCTGGAGCAGGCCGACGTGGTAGTACGTCGCCGTGTCCCATGCGCCGCCGACGCCGACGTAGACGTTCGCCGCCTCGCGGTAGCTCGACGCGTTGCCGTAGGTGGTCTCCCACACGCTGACGGACTCGCCGAACCACGTGTCGAACGTCAGGACGAGCTCGCCGCCGAAGCCGAGCGAGACAAAGTTGACCGTGTCCGTGAGCTGCGGCGCCCCGAGCGCGTTGGCCGTGATGCTCCGCGCCGCTTCGACCGCGGTCCCGTTCTTGCGCAGGCCCTGATCGAAGTTGGCGACGCCCGAGGCGTGCATGATGCTGGCGCTCGCCGACGTGGCAACGCCCGCGGCGACACAGATGGCGATCGAGTGCAGATGATTCATGAGTCTGGCTCCCCTCTGGATTTCGGTGGGCATGGTGCGAATGCGAACACTCGAACCATCGAAATCAGCGCAGGGGAAGCAAGCCGGATCGCGAAAGTCGCTTTCGCAGCATCGACGTGCTGGGATTATCTGACTCGCGCTATTACCTGGACGCGGGCGCCGCCGGCGCGGCCTCGAGTTCTCGGATCATCTCGACCACCGGCGCGAGCAGGTCGTTCGGGATCGGCACCGTCAGGTTGTACTGCGCGATGAGCCAGCGATCGCCGCGCTTCACCAGCGCGCCCGAGCCGCGGCACTCGCCCCATTTCTCGTTGGTCAACCGCTCGTCGAACCATGCGCAGTCACCGGTCGCGTCGATGAAGACGTGACGCTCCGCGGACCGGTAGACCCACGCACTCTCGCGCGTCGTGAAGTAGGGCAGGGCGTAGGCCTTGAACTCCTCGAGCGTCCAACGCTCGGTCGCGTCGGTGCCGAGGAAGATCGCGTCCGGGGTGTAGAGGTTGAAGTACACGTCCTCGTCGGCGACGGCCGCGGCGTGGTGCAGCGTGTCGAGCACCTCGCCGATCGCGGCGCGATCGTCCTGCTCGGGGGCGGCGCCCGCGGCGAGCCAGGCGGCCGTGGCGATGACGACGGTTCCGGCGGTCAGGGTTGAGAGCGCTCGCATGATTCGTCCTTTCCGGGCGCGTGAGGGCCCGCGGCCGGATACCGTACCGCAACGCGCATGACGACCCCGCCGCCCGACGCATTCCATACCCAGGCCGCCGACTACGGGCTCGATTTCGAGCCGGGCGACGTCGCGCAGTTCGGGCGGTACCTCGACCTTCTCTACACGGCGAACCAGTCCTTCAACCTGACGGCGATCGAGGACCGCGACGAGGCGTGGATCCGCCACGTCCTGGACTCGCTGACCCTGCTTCCCCTCCTGGCCGACGTGCCGGACAAGGGACAGGTCGCCGATGTTGGGAGCGGAGGCGGGGCGCCGGGGCTGATCCTGGCGATCGCGCAGCCGCGGCTGTCGTTCACGCTGATCGAGACCACGGGCAAGAAGGCTAAGTTCCTGCGCGATACGGCGGATGCGCTCGGTCTCGGGAACGTAAACGTGGTCTCCCAGCGCGCCGAGGACCTGGGGCAGGACGAGTCGTTTCGCGCCTCGTTCGACGCGGTGCTCGCGCGCGCCGTTGGACGGATCGCGGTGGTGGCCGAGCTCACGGTGCCGCTCGCCAAGGTCGGCGGCATGATCCTGCTGACCAAGGGCCAGCGGGCGGAGGAGGAACTCGCCGAGGCGAAGCAGGCGCTCTACCTCCTGCACACATCGTGCGCCGGGGTGATCGATACGCCGACCGGGCGGATCGTCGCAATCGAGAAGCGGCGTGCGACGCCGCACAAGTACCCGCGGCGCGCCGGCGAACCCAAGCGAGCGCCGCTGGGTGTGGTCGCGCCGCAGGTCCAGGCGGGGGACGAGTAGATGTCCGCGAGCGCGGACGTCTCGACCTTCCTGGCGCCCGGCGGCCCGCTGGCCGACGCGTTCAAGGCTCAGGGGCACGGCGAGGGGTTCGAGCCCAGGCCGCAGCAGCTCCGCATGGCCGAGGCCGTGGCGCGCACGATGGAGCGGCGCGGGCGCCTGCTCGTCGAGGCCGGCACCGGCGTCGGCAAGTCGTTCGCCTATCTGGCGCCCGCGGCGATGCGCATCGTCGAGCGCGGCGAGCGTGTGGTCATCGCCACCAACACCATCGCCCTTCAGGAACAGCTCCTGCACAAGGATGTGCCCATCGTTCGGTCAGCGGTGCAGGCGCTCGGCGGCGACTTCAGTCCGGTGCTGGTGAAGGGGCGCGGCAACTACGTCTCGGTGCGCCGGCTCAAGCTCGCGTCCGAGCGGCAGGACTCGCTCTTTCCCGACGGCGCTTCACGCTCGACGCTGCACGCGATCGAGGACTGGGCCTACTCGACACCGGACGGCACGCTTGCGACCCTGCCTCAGCTCGGTCGCCCCGCGGTGTGGGACCGCGTGCAGTCGGACTCCGGCAACTGCATGGGGCGGAAGTGCCCGACGTACGAGCCGTGCTTCTACCAGCGCGCCCGCCGCGAGATGGAACGCGGCGACCTCCTGATCTGCAACCACGCGCTCTTCTTCAGCGACCTCGCGCTGCGCGTGCACGGCGTCGGGCTGCTCCCGAAGTACGACCACGTGATCCTCGACGAGGCGCACAATGTGGAGGATGTCGCCAGCGAGCACTTCGGTCGGCACCTGTCGGAGGGACGCATCCGGCGCCTGCTGACGACGCTCTATCACCCGCGGACCGGCAAGGGGTTCCTGTCCACGTTGACGCTGGAGTCCGGCGACTCCGCGCCGGTCGACGAGGCCATTCGAGCCATGCTCGCGACGGACGATCTCGTCGCGGCGTTCTTCGATCGGCTCGTTGCAGCGGCGGGTGGGATCGTCAACGAGCACTTCCGCATCCGTGGCCCGGGCATCGTCGAGGACTTGATCAGCCCCGCGTTCCGGGATCTCTCGTTGCGGCTCAAGACCCTGCGCGAGCTTGCGGGCCGCGACGAGGATCGATTCGAGTTGAACGCCTATTCGGAGCGTGCCCTCGCGATCGCGATTGACGCCGAGACGCTCGTGCAGCAGACGCTGGATTCCAGTGTGTACTGGATCGAGGTCTCCGCGGGCGCCGACGATGATCCGCGGACGGCCGGACGGCTGCGCGTGACGCTGGCCTGCTCGCCGGTCGAGGTCGCGCCGCTGCTTCGCCAGCATCTCTTCATCGAGGGGCGCTCCGTCGTGCTGACCTCGGCGACGTTGGCGTCCACGTCGCGGAGAGAGGACGGCCCGGGGCCGTTCGAGCACGCGATCCGGCGGTTCGGCGCCGCGGCATCGGAAGATGACGACGACATGCCGACCGTCGAGACGCTTCTCCTGGGCAGCCCGTTCGACTATGCCAACCTCGTGCGCGTCTACGTCGATCGGCGCATGCCGGACCCGCGCTCGCCCGAGTACATCGACGCCCTTGCCGAGCGCATCCGTCGGCACACGCAGGCGACGCGCGGCGGTGCGTTCGTGCTCTTCACGTCATTCGACACATTGCGCCGCACCGCTCGGGCGGTGGGCCCGTCGCTCCAGGCGCTCGACCTGCCCCTCCTGTGTCAGCAGCGCGATGGGCCGCGAGGCCTGCTGCTCGAGAAGTTCCGCGCCGCCGGCGACGCGGTGCTCTTCGGCGCCGCGTCCTTCTGGCAGGGTGTGGACGTCCGGGGCGATGCGCTGCGCAATGTCATCATCACGCGTCTGCCCTTCGAGCCGCCCGATCGACCGCTAACGCAGGCGCGCCTGGACCGGATTGCGGAACGGGGCGGCGATCCCTTCTTTGAGGACTCCCTGCCGCGCGCCGTGATCCGATTCAAGCAGGCGTTCGGGCGGCTGGTGCGTTCGGCCGACGACCGAGGACGAGTCGTGGTGCTCGATCCGCGCGTGGTCACCAAGGGCTACGGCCGCGCATTCCTCCGGGCGCTCCCCGAGGATGTTCCCGTGCTGCCCGACGACGACGATCCGGTCGCCTGACGCCCCCGATCGTCCGCCTGTATCCTGCCGGTTGAACCCTCCCGGACGGCTTCAGGATCCCCACGGCATGCTTGGCAAAGTCTTCAAGGCGTACGACATCCGAGGCACCTATCCCGACCCGCTCAACGAGCGCATGGCGTGGCAGATCGGCTACGGATCGTCGTCGTTCCTGCTCGACGACGCGGCGAAGGCGGGCGAGACCACGCCGATGATGAAGCACATCGTCGTGGGTCGCGACATGCGCAAGAGCAGCCCGTCGCTCTCGGCCAAGCTCATCGAGGGCATCACGAGCCAGGGCGGCAACGTCATCGATGTCGGCATGGTGGACACACCGTTCATCTACTTCGCCGTCAATCACCTCGACTGCGCTGGCGGCATCCAGACGACAGCGTCCCACAACCCGCCGCAGTACAACGGCTTCAAGGTTTCGAAGCGGCGCGCCAAGCCGGTGGGGGAGGCGACCGGTCTTGGCGAGATCCGCAAGCTCGCGGCCATGGCCGACCCCGGCGTGCACGGCGGCAAGAACAGCGCCGGCGGACGCGTCGAGGAGCGCGACCTCTGGGAGGCGTACATCGCGCACGTGCGCCAGTTCGTCGATCTCGGCGGCAAGAACGTCAAGGTCGTGGTGGACGCCAGCAACGGCATGGCGGGCACGATGGTCCCGCGCGTGTTCGGCGAGAAAGGCGCGGCCATTCCGGGCCTCGAGATCGTCGAGATGAACTTCGAGAACACCAAGGGCGTGTTCGTGCACGAGCCGAACCCGCTGCTGCCCGCGGCGCTCGAGGGTCTGCGCAAGGCGGTCCTCGACGAGCAGGCGGACCTGGGCATCTGCTTCGACGGCGACGCGGACCGGATCGTCGCGATCGACGAGCGGGGCCGGCCGATCGGATGTGATCTCCTGACGGCCTGGCTCGCGGCGTCGGCGCTCAAGGCCGCGCCCGGCGCCGCGGTGGTCTACGACCTCCGCTCGACCAAGGCGCTGGAAGAGGACGTCCGCAACGCGGGCGGCAAGCCGGTCCGCAGCCGCGTCGGCCACGTGTTCCTGAAGGCGTTGATGAGCGAGCACAGCGGCGCGCTCGGCGGCGAGCTGTCGGGCCACTTCTACTTTCGCGACAATTTCAATGCGGACTCCGGCGCCATCGCCATGGCGACGGTGCTCTCGACGCTCGCGCAAGCGAACCGGCCGCTCAGCCGGATCATCAAGCCGATCGCCCGCTATCACCAGTCCGGTGAGCTCAACTTCACGATCGAGGACAAGGACGGCGCGCTGGCGATGCTGAAGGATGAGTTCGGCGATCGCGGCGTCGTGGACGAGCTCGACGGCGTCACCATCGACTGCTTCGAACGCGACGGCTGGTGGTGCAACGTCCGCAAGAGCAACACCGAACCACTCCTCCGCCTGAACCTCGAGGCGCGGGACGAGGCGATGATGCGCAAGATGGTCGAGGCCGTTTCGCCCCTCCTGGGCGAGCCCGCAGCCCATTGATTCAAGACGCGGCACGGACGCCGACCGATCCACGAAGGACCGATGAACGTCTCCCGATTCTTCGAGCACTGGGGCATCGCGGAAGATCCCTTCCGCGCCGAAGAGGCGCGCCAGGACCCGATCTTCCTCCGACTCGACGAGCCGATCGGACATCCCGATCTCGAGAAGATCATCGGCGATGTCGCGAGACCGTCGACGTCGATCGTGTTCGGCGAGAAGGGCAGCGGGAAGACCGCGATCCGGCTGCAGCTCGAGCAGCGCATCCGCCGGCACAACGAGGCCTATCCCGAAAGTCCCATCGTCCTCGTCGCCTACGACGACCTCAACCCGGTCCTCGATCGATTCCATGATCGGATCGGCGAAGAGGACCCGCTGGCGTCGATGCGCAAGCTGAGACTGGTCGATCACATGGACGGCGCTCTGTCGATCGCCGTGACCTCGCTGATCGATGCGCTCCTGACCGCCGGTCGCCCGGATTCACCGATGGCGATCCTGAGCACGCGCCGTCGGCAGGTGCGCCGTCTCGATCGGGAGTCCAAGGACGACTTGCTCGCGCTCCAGGCCTTCTACGACGCGTCCGACCTCTCGATCGAGCGCGCCATGCGCCTCCGCCGAGCGGTGCGGGCGCCCTTCGATCGGGCCAGGCTCGCCATGATCGCGATGATCGCCGGCGCGTGGCTGCTCCCCGCCGCGGCGTTCGCGCTCTGGTGGTGGTCCGGCCGGCCGCCGATCGACGGCGTGTGGCTCTGGCTGCTGGTCGCGGCGCTGGCGGTCCCGGTGGCGCTCACCGCCAAGCGAGTTCTGCTGGATTCCTGGCGCCTGAAGCTCAGCGCACGCCGAGTGCTGCATCACGCGAGGACGCTTCCACGCTCGCGGGAGCGGATGACCGAGCATCTCGAACGGCTCCCCATCCGCGTGCGCCGATCCAACCGCCTGCCGATCGGCGATGAGCCGCGGTTCGGCGCCTTCGACCGTCTGCGGCGGATTCTCCGCCAACTCGGCGTCGCCGGCGTCATCGTTGTCATGGATCGAGTGGACGAGCCGACTCTCGTCTCGGGCGACCCGGAGCGCATGCGCGCTGTCGTCTGGCCGATGCTGAACAACAAGTTTCTCCAGATGGAGGGCTTCGGCTTCAAGCTCCTGCTCCCGATCGAGCTGCGTCACGCGCTCTTCCGGGAGAGCAATCAGTTCTTTCAGGAAGCGCGACTCGACAAGCAGAACCTGGTGGAGCGGCTCTCCTGGACCGGACCGGCGCTCTACGACCTCTGCAACGCGCGCCTCGCCGCGTGCATGAAGCCCGGCGCGGATCCGATCACGCTCAAGGACCTCTTCGAGCCGGACGTTTCACGCCAGGACATCATCGATTCCCTCGACCAGATGCGCCGGCCGCGCGAGGCCTTCAAGCTGGTCTACCGCTGCGTCCAGGAGCACTGCTCCGGGGTTTCCGATGAAGAGCCGCGCTGGCGGATCCCGCGCCTTGTCCTCGACATGGTCCGAAAACGCGAGGCGGAGCGGGTGGAGCAACTGAATCGCGGCGTTCGTCCCGCGTAGCTCCCCCGCGAACGCGGCGCCCAGAAAAACGTCGATTCCGGCCTTGGGCTGGCAAATCGCTCCTTCGTTCGGGCCGATGTACGTGCACCGTGTCGCCCCGCACAGAGGAGCAGAGGATCCATGCAACTTGCGAAGACTCGTGTGGCGCCCCTGGCGTGCGCCCTGGTCACCCTCGCGATCGCAACGCCCGACGCCGGCGCCATCGTGTCCGGCAACCCGATGGCCAAGCCGCAGAATTCGTTCGTCGGGAAGTGGAACGGCTCCAGCGCGGTCGCGATCGGATCCAAATGGATCGTCACGGCGCGGCATAACGGCGGCAACCTCAATACGAAGTTCAAGATGGGCGGGGTGTTCTACACCACGTCCGCGATCTTCAATCATTCCTCGGCGGACATCGCGGTGGTTCGTCTGAACGAAACCCTTCCCGGCTGGCACAACATCACCAATGTGACGGCGGCGCAGCCGATCGTCATCGGCGGCATGGGGCGCATCGCCGGCGACACCCTGCGCGACGGCTTCTACTGGAGCGGACCCAACGCCGAGACCTGGGGTGCGAATCGGGTGGAGTGGGCCGTCGGCGACTTCATCGCGTTCGACTGGGATCTTTCCGGCACGGGCCCCGGTGCGCTCACCGGCGCCGTCCCCCACGAAGCGGCCTTCGCGCTCAATGACTCCGGCGGCGGCGTCTTCGTCGCGCAGTCCAACGGCACGCTCGCGCTCGCCGGCATCGGCGTGGGTGTCTCCGAAGCGAACATGACGCGCAACGGCTCCTGGTCCTACGCCGTGAATCTCAATCCCTACCTCAACTGGATCCAGAACGTCGCCGGCGTGCCGATCGTCACCGTCCCCAACGGCCCGGGTGTGGCGATTCCGTCGCCCGCCAGCGCCGCGGCGCTTGGGCTGGGCCTCGCCCTGTCGACGCGTCGCCGTCGGTGATCGCTCGACCTTGATCCATGACGGCGGTACGCTCGTCCCGTCCCTGCTCAGGGACGCCGTGTCGCACTGTCGCTGTCGCGCGTCGAGCCGAATCGCATGCCCAAAGCACCCCCCGTGTCGCAGTTGTTGTCCCAGGCGGGCCGGCTCTACACCGCCGGTGATCCCGTCCGCGCAGGCATGCTCTGCCGAGAAGCGTTGCGGCAATCCCCGGATCATGTGCCCTCGCTGCATCTGATGTCGGTGTGCCGCATGGCCATGGGCGACATCGCGGGCGCCGAGGAGAGTCTTGCCCGCGCCGTGCGCCTGGCGCCCCGCGAGCCGGACCTCATCGTCGGTCACGGCGCGATGCTGCTCCGCCTCGGCCGGCTGGACGAGGCCATCGCCGCGGCGGACCGCGCGCTCTCGCTTCGACCCGGTGATCCCAACGCCGCGTCCTGCAAGGCCGAAGCGCTCTTCCGTCTTCGCCGATTCGACGAGGCCGCCGCGGCGATCGAGCCCTTCATCGGCGAGGGCAAGCCGATTCACCTGCCCATCGCGATGGCGCTCGCCACGCTCGCGCAGCGGATCCATCGCGAGGACGAAGCGATCGCGATGCTGGAGAAGTGCCGCGTCGCGCCCGGGCTGCCCGCCGCGGAGCGGCTGCGTGTGCTGATCTCGCTGACCGAACTCCTCGACGCGAAGGGGCGTTACGACGACGCGTTCGCCGCGTGCCAGGAGGCCAACACGCTCAAGCAGCGTCGCCCGGACATCGACGCCTATCACGCTTCGCTGGACGCCATGCTCAGCGCATGGTCGAAGGACGTGGTGAGCGGGCTGCCCCGCGCGTCGCTCGAGACGGAGTTGCCGGTCTACATCGTCGGCATGCCGCGATCGGGAACGAGCCTTGTGGAACAGATCCTCGCGTCGCACCCCGGGGTGCACGGCGGGGGCGAGCGCCGCGACATCGGCCGAGCCATCGCCGACATCGAGGGCGGACGCACCCGCGCGCCGTACCACCTGCAGCATCCCGAAGCGCTCACGCGCAAGGTCGTAGATCGAACCGCGCGCAAGGTCGCCGACACCCTCCGCGCCGTCGCGCCGCAGGCGGACCGCGTCACCGACAAGAACCCCGACAACTACCTGCACCTGGGCCTGATCTCACTGCTCTTTCCGAAGGCGCGCATCATCCATTGCGTTCGAGACGCGATGGACATCTGCCTCTCGTGCTACCTCACCAGCATCGGGCGGCGAGGTCCGGGCGGGTTCAGCGAGCATGCCTTCGCGGATTCGCTCGAGGATCTGGGGCGGTGGCATCGCAACTACGAGCGCGTCATGGCGCATTGGAAGTCGGTGCTCTCGCTCAACATGCTCGAAGTCCGCTACGAGGACTTGGTGCAGGACTTCGAGTCGACGGCGCGACGACTCGTCGAGTTCACAGGCCTCCCGTGGGACGATGCCTGCCTGCGTTACCACGAGTCCAGGCGCGTCGTGGGGACGCCGAGCATGGACCAGGTCCGCCGACCGATCTATGCCTCGTCCGTGGGGCGGTGGAAAAACTATGAAAGTCACCTCGCGCCCTTGAAGGCGGCGCTGGCCGGGCAGGGCTCCTGAGCAAAGATTCTGTTAAGGCGCGTCGCTCGCCGTTCCGCTCCACTGAAGATTCGGGCATACTCCGTGCCCCAGCGTCGGCGCCCCCGCCCGATGTTCGATCCGCTCCGAGGCACACCGCATGGAGACGATCCGCGTCGATCTGTATCGCCCCCGTGAGAACGCCGTGGTTGTTTCGCTGCGCGGCGAGCTCGGCGCCGAACCGACGCCGGAGCTCTCGAAGCGCATCCTAGAAGTCCTGGAGCATCGTCCCGCCACGATCGTGCTGGATTGCGCCGATGTCACCCGGCTCGGCAGCCGCGGCATTGCGGAGATCGTCCAGCTCCACGAGGCCGCGTCGCGATACGGCGGAAGCGTGCGCATCGCCTCGGCGAAGCCGGAGCACGTGCGACTGATCCGGGCTCTCCGGCTCGATTCGGCGATGCCGGTCTTCGGCAGTGTGCAGGACGCCCTGATCTACGAGGACTGACCGGCGCCGATCACTCGCCCGGGATGTACGAGATCGCGCCCTCCCAGGGGCTGGACGCCGACGCGTACTTCTTCATCGGAATCCGCCCCGACGTGTACGCGAGACGCCCCGCCTCGCACGCCAGCCGCATCGCGTGCGCCATCGCCACCGCGTCGCGCGCGTGCGCAATCCCGGTGTTGAGCAGCACGCCGTCCGCGCCCAGCTCCATCGCGATCGACACATCGCTCGCCGTGCCGACGCCCGCATCCACGATCACCGGATAGTCCGGCCGCCCGTCCTTCAGCAGTTCGAGGCACAGCGCGATGTTGCGCGGGTTGATGATCCCCTGCCCTGAACCGATCGGTGAACCCGCGGGCATGACGCTCGTGGCGCCCGCGTCACGCAGACGAACCGCCGCGATGGGATCGTCGCTCGAATAGCAAAGCACCTCGAAGCCGTCCGCGACCAGCTCGCGGCAGGCCTCGAGCGTCCCCATCGGGTCCGGGAGCAATGTCTTGCGATCGCCGAGCACCTCGAGCTTCACCCAGGAGGCTCCCGGATTGCCGAGACCTTCCAGGATCTCCCGCCCGAGACGAGACACCCGCACCGCGTCCTCGGCGCTGAAGCACCCCGCGGTGTTCGGGAGGATCGTCAGGCGATCAAGATCCAGAAAATCGAGGATGCTCTGGCCCTGCTCGTTGATCAGGCGTTCGCGTCGGACGGCGACCGTCACGACGTCCGCCGCGCTCGCCGCGATCGCGCGCTGCATGGTGTCGAAGTCGCGGTACTTCCCCGTGCCGACGATCAAGCGGTTGCCGATCGTGCGCGACCCGATCCGCAGCGACTGGGTCGCGGGCGCCGCCTTGAACTCGACCTGTGCGCTCTCTTTCGACGTCATGCGATCCCTCATCCTCCGCCCACGAGCGTCACGATCTCGACGTGATCCCCGTCCCGCAGCTTCGTTTCGCCGTGCCGGCGGCGCGGCGCCAGCTCTCGATTGACCTCGACGGCGCAGGCCTCGCTCCGCACGCCGCGCCGTTCGAGCAGCGTGGCGATCGTCAGCCCCTCCGCGGGGGCGTCGATCTCCGTTTCGGCTCCGTTCAGAACGATCTTCACGGCGGAAGTATAGAGGGCGAGACCGCCCTATCCGCGTTCTATGATCTGGAGCAGGCGACGGAGACCCGACATGCGGTGGATCATGACAGGCGGCATCGTGGGGCTGCTGGCGCTGGCCGCCGGAGCGATCTCGCTCCTGCTGCGCCCCGGGCTGCCGAGCGTGCCGATGAACACCGATTCTCCGGACGCGCTCGTCGACTCGGCGTTCGCCGTGGTCGAAGCCGGACGCGCCGATCTCCTCGCCGACCTGATCTACGCGCCGGACGACGACTTCCGACTGGTGCTCGATCAGTTCGGCCTGCTGCTGCTCGACCTCCAGCGACTCGCCACGCTCCTCGCCGAGCGATACCCCGACGACATCGCGGCCCTGCGCGAGGCGCCCGGCGGCGGCGCCGCGGCCATGGCCATGCTCGGCTCGCGCAATGGTCCGCCCCCCGGCGCCGATCGGCTGCTGCGCCGGCTCATGGCGGACCCCTTCGCGTGGGCGCGCGAATCGCGCGATCGGATCACGACGGCGTCCATCGGCGACGACTCGGCAGCGATCCTCGTGGACGGCGCCCCCGCACTCGGGGTCGGTCTCGTGCTCCGTCGCGAGGACGGTCGCTGGTGGGTCGAACTGCCGACGGGGCTGCCGATGATCCAGCAGTACATGCCGCAGACGACGGAAGAGTTTCAGATCCTGGCGTCGCTGGTCCGAGTGGTGGACAACGCCGTGCTGGACCTGACGCAGGACATCGAGCGGGGCAAGTGCGCCGACCTGTCGGAAGCGTCGCGCCTCGCAGGCGAGAAGGCGTTCGGCCCGCTGGTCATGTGCTTCGTGGCCTACGACCGGGCGATGAAGGCACGGGCGCCGTAGAGCCGGCTGTTGGCCGGGTGCTACACTGTCCGCTCGAGAAGCGGGCGTAACTCAATGGTAGAGTGTCAGCCTTCCAAGCTGAATGTTGCCGGTTCGAGTCCGGTCGCCCGCTCTTACCGTCGTGCGAGGCTTCTGCCCCCAAGAGCGCCCGGTTCCATGACCGGGCGCTTGGGCTGATTCATTGAATCGGAGTCCTGCGTCAGGCAGTGGACACGTTGGTGGCGCCGGCGTCCTTGAGCGTCGAGCGCACCACCTTTTCCTGTCCATCGACGTGCGAGACGCCGACGAGCACGTTGCCCTTCTCAAGTGCATCTTCGTAATGCTTGACCTCGTGCTCGGGAATGGCCAGGCCGACGAGCCCGCCGATGGCGCCACCGCCCGCTGCGCCCGCCCCGGCGCCTGCGAGGGCCGCAACGATCGGCCCCGCGGCAATGATGCCGAGCCCGCCGGTGGCGATCGCTCCGACCGCCGTCAGTCCTGCGACCACGGCGCCCAGAGCCGCGCCCGAAGTGGCGCCGATCGCGACACCTTCCGGAAGCTTTGTGTGAGAGTCGACCGCGAAGGATTCCTTGGTGAACGAATCGCTGGCGACGACGCTGATCTGATCCGCGCGAACCCCTCGAGACTCGAGAATGCGGATGGCGGCCGCCGCTGCGCCGGGCGATCTGAACACTCCGACAATCGTATCAGCCATGGTCGAGCGTCCTTTCTTCGAAGATGGTGGATGGATGGAGAAATGACCGCGACACTCTCCATCGCTCCCATGGCCGGCGCGTGAATCCTCGGCGAAACCCCGCTTACTGCGAAGCAGCGTGGTTAGGCCGGTCGGCGGGTCCGGTGTTCATCATCCGCGGCGCCTGCCTGACAAGGATGAACACCGCCATCAGCACGAGGAAAACCGCGAACACGCGCCGGAGCGTGCGTTGATTCAGCCGCCCGCCGATCGACACGCCGACCAGTCCACCGATGATCCCCACCAGCGAGAACAGGGCGATGATCGTCCAGTCCACGCCGCCCCCCGCCTCGTCGAGGAGCCGCCAGGACTTTACAAAGCCCGAGGCGCAGTTCATCGCGATGATCGCCAGACTCGTGCCGATCGCCATCTTCACCGGCAGTCGACCGAGCAATGTCAACGCTGGAACGATGAGGAAGCCGCCGCCGACGCCGAGGAACCCCGTAAGCACGCCGACGCAAAGGCCCAGCGCCATCAGGAACGGAACCGCGACGCGCTTGGTGGGCTTTGGTTCGCTCGCGCTGCTCCAAAACATGAACCACGCGGCGCCGAACATCACGACCGCCAGGAGCGCCAGTTGGAGCGCGCCCGACGCCCACCTCGATCCCAGCGCGCCAAGAAACGCGCCGAGCATCCCGGGAATGCCGAACAGCACCACGGCTCGGAGCTGCACCTGGCCGTTCGCACCGTTCCGGATCGCGCCCGAGAGCGCAATGAGACCGACGATCGCCAGCGATTCCACGATCGCCTGCTTCTCCGGATGGCCCGCGAGATAGACGAGGATCGGCACCGTGAGAATGGCGCCGCCCGATCCGAGCAGGCCCAGACTCAGCCCGATCACCAGCGCGCCGAGCAGTTCGGCGATCAGCATGCCGCCGCGCTCACTTGCCCTTCTCCTGTTCCTCCCACGCCAGCCAGCCGCCCGCCACGTTGATGGCGTCGTAGCCCTCGCGCTGCAGCAGCGACACCGCCCGCGCCGACCGCCCGCCGCTGCGGCAGTTCACGATGATCGGACGGTTCTTCGGGAGCCCGTCGAGGTGCGCCGGTAAACGCGTATGCGGCGCCAGCGTCGCGCTCGGGATGTGCCCCGCCGCGTACTCGTCGTTCCGCCGCACGTCGATGAAGTACGACTCCTTGTCGCCGATGCGGCGCTTGGCCTCGGACACGTCGATCTCCGCGGACTTCTCCAGCCGACCGCCCGACTTCGCGTACTCGCCGAATCGCGCCGGATCAACCCAGCCGACGACCCTGTCCACACCCACATGGATCAGCGTACGGACCAGCGCATCCACGCGATCGTGCGGCGCGATGAGCACGACCTCCTGATCCTCGCCGATGTACGACCCCACAATGCCCGGGAAGAGATTGTCAAGGGGCACGTACAGCGAGCCGGGCACATGACCGGATCGGAACTCGTCCCACGTCCGAGTGTCGATCACCACAGACTTGCGCGGATCGACCTTTCCAAGCTTCGCCGGCTCCATCTCCTGCGGCTTCGGCACGCCGCCAAGAACCGGCGGGCCCGCCTTGTTCCACCGCTTCATCCGCGCGAAATACAGCGGCGGCTCCGGCTGGCCCTCGAGAATGAACTCGACGAACGTCCGCTCGGACCCCGCCGCCCGAATCGCCGGGTTGAATCGCTTCTCGTACCCGATCGTCGACTGCGGCACCGCGCCGAGCGCCTTGCCGCACGCGCTGCCCGCGCCGTGACCGGGCCAGACCTGCATGTAGTCAGGCCACTGCACCAGCTCGCCGACGGTCTTGAAGAGCCGCTTCGCCGACGACGTCGCCGCCCCCGATTGACCCGCGGCCGACTCGAGCAGGTCGGGCCGTCCGAGATCACCCACAAAGAGGAAGTCGCCCGTCGCCACGCCCATCGGCTCGTCCGCGCCGCCGCCGCGATCTGTGACAAAGAAGCAGATGTGCTCCGGCGTGTGCCCGGGCGTGTGCGCTGCGCGGAACTCGATGTTGCCGATGCGGAACGTGTCGCCATCCTTCAGCAGCACGGCGTCGTAACGCCCGCCGCCCTTCTTCTTGTCGAGCCACTGGTACTTCCAGTCGGCGCCGCCCTCATCGCTGAGATAGACCCGGACGCCCTGCTCCGCCAGCTCGCGAGCGCCGGAGACGAAGTCTGCGTGGATGTGCGTCTCCGCCGCGGCCACGATCTTCACACCCTCCTTCTTCGCGATGGCCAGGTACTGGTCCACATCGCGCTGGGGGTCGATGATGATGGCCTCTTTCGTCCTTTGACACCCGATCAGGTAGGCCGCCTGGGCCAGCCGGTCGTCGTAGATCATCCGCAGCAGCATCGAAGCGTCCTCCGGGTCCGGCGGTCGGCCGGCATTCCATCTTCACAGTAGCGGCCCCGGCCCTCGCCGGTCATGGCTACATTGCCCGGGACGTGCCAAACCTCCCCCGCGCCATCGTGTTCCTCGCGCTCGCCGCGCTCATCGCGGTGCCCTTCGCGTTCCGCCCGCGCGAGGCGAGCATCCCCGAGAACGCCCTGCGCGTCGTCGTCATCACGCCCCACAACGAGCAGATCCGCTCCGAGTTCGGTCGCGCGTTCTCCGAATGGCACGAGGCCCGGCACGGCCGCCCGGTCTACGTGGACTTCCGCGCCCCGGGCGGCACCAGCGAGATCCGCAAGCTCCTCGTCGCCGTCTACGAACAGGCCATCAAGACCGGTCAGATGACTCCAGAGGGCGAACTCGTCTCCGGCGTGATGCCGTACGACATCCTCTTCGGCGGCGGCGCGTACGAGCACAACGTCGTCAAACGCGGCGTCCCCAACGGGGCCGGCGAGAACGTCTCGATCTCCGTCCCCGTGCCATTCGCGATGTCCCAGGTCGAGGAGTGGTTCGGCGAGAACACCATCGGCTCCGACCTGCTCTACGACCCGGACCTGCACTGGCTCGGCGTCGCGCTGACGTCGTTCGGCATCGTCTACAACCGCGACGTGCTGGAAAAGCTCGGCCTTCCCGAGCCGCGCACATGGGACGATCTCGTGGACTTCCGCTACTTCGGCTGGCTCGCGATGACCGATCCGCGCCAGTCATCGTCCGTCGCCGTCACGTACGACTCCATCCTGAACAACCAGGGCTGGGACGCGGGATGGCGCACGTTGCGCGCCATGTGCGCCAACGCCAGATTCTTCGCGAATTCTTCGCTGAAGCCGCCGATCGAGGTCTCGAAGGGCGAGGCTGCCGCTGGCCCGTCCATCGACTTCTACGGGCGCTACCAGGCCCAGGCGCTCATCGACGCCGGATCGTCCGACGCGGGCTCACGCTCGCGCGTCGGGTACATCGACCCGCCCGGCATCGTCTTCATCAACGCCGACCCGATCTCGATCCTCCGCGCCGGACCCAACCCCGAGGTCGCGGCACGGTTCGTCGAGTTCACCTGCTCGCTCGAAGGCCAGGCGCTCTGGCAGCTCCCCGCCAAGGGCGACGACGCACCGGCGAGCGAGTGGGGGCCTCGGCGATATGAACTCCGCAAGCTCCCCGGCCGGCGCGTGATGTACGACGAACACCGCGATCGCTTCGTGGATAAGGACATCCGTCCCTTCGAGGACGCCTCCACCGCGCCGATCAACGGCTGGTTCCGCATCATCGAGCGCATCTTCGGCTCCTTCGCCATCGACATCCACGACGACATGCGCGAGGCGTGGGCCTCGATGCACGGCGCCATTCAACGCGGCGCCGACGCCGACCTCATCGCCCAAATGGACGAGATGTTCCACGCGATGCCGTTGCACCCTCTCCCCGACGGTACGACCCTGCTCGTCTCGCCGGAGAACATCCAGCCCATCCTCGATGACTGGCGCGACGCCGATCGCGAACCGATCCTCCGCATGCACTACACCGCCTTCTTCCGCGGGCAGTACCGCGAAGTGGTCCGCCTCGCCTCGATGGTGAAGTGACGGCTATACGCGGAAGATCGCGCCCAGCGACTTGCCGAGCAGAAGCGACGCGCCCACGAGTGTGACCGTCAGCAGCAGCATGCCCCACACGCCCATGCCACAGGCGATCGCGACGCCGTCGCCAAGCCGCTCCGCGAACGAGTAGATCGCCTTGGTGATCGGGTAGAACCGCTCCTGCTGCGCCAGCACCAGAGAGTCGCTCACCTCCAGCATCGCGAACGAGAAGGCGAGCAGCCCGCCCGCGAGCAGGTTCGCCGCGATCAGCGGCACGATCACCCGCCGCAGCGTGCCGATCGTCCGCGAGCCGAACACCGACGCGGCCTCCTCCAGCTCGACGTGCACCTGCTCGAGCCCCGCGACTGTCGAGCGCACGACATACGGCAGCCGGCGCACCGCGTACGCGATCACCAGCAGCGGCATCGGATTCGGCGTCGCGCCCACGACGTCCACCACGCCCTCCAGCGGATCGCCCGGCCCGAACGGCCAACGAAGCGTCAGCGCGACATAGCCGAACGCCATGACCAGCCCCGGCACCGCCAGCGGCAGCATCGCGAGCGCATCGAGCAGGTTCCGCCCGCGCACCCGCGTCCGCACGATCAGATACCCGGTGCCCACACCGATCACGATGTCCAGCGCCGCCGCGGCGGACGCGAGCATCAAACTGTTCACGATCGATCCGAACGCCAGCGGATGACCCAGCGCCAGTTCATAGTTGCCCAGCGTCCACTCCTGTGGAACCGGCGTCCCGTACCAGGATCCCGGCGGCGCCAAGCTCATCAGCACCACGCCGATATGCGGAAGGATCGCCGCGCCCGTCACCAGCGCGAAGAAGGCCGTCGTCAGCACGACCCCGACCGGCCCCAGCCGTGTCGGTCCGCCGGAGCGGAACGCGCGTGTGCTCGACGCGTACCCCGCGCGCCCGAGCGCCGACTTGCCGAGCACATAGAACACCACGGATAGCCCGAGCAGCACCGCCGTCAGGGCATACGGCTCCGCCGAGGCGCTCATCTTCTTGATGCCGTTGAAGATCTGCACGGACGTGACGTCGTAGTAGTCGAACATCAGCGGCGTGCCGAGCTCCGTGAACGACCACACGAACACGATCGCCCCGCCCGCGAAGAGGCCGGGGCGGATCAGCGGCAGCGTCACGCGGAAGAACCGCATCCACGCGCTGGCGCCGCACGTCTTGCCCGCCTCATCCAGCGCCGGATCGAGATTGGCGATCGACGCCGTCGCGTTCAGGAAGATGATTGGGTAAAGGTGCAGCGCGAGCGCGATCGCGACGCCCCAGAAGCGGTGCTGGCCCAGCAGGTCCCAATCCGTTCCGAGCAGCGAGTTGAGCGCGCCCGATCGGCCCAGCATCGCTTTCAGCCCGATTGCTCCGACGAACGGCGGCAGCACCAGCGGCGCCAGGGCCGCGGTGTTCCAGAATCCCTTCAGCGGAAACTGATGGCGCGCACTGATGAGCGCCATCGGCACGCCGATCAGCATGCATAGCGCCGTCGTCACGCCCGCGAGCGCGAGGGCATTGACCAGCCCCGTGCGCAGCACCGGATCGACGAACACCAGCCCGACGTGCCGGAGCGTGAACCCCTGCGCCGTCGCCGCGTCCTCCGCGAACCCTACCCGCACCGTCAGCCAGATGGGATACAGCAGCGCCACGCCCAGCCCAGTGAGCAGGGTGACCAGCAGGACGTAATGGATCGGGCGGGCGGGCTTCATGTCGCGTTCGGTGCGACGTTGTACCCAACTGCCCGCCGCCACGCGCCACGTCAAGGCGGCGCAAAGGTTGCCCCGCGCCGGGGCTCGTATACTCGAACCCCAACCCCGAGCCGGAGGCCTCCATGCCGATTCGTCCCGTCGTCGCCCTCGCCTGCCTTGCCCTTACCTTCTCCGCTTGCGCCGACGCCCCGCGCCTCGGCCGCGCCGATGCGCCCGCCAAGGCCGACGGCGCCATCCGCCTCGCCACCTACAACGTCCTCAATCTCTTCGACGAGCACGACGATCCGACGCTCACCGGACGCAACGACGACATGAGCTCCGTGAAGCCCGAGCGCGAGAAGATCGCCGTCGCCGACACCCTCCGCCGCCTCGACGCCGACATCGTCGCGCTCCAGGAAATCGAATCCTTCCAGGCGCTCGTTGAATTCCGCGACGCCTACCTCCAGGGCATGGGCTACGACTACGTCGCCTCCATCGACGCCGGCGACGACCGTGGCATCGAGCAGGCCGTCCTCTCCCGCTTTCCGCTGCGCGAAGCGACGGTCTTCCCCTTCATGCCGCTCGGCGGCGTGCACCCCGAGAAGTACGGCAACGAGAAGAACTGGTACGCCGGCGAGCCCATCGAGTGCCGCCGCTCCCCGCTCCAGGTCGTCGTCACCGTTCCCTCGACCGACGGCGCCCAGCCCTACGAGCTGACGCTCTTCGTCGTCCACCACAAGAGCGGGACGTACAACGACTACTGGCGCGAGAAGGAGTCCGCGCGTTTCGCTGCGATGATCAATGACCTCCAGACCGCCAACCGCGGCCGCAACATCGCGGTCCTCGGCGACTTCAACGCCCAGCCGAAGGACGAGTCGGTCAAGACCTACGCGACAGTCGCCGGCATGACCGACATCTTCCCCGACCGCTCTCCCGGCGACCCTGCGACGCTTACCCACGAGAGCGACCGGACGATCGACATGATCTGGGTCAATGACGCCCTCTCGCGCGACCTCGTCGCAGGCTCCGCGTTCGTCCTCGGCACGCCGCACCGCCCCGCCGGCGCCGACTGGCGGACCGTCTCCCCGCCCGAGGGCTACGCGTCCGACCACCTGCCCGTGGCCGTGGATCTGACCCCCGCGGATCGCTGATCCCAACTTCCCGGACCGACCTCAAGAGCCCCCTCTGACCGGGCCGATAACCCGGTCATGAATCCTGCGCAAGGGTCTGCCCCCGAAGTCTGGTTCGCCATCCCCTCCGCCAACCCGGAGAAGTGCCGCAAGACGCTCCCCGTCTGGCGGGAGATGGGCTACCGCGTCGCCGTCCTCCAGAACTGGAAGAAGGCGGACATCCCAGCCGACCTCGTCGTCTGGTCCGACCAATACCCGGGCTGGCCCCAATCGATCAACATCCTCTGCCGGGACATCGTGCCGCGCACCGCGCCGATCGTCGTCTCCGGCGGCGATGACATGCTGCCCGACCCGAACGTGACGGCCGATCGCCTCGCGGCTCAGTTCCTCGAGCGGTTTCCCGACACCTTCGGAGTCATGCAGCCTGTCGGCGATGGCTTCATGTCGTGCCAGCACTACTGCGGCTCGCCCTGGCTCGGACGCGCGTTCATCGAGCGCATGAACGGCGGCGCCGGCCCGATGTGGGGCGCGTACACGCACAACTGGGCCGACAACGAGCTGCACTGGGTCGCGAAGGGCATGGGCGTCCTCTGGCAGCGCCCGGACCTCACGCACCGCCACGATCACTTCACGCGCACCGGCGAGGCCAAGCCCGACTACTGGAAGGCCACCGTCGCGCCCAAGGACCAGCACGACGTCGAGCTCTTCCTGTCCCGCAAGTGGCAGCGATTCCCCGGCCACCAGCCCTTCGGCGCCGGCTACGTCTACGACCACGACCGCGCCGCCAAGGGCGACGGGCGCATCGCCGAGAACCACTGGTCCAACCTCTACGGCCCGCACGGCACGCACGGCTCGTGGATTGAGCGCATGCGCATCGCCCTGATCGACTGCGCCGCCCGCGGCCATGCTCGCGTCGGCATCTACGGCGCCGGCACGCACACCCGCGCCGTCGTCGGCACGTTCGCCGAGCCGCCCGTGGACATCGTGTGCGTCATCGACGACAACGAGCGCCTGCACGGCAAGCGCCTCTTCGGCTTCCCGGTCGTCTCGCTCGACCAGGCGAAGTCGCTCCGGTTGGACGCCGTGATCCTCTCCGCGAACAGCCACGAGCAGACCCTGTGGCGCAACGCCGCGCCCCTGCGCGACGCCGGCGTCGATGTCGTGCGTCTCTATGCCGACCTGGACGACGACCAGTCGATGCGCCGCACGATCCTCAACGGCCGCACGCCGGCCGCGACGGTGGGGGCCGCCTGATGCCGCGTCCGGAAGTCTGGTTCGCGATCCCCTCCGCCAGCCCCGAGAATTGCCGGCGCGTCCTGCCGGTGTGGCGCGAGATGGGCTACCGCACGGCGATCCTCCAGAACTTCGAGCGTGCCGACATCCCCGCGGACCTCGTCGTCTGGTCCGACCATTACCCCGGCTGGGCCGGATCGATCAACATCCTCGCGCGCGAGGTCGTCCCCGCGTCGGCGCCGATCATCGTCTCCGGCGGCGACGACATGCTGCCCGATCCCAACGTGCCCGCTGATCGACTGGCCGAGCAATTCCTCGATCGCTACCCCGACACCTTCGGCGTCATGCAGCCGCATGGCGACGACTACCACGACACCCGCCACTACTGCGGCTCGCCGTGGCTCGGACGCGCCTTCTGCGACCGCATGTACAAGGGTCGCGGGCCCATGTTCCCCGGCTACCGGCACAACTGGGCCGACGTCGAGCTGTACTGGGTCGCCAAGTGCCGCGGCCTGCTCTGGTCGCGCCCCGACCTGACCCAGCGTCACGAGCACTTCTTCCGCAAGGAACAGGACAAGCCCGCGTACTGGACGCACAGCGTGCAGTCCAATGACTTCCGCGACGTCTCGCTCTACCTCGAACGCAAGGCGCGCGAGTTCCCCGGGCACGATCCGATCGGCGACGCGCCGCTGTTCAACGGCCGTATGCTCGCGCTCGACTCGCGCCTCCTCGCCGAAGAGCACTTCTCGCTCGTCTACCACGACCTCCCCGACGCGCAGGTCCGCGCCATGACCGGCGCGCTGCAGGATTGCGCCGCGAAGGGGCACAAGCGCATCGCGCTCTATGGCGCCGGCCTCCACACCCGGCGCATGGCCGCGGCCCTCGAGCAGCCACCCGTCGAAATCGTCGCCATCATCGACGACGACGCCTCCCGCCATGGCACGCGCCTGTGGGGCATGCCCATCGTCTCGCGCGACAAGGCCGCGGCACTCGGTCTCGATGTCGTCGTCCTCTCCTCCGACACGCGCGAGGCGGAGCTTTGGGATTCATCCGCGCCGCTCCGCGCCTCCGGCGTGGAAGTGATCCGCCTCTACACCGCAGAGGCCGATCCGAACGCTCCCGCCCCCGCGCTTTTCGCGACCTCTCCCGAGGACCGCCGACGGGCCGAGGAACGCGCGTCCGGACTCCTCGAGGCCGACGCCTTCGCGATGATCACCCGCGTCATCGACCCCGGTCAGCCCGTCGTCGTGCTCGATATCGGCGCCAACAAGGGCGACGCGACGCGGCGCGCCATTGACGAGTTTCCGCGAGCCACCGTCTACGCCTTCGAACCCGCGCCGAAGATGACCGAGGCGCTCCGCGAGCGGTTCAAGGGCCACCCGGGTGTGCGCACCATCGCCGCGGCGGTGGGGGACCGGCCCGGCGCCATCGACTTCCACGTCGCCGCCGACGACCTCTTCTCCAGCGCCCTTCCCCCGAGCGAATTGGGCCGTCACTACCACGACGGCGAGATCGACCGCGTCTCCACCGTGCGTGTCCCGATGGTCGCCATCGATCAATGGGCGGACGAGAACGCCGTCGATCGCGTGGACATTGTCAAGATCGACGTGCAGGGCCTCGAGACCGCCGTGCTGCGCGGCGCCGCGGAGGTCATCCGAACCCGCGGCGTGCTCGCCGTCACCTGCGAAGCGCCGCTCATCCGCGAGTACGAAGGAAGCTGCACCTACTCCGAGATTGACGCGATGCTGAACGCGCTCGGCTTCGAGATCCACCAGGTCCACGAGTGCTGGACGCGAGGTCCGGAGAAGCAGGTCGTCTGCCTCGACGCCCTCTGGCTCCGGCGCGACGCGCTCTCCTGGCTCCGTCGCCACCCCGAACGCGCCTTCGAGATCGGCTGGCGCGACGCCTTCCGCGCCACGCTCGCGCGGCTGCACAACCTCGGCGCCTCGCGTGTCGCCGTTTACGGCGCCGGCTGGCACACACGCGTCATCGCCGAGTTGTTCCCGACCTCGCCCGTCCCGATTGTCGCTGTGCTGGACGATCGTGCCACGGACGAGTCCGCGCCGATCAACGGCGTCCCCGTCGTCCGGCCCGACCAGGCGCAGTCGCTCGGCGTCGACACCGTGGTGCTCTCGTCGAACTGCCACGAAGAGACGCTCTGGGCGGCGTCGCGCCCGCTGCGCGAACAGGGCATCCGCGTCGTGCCGCTCCATCGGCGCCAGGCCGAGGACCATTCCCGGCGTGCCGCGCCCGCCAGCGTCGTCGCCTGATCATCAGATTTCGTAGCCGTTCGCTCGCAGCCAATCGCCCGCGATGCGCTCGATGACCTGGACCTGTCCGGGGGCGAGGCGATCCTTCCATTTGCCTGTGCGGGCGTCCGTGATGTGATTGTGGTGGAGGAGCGACGCGGAGTCCCACTCGCGACCGTCCGACCAGTCGCGCCCGCGGATGTACGAGCGCTGCTCTTCGAGCGCGAAGCGCTGCGCAATCGTCGCGCACTCGGCCGCGTCGAGCGTGGCGTTCATGATGTGCGCGATCCGCGCAACTTCCGATCCGAGATCCTCGCACAGGTCGTCGTACCGCGAGATCAGCACGCCCGGCCTTCGGCTGAAGTGCTCAAACGGCGTGATCGCGAACTCTCGCACGTGGTGCTCGATCTTCGCGTCGTCCATCGGGCCGTACTTGTCGAGTAGTGACACGATCACATCGCGGATGTCGCGGTGGCAGTAGATGTATCGCGTGCATGCCGGGTTCAGCTTCGCCTCGAACGCCGGGTTCGGCTGGTGCACCTTCACCACATGCACAGGCCGCTCGCCCGACGCCATGTTCTCGCTCGCGCTGCTCCAATCCCAGCCGACGCCGCGTCCGATACCGAGCGTCTCCGCGACGGCGCTGGCAATCTGGTACTGCACCGTCGAGCCCGATCTCTGCATGCCGCAGCACACGACGAGCATGGCTAGTCGTTCCTCCCCAGTCCCTGGCGGACGAGATCGATCACCCGCTCAACGCCCGCGTCCGTCGTCAGCGAGGACGCGGCCCGCTTCGCGACACCCGTACTCATCCGCTCTCTCCATCGCGGCGATTCGACCGCCATCACCAGCCGTTCCTTGAGCGAGTCCTTGGTCGTGAACATCAGCTCGCCCCAGCCGCCGTAGAGCCAGTCCGCGAGATGCTCCTCGGCAGGCACATCGCCCGCGTGCAGGCGCGTCTCCATCCAGTCATCGAGCCACTCGCAGTGCTCCTGCGGCAGACCGTGACGCTGCCGGATCGAGTTCCAACGCAGGAGCAGCGGATGGCTCCAGTACCGCCAGATCTGCCGCCTGCTTCCGAGCAAGCTCGCGTGCGCCGGCGCCTCGCGGACGACCCGCGACATGATCCAGAGCCGCAGCGACTGGAGTTCATCCATCGTCGCCCGGACAATCGGAAGCCCGCCGGACATCGCGCACTCGATCGGCCGCTGGTGAATCATGTTGCGGATCGACACGTGCAGATGGCACGAAGCCGCCTGGTAGCAGGCCCGCAGGTCCTCGCCGTGCTCGATCGGTCCGACAGCAAACTGGTTGAGCTCCGGATGCGTGTCCCATCCTCGCCCGTACACGCGCATTCGCCAGCCGCGTTCCTCGGCGATCTCCGCCGCCCAGCGCAGCGCCTGGTGCCGGAACGCGCGGTCCGCCAGCGGCATCGCGTATTGGTGCGTGATGAGCGACACCATTCGAGCATCCGGCTCGCGGCCGCTGAGGGACCGAATCGCCCCGCGCACCGCCGCGTCGATCGACGCGTACGCCGAGACCTGCCCGGCCTGCGCCGCGATCTCCAGCACCTTCGGCCGCAGCGTCTCCATCAGCTTGGCCGCGGCCGGGCTCGCCTTTGACGCCTCGAGCATCCGGCGATGCATGGCGTCCGGCGGCTCGCTCTGATGCCCGACGTACGCGATTTCGCACTCGTGCTTGCGGCGCAGCTCCGGCTCGACATCGCCCCGGTGAAACTTCCGGGGATTCGCCGGCACACCGAGCGCCAATAGGCGCGATCGGTCATGCCCCAGCCGCACGAACTCCGGCACGTCGAGATGCCCGACGAGTAAGTCGAGCGGTCCGCCCGACGCCTTCTCGAAGACCTGCGGCATCGCGTCCTGCACCCAGCACACGAACGGCACGCTCGCGTCCGCAATCGGCCCCAGCGAGGCACGCGGGTAGTTGATCGTCAGCACCAGGTCCGGCTCGAACTCGCTGAGCGCCCGCAGGTACGCCACGCTCGCCAGCCGGCTCGAATCGTCCGGCTCGATGACCAGGCGCGCTTCGAGGCCGCGTGCACGCGCCGCCTCGGCCAGGTCCTCCGCGGAATGCCGCACAAACGTGGAGTACCGGCACGTCGGGATCAGCACCCGCAGCGGCCGCCCGGCGGCGAATGCCTCCTCGTAACGCTTGCGCCACCATTCGACGTTCCGTTCGGCGTACTTCTTCGCGACCTCGCGCGTCAGTCGCTCGTGTTCGGCGCCCTGATCTCTCGCCACGGCCTCGATGACCGCCTCCGGCGACGGCGCTGCGCGCTGCTTCGCGTGCATCCGCACGATCGGCCCTGCGATGATCGTGTCGAACCGCGAGCGCAGGTCTCGATCGAACGCGACCGACGCATCGGCGCCGACGAAGAACCGCACGCGATCATCGCCGATCACATCGCGCAGGTCGGCGCACGCCAACCCGTCCAGCAACTCGCCGACGTCCGCCTGCACCACGTTGATCCGAGGCCGATGTCCGTTCTGCGTTGCCGGCGTCGCCTCGACCATCCGCAGCAGCAGCCACGGCGGATCGATCCCCTCGATCGTGATCGGCTTGCACTGCTGCACGTCCGCGGCGCCAACTCCTGCCGGAAGCGCGACCCGACGCGCATCGCCTCGATCGTCCGCGACACGAAGCCACGCGCCGCCCGTAGCACGCCGCCGGACGACGTTGCCATCCGCGGCCTCGAACCAATTCTCGTCCTCGACGCTCCGCGACCATGCATCCAGCGCTGCGCGAACATCCACGCCGCGCTCGAAGAGCGCCTCGACATTCCTCGACGCCCGCTCGATCCGAGTCGCCGCCGGGAGGTGGTCATCCGGCAACTGGAGCGCGAGCCGCTGCAAGGCCTCCACATCCGGCCCGGCGCCCGCCTCGCGGAGATACTCCAGCGCCGCCGTCTTCAGCCCCAGCCGCACGCACGCCGCCGCGGCGATCGGCCGGCCGTCGGAACCCGCGCCATCCGCGGCCCGCAGCGCGTCCCAGAGCCGCCCCGCGTCGAGCAGGCGAGCCGCCTCCGGCGCGGTCGATGGGCGCGGTTCTGAGCGGGGAAGGGCCGACATCCGTGCCTTCTATCGACCCATCGCGCGTCCCTCGCCGACAATCCTGAGGGCCGTCGGCAACCCCGGCGCTCGCCCCACCGAATCCCTGACAGCCGCACCGCCCCGCGACGCCGCCTCCATGATCTCCCTAGACTCCGGCGACTCCGAAACCCGCTTCCTCACCGCTCCGTGACCCCCGAACCCGCACCATCGACCGGCGACCGGAACAGCCGCGCGCCTGGCCAGGATCGCCGGACCGGCGAAACGTCCAAGATGACCACAGCGACCGCCTCCCGCCCAGCCACAGCGCGGCGCCCGTCCGCCTCGCTCCCCGACAAGACACTCCTCGACTGGCTGCGCCAGATGCAGCTCATCCGGGAGTTCGAGAACCGCACGATGCAGGCCTATCAGCAGGCCAAGATCGGCGGCTTCTGCCACGTCTACACCGGGCAGGAAGCCCTCGCCGTCGGCACCATTGCCTCCGTCGAACACGACGACCCCATCGTCACCGCCTACCGCGACCACGGACACGCGCTCGCCCGCGGCATGACCCCCCGCGCCTGCATGGCCGAGATGTTCGGCCGCACCACCGGCTGCGCCAAGGGCAAGGGCGGCTCGATGCACATGTTCGACAAGCCCAACCACCTCTACGGCGGGCACGGCATCGTCGGCGCCCAGACCGCGCTCGGCACGGGCCTCGCCTTCGCCGCGAAGTACGAGTTCGAAGTCCTCGGCAAGTCGCTCGACGGCTCCAAGGCCAAGAAGCGCGTCGCGCTCTGCTACCTCGGCGACGGAGCCCTCAACCAGGGCTGCCTCCACGAGGCCATGAACCTCGCCGGGCTCTACTCGCTCCCCGTCATCTTCATCGTCGAGAACAACCACTACTCGATGGGCACGTCCATCGCCCGCGGCACGACGATGGCCGATGACCTCACCACCAAGGGCAAGGCCTACGGCATGCTCTCGGCGTCGTTCGACGGCATGAACGTCCTCGAGCTCTACGACAAGTTCAAGCCCATCGCCGACGAGTGCCGCGACGAGCAGAAGCCGGCCTTCATCGACATCCACACCTACCGGTACAAGGGCCACTCGATGTCGGACCCGCAGAAGTACCGCACGAAGGAGGAGGTCGAGAAGTACGAGAAGGAGCGCGACTCGATCGCGATGCTCGCCGCGCACCTGATGAACGAGCGCAAGTGCCTCTCCGAGAAGGACTGGCAGGCGCTGCAGGACGAGCTCACCGACATCGTCAAGGACGCCGTCAAGTTCGCGGACGAGAGCCCCTGGCCCGACCCGGAAAAGGAGCTCTACTCCGACGTCATGCTCAACCCGCACCCGGGCATGAGCCCCAGCGGCCAGTACATCGAAGGCGAGAAGAACCCGCTGCTGTGACGCGGCGCCACGACCAGAACATCCATGCTCACCGCCACCTCCACCGAAACGCCGATCCATCCCTACGCCGCACAGGGTGAATTCCCCAAGGGCGAGGGGCCGCGCCCCATCCAGTTCCGGGAGGCGCTCCGCGAGGCCATGTCCGAGGAGATGCGCCGCGACGAGCGCATCTTCCTCCTGGGCGAGGAAGTCGCGCAGTACCAGGGCGCGTACAAGGTCTCGCAGGGCATGCTCGAAGAGTTCGGCGAGAAGCGCATCATCGACTCGCCCATCTCCGAGAACGGCTTCGCCGGGCTCGCCGTCGGCGCCGCGATGTACGGCCTGCGCCCCATCATCGAGTTCATGTCCTGGTCCTTCTCCCTCGTCGCGGCGGACCAGATCCTCAATAACGTCCCCAAGATGCTCTACATGTCCGGCGGGCAGTGGGGCTGTCCTTGCGTCTTCCGAGGCAACGACGGCGCCGGCGGCCAGCTCGGCTCCACGCACTCCTGGAGCGTCGAGGGCCTGTACTCCAACGTCCCCGGCGTGAAGCTCGTCATCCCATCGAATCCCTACGACGCGAAGGGTCTTCTCAAGACAGCCATCCGCGACGACGACCCTGTCTTCTTCCTCGAATCCGAGCGCATGCTCGGCGACAAGGCCCACGTGCCCGACCCCGCCGACGGCGACCTGCTCATTCCATTCGGTCAGGCCGCGCTCCGCCACGAGGGCGACGCCTGCACCGTCGTCTCGTTCGGTCGCCCCGTGAACTTCTGCGTCGAGGCGGCGGACGAACTGCGCGAGCAGCACGACATCCACATCGACGTCCTCGACATGCGGACCATCCGCCCGCTCGACATCGACGCCGTGATCCGCTCCGTCCAGCGCACCAACCGCCTCGTCGTGGTCGATCAGTCCTGGCCCTTCGCCAGCGTCGCGACCGAGGTCATCACGCAGACCTGCGAGCGCGCATTCGATTTCCTCGACCACCAGCCGCTGCGCGTGAACTCCGACGATGTTCCGACGCCCTATAGCAAGACTCTCGAGGCGGCGTATCTGCCGCACAAGGGGAAGATCGTCAAGGCGGTCCTGCGGGCGGTGGGACAGGGCTGAAGCTCAGAGCTCAAAGCAGCAAAGCTCAAAGGAAGCGGAGTATGCCGAGACTCGAAGCGCACTTCTTGGAACGCATCGAACGCTTCTGTGATCGGACGCTGGACGTCGTCGAAGCAGTGCGGGGCCGAACGGCGTCCCGCGTTCTCGATCAGATGGCCGCGGCGTGCACGTCGGTAGGCGCAAACCTGTACGAGGCGTCGGAATCCATAAGCCGTGCCGACTTCTGCCGATGTGCGGGCATTGCGATCAAGGAACTCAACGAATCTCGTTTCTGGCTTCGGCTGGTTGGTCGTCGACATTGGGTCCACCCGGATCGACTGACAAGCCTTGAATCCGAGTGTCTCGAACTCCAGCGCATTCTCGGATCCATGGTCGCGCGAACGAAACGGAGCGACGCACGAACGCGATCGAAGGCGCCCATTCCCGCTATGATTTGAGCTTTGTTGCTCTTCGCTTTGAGCTTTTGAGGTTTGCCGAATGCCAATCGAAGTCACCATGCCGCGCCTCTCCGACACGATGCAACAGGGCACGGTGGTCAAGTGGAACGTCAAGGAGGGCGACACGGTCAAATCCGGCGACGTCCTTGCGGACATCGAGACCGACAAGGCGACCATGGAGCTCGAGGCCTTCGACTCCGGAACCGTCGCCGCGCTCGTTGCGAAGGAAGGCGCCAACGTCGCCGTCGGCTCGACAATCGTCGTCCTCGCCGAGAAAGGCGAAGATGCCGCGGAGATCCGCAAGAAGTTTTCCGCAGGCGCAAGTGGCGACTCCAAGCCCGCGAAGACCGAAGCAAAGTCAGAGAAGGCCGAGGGCTCCGCCTCCAACGGCCGCGCCGCGGCGTCCACCGCCGTGGTCGAAGAAGACGAGCCCGCCGCCGCGCCGAAATCCAACGGCGCCTCCGGAGCCGGAGCCGGCGGGCGCATCTTCGCCTCGCCGCTCGCGCGCAAGCTCGCCGATGATCTCGGCGTCGATCTCTCGACGCTCGATGGTTCAGGGCCCTCCGGGCGCATCGTCAAGGCCGATGTCGAGGCCGCGGCCTCCGGCAAGCGCGCCAAGCCCTCGAAGGCCGACTCCGCCGCGCGTGCCCCGGTCACGACCATCCCGGGAGCCCCGGTCTTCGCCGGCGACAGCGCCGGGCTCGAAGCCCAGTCGCTCGCGCTCTCCAACATGCGCCGCACCATTGCGCGGCGACTCGTCGAGTCCAAGACCACCATCCCGCACTACCAGGTGACGGTGACGGTCAACATGGACCCGCTCCTCGCCCTCCGTGCCTCGCTCAACGAGCAGCTCGAAACCCAGGGCGTCAAGCTCAGCGTCAACGACTTCCTCGTCCGCGCCTGCGCCATCGCGATGCACCAGCACCCCTTCATCAACTCCTCCTGGCAGGAGAACGGGGGCGAGGCGTCGATCCGTCTGCACGAGCACGTCAACATCGGCGTCGCCATCGCGCTGCCGGTGGACCTCGGCGCGGGCAAGCACGGCGGCCTGGTCGTCGCCACCATCCGTGACGCCGACCGCATCGGCCTGCGCTCCATCTCCGCGCAGACCAAGGCCTACGCCGACAAGGCCCGGGCCAAAGGACTCTCGATCGAGGACCAGTCCGACTCGACGTTTACGATCTCGAACCTCGGCATGTTCGGCGTCGAGCACTTCACGGCCATCATCAACCCGCCGAACACCGCGATCCTCGCCGTTGGCGGCGCCGTCAAGAAGCCCGTCGTGCGCAGCGTGAACGGCGCCGATCAGATCGTGATCGGTCACGAGATGCAGATGACGATGTCCAGCGATCACCGCGTGATCGACGGCGCCATGGCGGCGCAGTACCTCTCGACGGTGCGCAACATCCTCGAGCATCCCGCGACGATGCTCGTCTGACGGCAGAATGGCTCCCTGACAAGCTTCCGGGGGTCCGGGGGGGGGGGGGGGTTAGCCCTG
>JBGTSD010000020.1:0-39939 GCA_041940385.1 Phycisphaerales bacterium | reverse complement strand
GGTCATCTCGACCATGAAGGTCGATTGGCCGGCGTGGAGCGCATCGTCGGCGCCGACGCGGGTGAAGACGCGATCGGCGACGCCGATGGTCGCTCGGTGCGCAGGGACGAACGAGCCGGCGTGCGCGAGGATGACGAGGAGCGCGGTCTGTCGGATGAACGTGCTCTTGCCGGCCATGTTGGGGCCGGTGATGAGCGCGAGGGGCGCGGCGCCTCCGTTGGCGCCGAGCTTCAGGTCGTTGGGGACGAAGCCGTCGGCGAGGATGGATTCGAGCACGGGGTGGCGGCCCTGCTCGATGTCGAGCGCGGGCTCGTCGGTCATCTGCGGGCGCGTCCAGGCCCGCCGCGCGGCGTGCGCGGCGAAGCAGCGGAGGGCGTCGATCTCGGCGACGGTCTCGGCGAAGGCTGCAATCTCGCGCAGATTGGCGCCGGCGCGGGCGCAGAGGGCGTCGAAGAGGGCCTGCTCGCGCGCGATGGCGCGGTCGCTCGCGGTGGTGACCTTCTCCTCGAAGGTCTTGAGTTCGGGCGTGGTGTAGCGCTCGGCGTTGGTGAGGGTCTGGGTGCGCCGGAAGGCGTCGGGGGCGCGCTGGGCCTGGGCGCGGGGCAGCTCGATGAAGTAGCCGAAGACCTTGTTGAAGCCGACCTTGAGGTTCGGCAGATTGTGCTGCTCGCTGAGTGTGCGCTGGTAACTGGCGAGCCACGCGCTGGCGTCGCGCTGGAGCGTGCGCGCCTCGTCGAGCTCATCGTCCACGCCGTCGCGGAAGAGGCCGCCTTCGCGCAGGTGCGACGGCGGATCGTCCACGCACGAGGCGCCGATGTCGTCGGCGAGGGGCTGGAGCGCGGTGCGCGCGGCGTCGAGACGCTCGACGATCGCGCCGAAGGCGTTCTCCCCCGCATTGATGCGCAGGGCGTCGAGGATGCGCTCGGTGCGGGCGAGCGAGCGGCCGAGGGCGCTCAAGTCCCGCGGCGTAGCGCGACCGAGCGCAAGGCGCCCGCCGATGCGCGCGACGTCCTGCACGCCGTCGATCGCGTCCCCCACTGCTTCGAGCATGCGCCGATCGCCGACGAGCATGCCGACGCACGCGTGGCGGGCCTCGATGGCGGCGCGCTGGGCGAGGGGGCGGCGGAGCCACTCGCGCACGAGGCGCTTGCCCATGGACGTTCGGCAGCCGCCGCCGGCGCCGGCGCGGAGGAAGAGGCCGACGAGGGAGAAGTCTTCGCCCGTGGCGCTGCCGCGGACGGTGCGCTCGATCTCGAGGGCGCGCATGCCGGGCGCGTCGATGACGAGGAAGTCGGCGCCGGTCTCTCGCTTCGGGGGAGAGAGGTGCGCGAGCGGGCGGAGCGCCGTGCGCGCGGCCTGAGAGTGCGACTCGGGGATGCCGTCCGGCGATTGCGTCTCGCGCAGGAAACGGATGATCGCGCCCGCGGCGGGGATCGAGGGATCGTCGTCGCGCAGGCCGAAGCCGGCGAGGGACGCGACGCCGTACTGGCGCGTGACGGCTTCAAACGCCTCATCGCGACGGAAATGCCACGCGGGTCGCCCGGCGCCGGGGATGCCCGCGCCGTCGAGGACGCGCTTGATGCGCGGCGGCATCTCGCCGTCGGCGGTTTCGGCGTAGAGGGCTTCGCGCACGCCGCGGCGAACGAGTTCATCCACGAGCGATTCGACGGGGCAATCGAGGATGGAGAAGGCGCCGGTCGAGAGTTCGACGAGGGCGAGGGCGGCACGGGCGCCGGGCTCGCTCTCGACGCCGAGGAACGCGATGGCGCCGAGGACGTTGGCCTCGTCGTCGGCGAGCAGGGATTCATCGACGAGCGCGCCGGGGGACAGGACGCGTGTGACGGCGCGATCGACGACGCCCCTGGCTTCCTTGGGGTCCTGCACCTGGTCGCAGACGGCGACGCGGAAGCCCTGTTCGATCAGGCGGCGAAGGTAGCCGTCGATGGCGTGGTACGGGACGCCGGCCATGGGGATGCCGGAGGTGCGCTCGGTGAGGGTGACGCCGAGGGCCTTATGGATCGCGACGGCGTCCTCGTCGAAGGTCTCGTAGAAGTCCCCCATGCGGAAGAGGAGGATGCACCCGGGGTGCTCCTTCTTGAACCGGTAGAACTGGCGCATGGCCGGCGTGGCGCGGGGGTCGTTGCCTCCCGTGGACGACGCGGCTGGCTTGTCCTTGACGTCCGGCATCGACGCGCCCCTGCCTCCGATTCGCCGCCAAAAACGCGTGCGGCCCGCGGCATCCTACGGGATGGGGCGGGCCGGGGCGTCGCTCCGAAGAGCCATCAGGGAAGTGGAGTGGACCGGGATCGAACCGGCAACCTCTGCATTGCGAACGCAGCGCTCTCCCAATTGAGCTACCACCCCGAAGGGTCCTTCCCGACCATCGGCCGGGCAGGGCGGAGAGTATAGCCGCGAACGATTCGGTCGAGGCGGCGTATGGTGGGCGTCGCCGCAGCCCAGGAGCCCCCGCCGTGAGATCGTCGCCGCTTCGATGGATCGTGTTCGCATTGGTGGCGCTCGTTGCGGCATGCGGGCGGGGCGGCGCGGACCGCCAGCCGGGTCCGGCGCGCATCGTGGTGTCGATTCCCCCGCTGGAGGGGCTGGCTCGCGCCCTGGCGCCGGAGGCGGAGATCGTGACGCTGCTTCCGCCGGGGATGTCGGAGCATGGATTCGAACTGACGCCGGGCGCGATCGCGGCGACCGGGCGAGCGGACCTGGTCGTGCTGGTCGGGGCGGGGCTGGAGCCGCAGGTCGAGCGGCTGCTCAAGGCGCAGGGCGAGCGAGCGGGGCGGGAGGTGATCCGGTTCGGCGACGTGGTCGGCGTCCATGCCGATCCGCACGCGGGGCACGATCACGGCCCGGGCGAGGCGTGCGAGCACGACCACGGCGGGGTCGATCCGCACTTGTGGCTGGATCCGGCGCTGGTGGAACAGTTCGTGCCGGAACTGGCGGCGGCAGTGGCGCGGGTTGCGGGTGACGCCGAGAGTGTCACCGAGCATGCGATGGCATTTCTCGAGCGGGTGCGGGATGTGGACCGCGCGCACCGATCTGCACTGGAGCCGTTCAGCGGAAAGGCGATCGTGACGCAGCACGGCGCATTCTCGCGATTGGCGGAGCGTTACGGTTTGCGGATCGCGGCGGTGCTGCGCGCGGGGGAAACGACCGAGCCTACGCCGGCGCTGATCGCGGAGGTGGCGCGGCTGGCGCGGGAGGGCGAGATCGCGGCGATCTTCGCGGAGCCGCAGAGCAGCGCGGCGGAGGCGGAGCGCCTCGCCGAGCGCGCGGGGCTGCGCGTGGGCGTGCTGGACCCGCTCGGGAGCGGGGACTGGGAGGCGCTGATGCGCGGGAATCTGGAGGCGCTGGTGGAGGGGCTGTCCGGCGGTCGATGAGCGCCGTTCAGTTCTCCGGCGTCTCGCCGTTGACGACGTCCTTGAACGCGGCGCGGAGGCGCTTGGTCACGGGGCCTTCCTTGCCGGAGCCGATCTTCGTCTCGTCCACCTGAGTGACGGCGATGATCTCGGCGGCGGTGCCGGTGAGGAAGATCTCGTCCGCGGCCTTGACCTCTTCGATGCGCATCCACTTCTGCTCGAGCTTGAGCCCGGCCTTCGGGCACAGCTCGTTGATGACGAAGTGGCGCGTGATGCCGTCGAGCATGCCGGTTTCGAGCGGGGGCGTGAAGACCTGGCCGTTCTTGACGACGAAGAGGTTGTCGCCGGAGCACTCGCCGACGTAGCCCTCGGTCGAGAGCATGATGCACTCGAGGCAGCCGGCGTCGATGGCCTCGACCTTGGCGAGGATGTTGTTGAGGTAGTTGAGGCTCTTGAGACTCGGGTCGAGGCAGACGGTGGGCGTGCGCGGGCGCTTGGCGACGATGACGCGCATGCCGTCGGCGTACATCTCCGGCGGGTACAGCGCGATGTGGTCGGCGATGACGATGACCCCCGCGACGGGGCACTTGAACGGGTTGAGCCCGAGCGTGCCGACGCCGCGCGTGACGATCAGACGGATGTAGCCGTCCTTGAGATCGTTCGCGTCGATGCAGTCGCGCATCACCTGGGTCATTTCCGCCTGGGTGTAGGGGACCTTGATGCGCAGGCGGTCACAATTGCGGTAGATGCGGTTCAGGTGCGAGGCGCACTTGAAGATGCGCTTGTTGTAGAAGCGGATGCCTTCGAAGCAGCCGTCGCCGTAGAGCAGGCCGTGGTCCCACACGCTGACTTTCGCCTCGGATTTGGGGAGCATCTCCCCGTCGATCCAGACGAACGGCCGGTCCTCACTCTGGCGAACGGTCTCGGGCATGGGCGACTTCCTGCTGGCGGGAATGGTCGTCATTCTCGGCTCCTTCCAACAGCGACGCGAGCGGTTCGCTCGCGTTCGCGGCATCATATACCCGGCGAGGGCCTTACGCTCCGTGCGATCACCCGGTTCGCCCCGAAAGACGGCGTGTTATCGCCGGATCGAGGCGCCCACGCCCTTCTCCAGCGCCGCCACCACGGAGGCGACCTGCGGGTCCACTTCCTCGTGGCGCAGCGTGCGGCTGTCGTCGCGGAAGCGCATGCGCAGGGTGAGGGATTTCCGCCCCTCGCCGACCTGCTTGCCGCGGTAGACGCCGACGAACTCCACGCCGTCGAGCAGCGCGGGCTTCGCGCTGCGCACCTGCGCCGCGATCGTGGACCACGCGACATGCTCGTCGACCACGAGACTGAGGTCGCGTTCGATCGCCGGGAACGCGGGCGGCGCCGCGGCGCGCGAGCGCGGCGGCCAGAGCGCGAGCAGCGCGCCGAGTTCGATCTCGGCGGCGGCGACCGGCGTGGCGAGGTCGTATTTCTTCAGCGCTTCTTCGGAGACGAGGCGGATAGCGCCGCACTTTGTTCCGTTGATCGCGACGGTCGCGGTGGCGCCGTCCTTGTCGGCGCGATCGAAGGGCGGGCACGCTTCGATGTCGATCTTCGCGCTCGCGCCGCCGAGTCGCGCGGCGACGGCCTCGACGGCGCCGCGAACTTCGCGCAGGCCGCGCTGCGCATCGGGCGCGTCGACGATCATGGCGAGGGCGCGGAACTCGGCGGTGCGGCCCTTCGCGTCCTCCTGGAAGCCAGGGCCGATCTCGAAGAGGCGGACGCCGCCCTCCGGGGCGACGCGGGCGTCCTGATTGACGCGCCGGCATTCAAGAAGCGTCGAGAGGACGCTCGGGCGCAGGGCGGGGGCGCCGGGGCGGCGGGCCTCGTCCACCGCCAGGGTGCGCATGCCCGCGGGGAGGAACATCTCGGCCGTCTCGCGGGTGACGAAAGAAAACGTGACCGTCTCGAAGTAGCCCATCGCCGCCATCGTCTCGCCGATGACGCGCAGGGCGCGCTCGCTCTCCTGCGGATGCGTGATCTCGACGGACATCTTCGGATCCACGCCGATGCGCTCGTAGCCGTGGGTGCGCGCGACTTCCTCGATCAGGTCGATCTCGCGCAGCAGGTCGGGGCGGAACGCGGGGATCTCGCACTCGATCTCTTCGCCCGCTCGATCCACGTGCGCATCGATCTCGAGCGCGGTGAGCAGGCGCGCCATCTCGCCCGTAGGCACCGGCTCGCCGATGATCGCGTTGCACCGCGCGGTGCGCATGCGCACGCGCTTGCGCGGCTCGAGCGGCGCGCCCTCGTCGAGCATGCCGTCCAGAATCGTGCCGCCGGCGAGCTGCTGGATGAGCTCGGCGACGCGGGCCGCGGCGTCGTCGGTCGTGCGCGGATCGACATACCGCTCGTAGCGGTGGGACGCGTCGGTGCGGATCTGCAGGCGCCGGGCGACGCGGCGCACGGCCGCGGGATCCCACGTGGCGCACTCGATGAGCACGTCGGTGGTCTTCTCGGTGACGGAGCTGTCCTCGCCGCCCATGACGCCGGCGATGCCCTGGGGGCGTTCGGCGTCGGCGACGACGATCTCGCCCGCCTTGAGCGTGTGGGTGCGTCCGTCGAGGGTCTGGATCTTCTCGCCGTCGCGGGCGGAGCGGACGACGAGGCGCTTGCCGGCGAGGGCGCTGAGGTCGAAGACGTGCGACGGGTGGCCGCGCTCGAAGAGGACGTAGTTGGTGACGTCCACGACGTTGTTGATCGAGCGCTGCCCCACTGCTTCCAGGGCGCGGACGAGCCACTTGGGGCTCGGGCCGACCTTCACGCCCTTGACGACGCGCGCCGTGAAGCGCGGGCAGCCGTCGCCGGCGTCGTTCTTCAGCCCCGCGGCGTCCTTGACGTTCCCGCCGCCCGTCTTGATGGACGGCGAGGGGACGTTGAGCTGGCGACCGGTCGCCGCGGCGAGCTCGCGCGCAAGGCCGACGTGGGACAGGCAGTCTCCCCGGTTGCTGGTGATCTCGACGTCGAGGCGGACGTCGCCGTCGGGGAGCTTCTCTGCGGATTCGATGGGGAAGCCGGCGTAGGTCAGCGCGCGTTCGATCTCCTCCGGCGTGGCGTCGCCGGGAGTGACGAGGGAGTTGAGCCATTGCAGGCTGATCAGCATGGGTCGGAGAGGATAGCCGAACCGGCGCCGATCGCCGTCCGCGGCGGCCGCCTCGCTCCCGGCCCTACATTTCAGGCATGACCCCGCCGGGTGCACAGCCAGAACCGGGCGCCGATCCCGTGGTCGGCATCGACCTGGGGACGACCAACTCGCTGGTCGCGATCTGTGACGATCGCGGGCCCCGGGTGCTGGCGGATGCGAACGGGCGCGCCCTGTTCCCGTCGTCCGTCCGGTACAGCGCGGACGGCGCCCGGGTGGAGGCGGCGGGACACGACGCGCGGTCGCGGGCGGTGGAGTTCCCGGAACGGACGATCTCGAGCGTGAAGCGGCTGATGGGCCGGTCGGTGCGGGATGCGCAGACGGACTCGAAATACCTGCCGTACGAGGTCGTCGCCGGGGCGAACGACACGGCGCGGGTGCGCGTGGGCGGGCGGGTGATTAGCCCGCAGGAGGTCTCGTCGGTCATTCTGCGTTCGCTGCGCGAGCAGGCGGAGAAGGCGCTGGGCGTCGCGGTGCGCCGGGCGGTGATCACCGTGCCGGCGTACTTCGACGATGCGCAGCGCCAGGCGACGCGCGACGCGGCGCGATTGGCGGGGCTGGATGCGCTGCGCATCGTCAACGAGCCGACGGCGGCGGCGTTGGCGTACGGCGTGGGGCTGCACACGCGCAAGACGCAGACGATCGCCGTGTTCGATCTGGGCGGGGGGACGTTCGACATCTCCATCCTGCGCGTCACGCCGCCGGAGGGGAGCGAGCCGACGGGGTTGTTCGAGGTGGTCTCGACCGCGGGCGACACGCACCTGGGCGGAGACGACGTCGATCAGAAGATCATCCGGCTGCTCATGGACGAGCTGCGCGAGCGATTTGGCAAGGAGCTGACGTTCGGTCCGGGCACGCGTCAGGCGATGCGCGACCTGGCGGAAGCGGCGAAGATCAAGCTGTCGTCGGAGGATCGCGCAACGATCCAGATCGATATCGGGGAAGGCCGATCGCTGACGCGCACGATCACCCGTGCGGAGCTGGAAGGACTGATGGAGCCGTGGGTCGAGCGCACGATCGCGCGGTGCCGCCAGGCGCTGCGCGACGCGAAGCTCGAGCCGGAGGCGATCGACACGGTGGTGCTCGTGGGCGGCTCGACGCGCATCCCGATGGTGCGGGCGCGGGTCGGCGCGTTCTTCGGGACCTCGCCGTACACGGCGCTCGATCCGGACCAGGTGGTCGCGCTCGGCGCGTCGGTGCAGGCGGCGGTGCTGGCGGGGCGCTCGAAGGCGGCGCTGCTGTTCGATGTCATCCCGCTGTCGCTGGGGCTCGAGACGATCGGCGGCGGCGTCGCGAAGCTGATCATGCGGAATCAGACGGTCCCCGCGCGGGCGACGGAGATGTTCTCGACGAGCGTGGACGGGCAGACGTCGATTGCGCTCAACGTCGTGCAGGGGGAGCGCGAGATGGCGTCGGATTGCCGTTCGCTCGGGTCGTTCAAGCTGTCGGGGCTGCCGCCGATGCCGGCGGGCGTGCCGCAGGTCGAGGTGGAATTCCTCGTGGACGCCAGCGGGGTGCTGAACGTCGCGGCGGTGGAGCGTCGCAGCGGCAAGCGCGCATCGCTCCAGGTCGTGCCGGCGCACGGGCTGTCGCGCGAGGAGGTCGATCGGATGGAGCGCGAGGGCTACATCCACGCGCGCGAGGACATGACGCGCCACCGCATCGCGGACCTGATCGCCAACAGCAAGCTGGACCTCAACTGGATCCGCGATGCGCTCAAGCGCGCGCGGGAAGACCTCGACGCGGCGTACATCGCCACGCTCGAGGCGAAGATCACGGCGCTCGACGACCTCGTGCGCCGGGCGCAGGCCGACTGGAAGGGCGTGCACGCCGAGGACTTCCACCACGCCAAGGAGGACCTCGACAAGGTCTCCATGCGCCTGCACGAGGCGGCCATCACGCGCTCGCTGCAGGAGGGCTGAGCCGCGGCGATCTGCGATAATCCGGGCTCACACCCCGGAGACCCTCGCGTGACCCGCATCCTCGCCACCATCGCCTTGCTCGTTGCGTCCAACGCGTTCATGACGTTCGCGTGGTACTTCCACCTGAAGAAGCTGACCTGGCCGCTGTTCGTGGCGATCGGAATCTCGTGGCTGATCGCGCTGCCGGAGTACATCCTGCAGGTGCCGGCGAATCGGCTGGGGCACCAGAACTTCGGTGGACCGCTGACGGCGCCGCAGCTCAAGATCCTTCAGGAGGCGATCACGCTGGCGGTGTTCACGGTGTTCAGCATCTGGATCTTGAAGGAGAGGCCGCGGGCGAACGAGTACGTGGCGATGGCGCTGATCTTCGCGGCGGTTGTCGTGGCGATGTGGGGTCGGGGGGCGCCGTTGGCGGCGGAGGAGTGAGCGCCGACCGTGCAGAGCGAGCGCTAGAAGCGCTTGTGCGCCTCGCGCTCTGCGGGGCCGCGCAGGTTCATGATGCGCCGGCAGAGGTCCACATCCATCGGGCGGGTGATCTTGATGTTCCGCGGGTCGCCCTCGACGACGACCACGGGCTCGCCGAGGCGCTCGACGAGCTGCGCATCGTCGGTGGAATCCAGGTCCTTCTGCTCGTACGCGCGCTTCAGCACGTCGGCCCGGAACACCTGCGGCGTCTGGACCAGCACGAGGTTCGAGCGCGGCACGGTCTCCTTCACGGCGCGGACGCTCGTGCCCTCCTTGCCGGCGCCGCCCAGGATCGCGTCGAGCGGGTCGATCTCCTTGTCCTGCTTCGACTCGCCGACGCGCTTGATGGTGTCCGGCACGTCGATCGCCGGGATCACCGCGGGGTGCTTCTGCGCGGCGCTGAGGACGCGGTCGAGCAGCTCCGGCGGCGTGGCGGGGCGAGCCGCGTCGTGGACGGCGATGTGCGTGCAGTCGCGGAACGGCGCGCAGGTGTCGGCCTCGAAGAGGTGACGCACGGCGTTGCGGACGGACTCGTAGCGGTGCTCGGCGCCGCCCTTGCAGATCTGCGCGCCGATGAGGCCGAGCCGGTCGCCGTGGCGCAGCTTGAACTCCTCGAACTCCGACGCGGGGCCGGCGATGATGACGACGGCGGTCTCCGGACGATTCACGAAGAGTTCGACGGTGCGCTGGAGGACCGGGCGGCCGCCGAGGTCCTCGTCGATCTTGGAACGACCGCCGAACCGGCGCGAGGCGCCCGCGGCGGGGATGACTACGGCAAGTTTCATGGCGCGTATGCTAGCGACGACCCGCCCCCGGAAGCGGCTCGATCGGCGTCGCGTTGCGGCCCCTGTCGCCGGTTCGAAAGGAGTGAGCCATGCCCACGCTGCTGCACGTCAACGCCTGCTCCCGCCCGCGCGGCGAGTCGCGCTCCCTGCGCGTCGCCGACGCCTTCGTCGAGGGCTGGAAGGCGGCGCACCAGGACGGGCGCGTCCACGAGGAGGTCCTCTTCCGCGAGGAGCTGGCGATGCGCGACGCGACGGACACGAACGCGCGCATCGACAATTCCCGCGGCAACGCGCTCGACCAGGAGGAGGCGAAGCGGTTCGACCGGATGTGCTCGTACATCGAGCCGCTGAAGAAGGCGGACGTGGTGCTGATCTCGACGCCGATGTGGAACTTCGGTCCGCCGTGGAAGCTCAAGCAGTGGATCGACACGGTCACGCAGGCGAAGGTGACGTTCGAGTACACGAAGGACGGACCGCGCGGGCTGCTGAAGGCGAAGGGCGCGATCGTCGGCTCGACGGGCGGGGCGTACAAGGAGGGTGATCCGCGCGAGACGAAGGACTTCCTGGTGCCGTACCTGAAGTGGGCGCTGGCGTGGATGGGGATCAAGGACGCCGCGGCGTGCTTCGCGTCGGGGGTGGATGCGAAGAAGGACCAGGCGGAGCAGATCCTCGCCGAGGCGGAGGAGCGGGCGCGGAAGCTCGGGGCGGGGATGTAGGGCTGCCGCATTGGCAGGCGCGCGGGGCGAACTCCGTGGGTCGGCCGGTCGAACCTATAGTTGGTTCGCGCCGGTCTCGGCGCTCGTCTTTGACAACATGGGGCCGAACTGGTTTCGACCGGACAGGGACAGGACGTTCGTGGCGCGTCGCGGCGCACGCTGGCCGCGTCATCAAGCGTGCACACTTTACAACTGCCAACACGCAGTTCGCTCTCGCGGCCTAATTTAGGTCCGCGCATCCCGGGCTCCACGCCCGATAGAGCTCGGGATGACGACATCGGGCTGGTCTCCGCGCGGCGCCTCCTGGCGCGGAGATGAGAAACGACAGGCGGCTGGATCGGGATGGACGGCGCCGATGCCGGACCCTCGATCGAGAATGAATCGTCGGCTACACGCGTAGAGGCGGCGACTTGTCAGTCCCGGGACGGGGGTTCGATTCCCCCCGGCTCCATTCCACGCTTCCGCCGGGCGGGCGCTCCGCCTGCCCGGTCGGGCCCCCCAAACCGAAAACTCGTCGAGGCTCTGCCCCGGCGGCGGCGTGTCGTCGCTTGATCGTTCGGCGACGCAGGCCGAGCCGGTCCCATCGACTGGAGATCGCTCCGGGCATGGGCGGCGTGGTGCGGGCGGATGGTTCCGTCCGGGCCGCGTTGGTCGTTCTGGGGAGTCGGAAGGAGTTCGATCATGCGTTGGTGCAAGCTCATCGTGGCGGCGGCGGCGGTGGCGCTGTGCGGCGCCGAGGCGGTTCAGGGCCAGTTCGTCATCGACGGCCTGCGCGTTTCCGGGCAGCTCCGGACGCAGCGGCTCGTGCCCGGCCTGCCGCCGGCTCAGCAGGATCACGCGTACGACGTCACGAGCGGCACGGCGACGTCGCTGGGGTTCTCGATCGCGGACACCGAGCCGTACATCAGTTCGCTGATCGCGGGGCGCGCCCGCTGGGGATCCGTCGGCGTCTACAGCCGCGCGCAGTCGAACCTGCCCAACGACGGGTCCGGCGAGCTGTTTCTCACGCCGATCGCCAACAGCAAGGCCGGCTTCGACGAGCAGGTGACCATCACGTCCAGCACCATCCCCAACGCCACGATCGGCGTGGCGACGGCGTCGTTCGGCTTCCGCGGCGCCTTCGGCACGAGCGACTCCGGAAGCGGCGTGATCGGCTGGTTCTGCAACGCGGCGCTGAGCGCGACATTCCAGGCGGCGGGCACGCAGATCTCGCACGGGTACGCGGCGACGTACCGCTTTCAGGGAGGCCAGCGCGTGTGGACGGTGACGTACGACGGCCAGACGCTCGTGCAGCAGAATCCGAGCGGTCCGCCGGCGTATCTCTTCGACGACACGCACGCGATCACGTTCCAGTTCGAGTTCGGCACGCCGTTCCGCGTGCACGGCGAGATCGGCGCGAGCAGCTTGGCGCAAGTCGGCGGCAGCCCGGGGAACAACGTCTCGATCATCAGCGACGGCATGCATACGACGCAGTGGAACGGGTTCTCCAGCGTGGCCCTGCTCGACGGGTCTCTGGTGAGCGACTTCATGGCGATCGGTCAGACCTCCGGCACGAGCTACAACCAAGCGATCCCCGCACCGGGCGCGATCTCGGCGCTCGCGCTCGTCGGCGCCATGGGCGCCCGCCGACGCCTTTGAGGAGCAATCGGCGCATCCCGTTCGCTCGGGCGATCGTGCGCTCATCGGCGTTGTCGATGAGCGCACGGTCGTCGTGCGGTACGAACGGACGCCGTATCCGTCGATGGGGAGCGGAATTCTTCTTGTAGTTCCCAGGAGCGATCTTTACCTTTCCGTTGCGCTGCCCCGCGTTCGGGCGGCGGCACAGGACTCTTGTGGAGCTCAACAACATGAAACTGGTGCGGCCTCTTCGTGTCCGCTGCGCGGCTGTCGCTGCGCGCGGGCTCAGCACCGCCGTCGTCACGGCGGCTTCCCTCCTGGCCTGCGGCGTGGCGTCGAGCGGTCAGGCCGCGCGCGCGCAGGCGTCGCTCCCGGTCAACGCCGGCGAACTGGTGGTGACGTGCCACTCGGGCTACGTCGACAATCCCAGCACGCCCTGGTACGACCCGGCGTACAACCCGACGCGCCCTGACGCGTTCACCGTCGCGCTCGTCAACACGACCGATCCGGTCGGTCAGGGCGCGCCGATCGGCTCCAACTGGCTCGCGTCGCAGTTCCACAACGAGTTCCAGCCGAACATCCCGCAGCGCTGGATCGCGCGCAACACGGGCGAGGTCTTCGGCCTGACGCTCGATGGCGCGGCGAATCCCAACATCTTCGTCACCGCGACGACCATCTACGGCCCGTTCCCCTTCGGACCCGGCGGCTCGGGCGCGGTGTACCGGCTCGACGGCACGACGGGCAACGTCACCGTCTTCGCCACGCTGCCCAACGGCATGTCGGGCCTCGGCCAGATCTGCCACGTGCGCACGACGAATCAGTTCTTCGTTTCGAACTTCGACAACGGCCTGATCTACCGGCTGAGCAGCACCGGCACGGTGCTCGGCACGTACGACCACGGCCTCAACGGCCGGCCGAACGAGAGTCTCGCGCCGATCGCGGACACGCCCAACACCGACTTCACGCCGCTGAGCCGGCGTGTGTGGGCGGTCGAGGACTTCCAGGGACGGCTCTTCTACTCGGTCTGGGCCGAGGACATCGGCTGCACGCCCGGCTTCGCCGTGTACTCGCCCAATCGGCCGATTCCCAACATCAACACCGTGGACAACGAGATCTGGTCCGTCGCGCTCGATGCGAGCGGCGCGCCGATCGCGTCCACGGCGCGGCGTGAGATCGTTCTGCCCCCGCTGACGAACAACAACACGGGCCAGATGCCGTACGGCCCGGTGTCGAGCCCGGTGGCCGACATCTCGTTCGGCCCGAACGGCGAGATCTTCCTCTCCGAGCGCTCGATGCTGCGCGACACGGGCTGGGGCGCGATCCCCGTGCACGTCTACAACCCGAACGATGCGCACCTCTCGCGACTGCTCGAGTACACCGGCACGTCGCCGGTCTGGAGCCCGACGCCGACCAACAAGTGGCAGGTCGGACGTCTCGCCCAGGGCAATAACAGCGCCGGCGGCAACGCGCCCGACTGCGACGGCAATGTCTGGTCCAGCGGCGATGCGCTGATCCATCCGAATCCCTCGATCTACGGCCTGCAGCGCATCCCCCCAGGCGGCAACGCGACGACGCTGCCGTTCACGACGAGCAACAGCTACCTCATCGACCTCGACATGGACACGTCGGCGCACGACAAGACGACCATCGGCGAGGTGGACATCTACGACCCGGCGTGCGACTGCATGTCGATCACGGAGATCGACGTGCGCTGCCCGACGGACGGGACCAACGGGTTCCCGGTGTCGTTCAGTCTCACGAATCAGTCGAGCCACGTCGGCCAGTACGTGCTGCTGACGCCGGTGCAGCCCACGAGCGGGACGTTCTCGCCGAACCAGATCATCCTGCCGCAGCCCCTCGCCGTCGGCGACAAGGCGATCATCAACACGACGATCAACGGCCTGATGCCGGGCGAGACGATCTGCTTCGACATTACGCTGCTGAGCTCGTCCTTCGAGGAGTGCTGCTCGCAGACGCTCTGCCTGACGATGCCGGAATGTGACTGCTTCGTCGTCGTGGACGAATCGATCCAGTGCGATCCGGCGAACCCCGGCACGTACACGTACTCCTTCTCCTATCAGAACCTCACCGGCGCGCCGCTGTATCACCTGGTCTTCTGGGCCGCGCCGCCGGTGGTGGTGACGCCCAACGCGTTCGACTATTCCTCGAGCCCGATCCCGCCCCTGGGCTTCGCCACCGGCACGGTGACGATCACCGGCGGCACGCCCGGCTCGGTCCTGTGCATGAACGTCAGCATCCACGACGATCACTTCATGGAGTGCTGCGCCGAGGAGGTCTGCATCACACTGCCCGAGTGCGGCGAGCCGGGCATGGACACCTGCCACGTCACGAAGATCGTGCACTGCTGCCCGGACGCGGCGGGCCTGCCGCCGTCGGGCACGATCACGCTCACGGTGTGCAACAACGGCACGACGCCGCAGACCTACAACTGGTCGGCCAACGGCCTCGCGCCGACGACGCAGTGCCCGGTGCAGCTCTCGCCATCGGACTTCACGCCGTCGTCGGGCTCGCTCGGTCCGATCCCGCCGGGCCAGTGCGCCTCGGTGCAGATCAGCGTGAACTGCGAGCGGCTCCAGATCGGCGTGCCGATCACGTGCGCCGGCTACGGCATCACGATCACCAATCCCACCGGCCCGACGATGTTGTGCACGGGCATCGTGCAGCAGTCCGACGTCGTCGTGAAGGACACCACCGGCGGCGTCTCGGATCTGCCCGCGAACGGCGTGCTCTTCATGCCGTTCGAGGTCTCGACGAGCAACGCGGCGATGGCCGGAGACTTCCAGTTCGAGATCGCCGACGCGCCATGGGGCGAGGGCCCGCCCAACTCGACGCTGCGTCTCAACGGCCAGCCGCTCGGGCAGTCGGTCGTCGGCTCCGTCGTCGTTGACCCGGCGTCGGCGCAGGCGATCGGTGTGGAGGTCTCGTGGGGCGTCGATGCGCTCGGCGAGATCGTGGATGTCTATGTCATCGGCGACGTGGATCGCGATGGTCGTCCCGACCTCGCCGCCACGGCCGCGGTCCGGCAGATCGAGGCGACGCAGCCCTCGTGCCCGGGCGACGCCAACGGCGACGGGCTCGTGGACTTCCGTGACCTCAATATCGTGCTGACCTGCTTCGGTCAGACGGGCGATGTGCAGGGCGACTTCAACAACGACGGCCTTGTCACCTTCGCCGACCTCAACATCCTGCTCAGCAACTACAACAGCGCCTGCCCGTAACACCGCGCACGACATGCTGATGGCATGAACCACGGGGACGGCCAAGGCCGTCCCCGTTTTTTCTTTCAATAGGCCGAAATCAGCGCGGGGCGTCCTGCAGCGGTGCTGCCTGCGCCGCGTCCCACTCGGCGAGTCGCCGCTCGATCAACCGCTCCATCCGGAGCCGCTCCTTGCGGCGCACGACCGAGCCCGCGATCGCCGCGCCCCAGCCGATCAGGTAGTAGATCCCGACCAGCAGCACGCCGATCGCCACGGCCGGCGGCCCGCCGAGGATGTAGAAGACGACGAGCGCGCCGATCGCCAGCGCGATCTCGAATGGAATGAGGATGCGGAGCTGCCGGCGCACGGTGCTCCGGGCGACGCTCTGGCCCTCGGGCGCGCGGAGCCGCAGCTCGCGGATGATCTGCTCGCGCCGGGCCTCTCGGCCCTGGGCCTCCGCAGACTCGTCGATGGTGGACGCGGCGTCGATCATGGCATCTGACTTCGCCGCAGGACCGCGACGGTGAACGGCTGCTCCTTGCCCCACGGCGTCAGGTGCGCCTCGCGCTCTTCGTGCACGAGCTCGAACCGCGGCGCCAACTCCTTCTCCAGTCCCGAGGCGTCGTAGCGCTGCACCGGCAGGCCGCTGCACTGCTGCGGACCATCCAGGGCGAACGCGGCGATGACGGCGTGCCCGCCCGGATCGATGGCGCCCGCCGCGACCTCGGCGTACCGGGCGCGATCCGCCTCGTCGGTGAGGAAGTGGAAGACGGCGCGATCGTGCCAGAGCCGGAAGCCGCGCAGGTCGCCGGCGTCCAGCACGTCCCTCACGATCCAGTCGATCGCCGCGCTCGTCGCGCCGGCGCGCTGCCTCGAGCGTTCGATCGCGGCGTGGGACACATCCAGCGCGGCGACGCGGGAATAACCGGCGGAGGAGAGCAGCGCCGCCAGCGGCGACGCGCCGGCGCCGACATCGATCACCGCGTCCTCGGGCGTCGAGAACCGGCGGACCAGACGCAGACTGATCTCCGGCTCCTTCTGGAACCAGGAGAGGTCCAGGTCGCCCTTGGTCTCGTAGACGTTCTCCCAGTGCGACCGGCGATTCGAGGAGGCTTCACCCATGGGCAACGGTAGACCCTACATCGCGACCCGCGGCAGCTTCATCGCCCGTCGCCATGCCGAAAGCTGCCCAAGGTGCATGGATTCGTGCTTCACGGTCAGCGTGACCAGCATGTCGAGCCGTCGGGGGTGCATCGTCCGCCAGCGTTCCAGCGGATTCTCCTGAAACAGCACCTCGTCCCGGGCCCCCTCGATCGCCCGCTGTGCGTCGTCGTGGAGGCGCACGTACTCCGCCAGCAGCCGTTCACGGGGCAGGTACTCGTCCGAATCGTTGACGACCATGGACTTCTGGCCGTAGCGGTGCTCGAGCGGATCCTCGAACGTCTTACCAATGGCGAGCGCCGCGGCGATCGGCGCGTAGACGTTCAGGTGCGAGAGGATCCACGCCGGGTGATTCATCGTCACCCCCACCACGGGCTGGGCGAGCATCTGATCGTCGGTCAGGTCCCCCACCAGCCGCTCGGTGTACGTCCGATTCCGGGACCACGTGATGAGGACGGCGGCGGCGATCGGCGTGGGCATGGCCGGAGCGTAGCAGCGCGTGGGAACGATCCCCAAACGCCCTGCAAATCCGTATAAACCTACCCTTGCCCGCGCCGCCGCGCGATACCATGCGCTCCGCCGTCCGGCATTGCAGCCGAGTCGAAAGGCCGTCCGATGAACATGGCGATGGAGCGACCGCGCGACATCGAGCGAGCGCCCGCCCGCGAGGCCGGCGCGCAGGATCTTCCCGCCGTCACGAGGCGTGAGGCGATGCTCCGCGCTGCGATCGCCGTCGGCGCCGCGGGGTCCATCCTGTCGCTGCTCGGGTGCGAATCCTCATCGACGCACACCGTCCACGCCGGCGGCTCGGCGAGTCCGCGCCTGCCGACGCCGCGTCAGACGTACACGCCGCGCCGGCCTGCTGCTCCCGCCGCCCGACCGACCTACGGCCTGCCGCCGGGCGTCATCGAGCGCACCGCGTGGGCTCAGGCGGCGCCGATCCCCTCGCGGATGGACCGCATGCTGCCCGTCCAGCGGATCACGCTGCACCACGACGGCATGCCGCCGGTCTCGATCCGTTCTCGCGCCGACGCGGCCCGCCGGCTGGAGCAGATCCGCGTCGCCCACCTGAGCCGCGGCTTCGGCGACATCGGCTACCACTACATCGTGGACCCCCAAGGGGTGATCTGGCAGGGCCGCCCGCTTCAGTGGCAGGGCGCCCATGTGAAGGATCAGAATCCGGGCAACCTCGGCATCCTCTGCCTCGGCAACTTCGAGGTGCAACGTCCGACGCAGGCGCAGATGAACGCGCTCCGCTCGTTCACCGCCTCGCAGATGACGACGTACCGTGTGCCCGTCTCGCGCGTGCACACCCACAAGGAACTGGCGTCCACCGCCTGCCCGGGCAGGCATCTCCAGCCGATCCTCGTCGCGATGCGCCGCTCCGGCGGCGGATTGGCCTGACGCCGAACTACAGGACGAACTTCTCGATCGCCGCGGACACCGCGTGCCCGTCGCTGTCGACGTCGAGGACCTCGTCCGCCGCCTCGCGGGCTTCATCCCACGCGTTGCTGACGGCGACGCCGAGTCCGGCCCATTCCAGCATCCGCGCGTCGTTGGGCGCATCGCCGATCGCCATGACCCGCTCGCGGGGAACGCGTTCGCGTTCGCATAGACTCGCCAGCGCGGCGCCCTTGTCCGCCTCCGCCGAGCACACCGAGAACAGGTGCTGGTCGCTGACCTTGAGCGCCAACAGGCCCGGCTTGGCGAACCGCTCGTAGACACGGTCCAAGACCGGCGTCAGGCGCGATGGTTCGGAAAGGAACATGATCTTCGTCGCGGGCAGCGACAGGACCGCTTCGAGCGGCGCGATCTCGTCGGGTCCGTGTGTTTTGGACGTCTCGGTGCCGACGCCGCTCGGATCATGCTCCCGGTCGGTGCACCAGCGGTCGAGAATCTCGACCCAGACGAGCACGTCGGGGTCGGCCGTTCGGGCCGCGGTCACGACGGCGCGACTGAGCAGCGGGTCGAGCGGCAGGTGCTCGAGCGGCTGGCGCGCCACCATGTCCCAGGTGAGCGCGCCGTTGTAGTTGATCGTCACGCTGTGCGGCCCGGGCTGGCCGTCGAGCAGGCCGAGCGCGCTCAGGATCGGGCGCGTGGATCGGGGCGGTCGGGCGGTGGCGAGGACGATGCGCACGCCGGCGTCCGCCGCGGCCTTGACGGCCTTGGCGTCGCGCGAACTCAGCCGCTTCTTCGAGGAAAGGAGCGTGCCGTCGATGTCGAGGGCGAGGACGTCGAATCGGCGGGGCATCGTCGAAGGTTAGCCCGTGGTCGGCGGGAGCGTGCGCTCCATGATGCGATGATGGATCACTTCCCACTTGGTCGGGCCCGGGCCGGCGTCCGCGTAGCCGCAGCGCCGATAGAAATCGACCGCCTCCACGCGCGCCTCCATCCACACGTGGTTGATCCCCGCGCGCCGTGCCTCGGCTTCGAGCGCTTCGAGGATCAGCCGTCCGACGCCGAGCCGCCGGCAGTTCCCATCGACGTAGAAGTATCGCACCTGTGCCGCGGGGCCGCCGGCGCGATTGGGTTGCAGGTCGATCCGTCCGCCACCGACCACGAGCGGTTCGCCGCCGGGACCATCGATGACCGCCGCCTTCTGGAAGATGCCCGGGCGCACGCGCGGATGATCCAGTTCGCTCGTCGTGCAGGTGTGCGGCAGGCTGTAGCCGAGATAGAGGCCCCTGTACCGCGCGGCGAGATAGTCGCGCCAGAGCGCGTCGGTGTCGGGAATCACGATCCGCGGCTGAATGGCGGTGACCGACTCTTCCATGGAGGCGGAGTTTAGAGGGGCGTCTTGAACCCCATCGCCCGCACCGCGCACCAGCCGTTGAACGCTTCGAACAGGCCGAAGAGCCCGCCAGCTATGCAGATCGCGCCGGGCACGCCGAAGGCGACCGGCTCGCCGCGGAGGAGTCCGGCGGTGATCAGTCCCGCGCCGACGACGATCGCCACGCCGCCCAGAGTCGCCCGAAGGGCGCGGCCCTTCCCGTTGATGTTGCAGGTCAGCCCCATGGCGGGGTATTCGTCAGTTCACCCGGCGCCGGATGAGGTCTCCGAGGGCCTGTTCGGGGGGTTTTCCGTTTACGAGCAGCAGATCGATGGTGTGGATCCGCCATCGCTCGTCGCCCGCCCGCCGCCAGGAGAACTCCCACCAGGTGATGTTCGGGCCTCCGCCGGCGGGTCCGCCGCGGACCTGGAGCTGCGAGCGGCCCAGGCCGTCGCCGTCGATGGACGCTCGACGCTGCTCCACGCGGTGGCCTTCGATGGCCAGTTGCTCGGGGAAGAGGTCGATTGCGGCGAGGATCGCGTCGCGATCGAGCCCGATGGACCCTCCGCCGGCGTTGACGACGAGGTTCTCGGCGAGAATGTCCCCGGCCGCAGCGGTGTCGCCAACCCGCACGGCGTCCACGAGGTCACGGGTCCGCTCGAGGAGGCGCTCGCGGTCCGTCCGGATGAACGTGCCGGCGAGGAAGATCGCGACGGCGAGGAGGGCGAAGACGGCGCCGATGATCGCGGCCGGCTTGGGGCGGCCCTGCGCGCGGCCGCCGAATAAGGCCACGGCCGCGAACAGCAGGAGGACCGCTCCGGCGAGGACGGGGCGTTCGAGGAGGTAGTGGCTGACCTCGGGCGGGGCGGGCAGGTGGGGCGGCGTCGCCCAGGGGGCCTGGGCGAGGGTCGCGCCGGAGCGAGGAAAGAGGTCCAGACGTCCGGAAATCAAGCCGATAACCACGTTTGCAGCCTCCCTTGCGTGGGGCCCGATGACCACTCTACGGGTTTCCGCGCGCCGAGTTCCCCCGCCGTCCTGCATCGAGGTCGAACCCGAGCATGATCTCCCCCACCGCCGCGGGCGTCTCTGCGCCGCCCTCTGAACGCACCCTCCAGGCCAACCTCGCGGCGATCGCGCGCCTGTGCCCGGACGCCGCACGCGCCATTGAGCGCGCCGCGCCGCGCCCGGACATCGAGTTCATCGACGCGGCGGACGGCCTCGTGACGGCGCGCGTCGACGGTCGGCTGCTCTCGAGCGCAAAGAAGCCGGGCGAGGAAGCGGAGCGATTCGCATCGAGCGTGGACGTGCAGGAAGCGGCGGGCGTCGCGGTGCTGGGCTTCGGCGCGGGGCATCACGTCGGCGCACTCGCCGAGCGCGTGCGCCGCGACGGCGCGATGATCGTCTTCGAGCCGGACGTCGGCCTGCTGCGCGCGGTGCTGGAGCGGATCGATCATTCGGCGTGGATGCACGCCACGCACTTCGTCCTCGCGACGGCGCCGGATGACGGTCCGGCGCTGAGCGCCGCCCTGAAGGGCCTCGAGGGCCTGGTCGCGATGGGGATGGAGATCGTGGAGCACGCGCCGAGCCGGGTCCGGATCGGCGCGAACGGCGCCGATTTCGGACGCACGCTCGCGCGCGTGGTCTCGGCGGTGCGGACCAACGTCGTGACCACGATGATGCAGACGGACACCACCGTCCGCAACGAGCTGATGAATCTCGATCGGTACGCCGGCGGCGAGGGCGTGGCGGACTTGCAGGGATGCTGCGCCGGTCGTCCGGCGGTGGTCGTCGCGGCGGGGCCGAGTCTCGAGCGGAACATGCGTCTGCTCGCCAGGCCCGGCGTGCGCGAGCGCGTCGTGATCGTGGCGGTGCAGACGGCGCTCAAGCCGCTGCTGAAGGCGGGCATCCGGCCGCACTTCGTGACGGCGCTCGACCACCACGAGATCAGCCGGCGGTTCTATGAAGGATTGACGGCGTCGGACGTGGAAGGCGTGACGCTGATCGCGGAGCCCAAGGCGAATCCGGCGATCCTCGACGCGTTCCCCGGCGCCATCCGCTGCCCCGGCGCGAGCATGCTCGATCTCATCATGGGCGTCGAGCAGGGTGAACCCAGCCCGCACGGCGCGGTGCCCGCGGGCGCGACGGTGGCGCACCTCGCGTACTACTTCGCGCGCTTCCTCGGGTGCGATCCGGTGGCGCTGATCGGGCAGGACCTGGGCTTCACGGACGGGCAGTACTACGCCGCGGGCGCGGCGATTCACGATGTCTGGGCCGGCGAACTCAACCCGTTCCGCACGCTCGAGATGCTCGAGTGGGAGCGCATCGTCCGTTCGCGTTCGATCCTGCGCAAGGCCGTCGATCACCTGGGGCGTCCGATCTACACCGACGAGCAGATGTCCACGTACCTCGCGCAGTTCGAGCGCGACTTCAAGTCGGACGAGTCCAAGGGCCTGACGACGATCGACGCGACCGAGGGCGGCGTGCGCAAGGCGCACACGTCGTCGATGGACCTCGAGCAGTTCCTGATGCTCTACGCGCCCGAGAGCGGCGGCGCGCTGCCCTCGCTGCCGCGTGCGATTCGCGCGAAGGACGGCGCCCAACTGAAGAAGGCCGAGGACCGGCTCCGCTCGGTGCGGGCGGACGTGTGGAAGATCGCGCAGCTCTCCCGGCGTGCGGCGCCGCTGCTCACGGAGATGGCGGAGCGGCAGGAGGAACGCGCGCTCGTCGAGAAGCTCATCGACGAGGTCTATGCACTGCGCGACGAGGCGGTCGCGCTCCAGCCGGCGTATGAGCTGACGCACCGCTTCAACCAGACCGGCGCGTTCAACCGCGCGCGGACGGACCGGAGTCTGCGCCTCGACGACGCGATCTCGCCGATGGAGCGCCAGGCGAAGCAGATCGAGCGGGACCGAAAGAACCTCGAGTGGCTCGCGGAGGCCGCGGACGAGTTCGGCGCGCTCCTCGACGCGGCGGTCAAGGCCCTGCACGGCGGCGCCAAGCGCACGCGCGACGAGGCGATGAAGAGCCCCGGCGAGCGCCTCGAGGCGCGCACGAAGGTCGCGACGGCGGCGATGATCGTCGTCGATCCGTCCTGCGGCGGGCTCGGCGCGGCGCGCGACCTTGGCGCGACCATCGGCGGCGAGAACATCCTGCGCCTCACGCTCAGGCGGCTCGCCCGGATGAAGACCGTCCGGCGTGCGGTGCTGCTCACGAGCGAGCCGGACCGGGTGCGCGAACTTTTGAATGGCGCGCCCCTCGGAATCGAGACGGAGGTCGTCGCGTGCGAGGGCGCGGCGATCGCGCACCGGCGAGCCGCGATCCGCTCGGCGCGACTCTGGGCGCCGTCGAGCTGGCGCGGCGCCCTCGGCGGGCTCACGATTTGCGACGAAGCGCTCGCCCCCGAGGCGATGGCGCCGGCGATGGAGCGCTTCGGCATCGACGCCGCCCTCGTCGTCGGCGCGGACTGGGCGCTGGTGGACCCGGCGCTCTGCGACGCGGTTATGGAGCGGCACATCGAGAAGCCCGAGCGGCATCGGCTGGCGTTCTGCCAGGCGGCGCCCGGACTGGCCGGATGCGTCGTCGATCGGCACGTCATGACGGACCTCGCGAAGGCGTCGTCCGGCGCCGGCGTGTTCGCGAGCTTGGGCGGGCTGCTCGGCTTCCTGCCGGTGCGCCCGAAGGCGGATCCGATCGCGACGCCGGTGTGCGTGCAGGTCCCGCCCGCCGTGCGCGATGCGGGGCTGCGATTCGCCGCGGACACGAAGCACGGCGCGGCGTTGTTCACGCATCTCTCGCGCACGCTCGGCGGCGAGTGGACGCAGGCGAGCGCAGAGCGGATCGTCGAGGCCGCGCGCGGCGTGGATCATGGCGCATCCCCGCGCCACGTCACCATCGAACTCACCACCGAGCGCCTGCTCGGCGGCGCCCGCCGGCGCTGGGCGTGGGCGGGCCAGGCCGAATCGACGCGGGCGCCGATGACGCGCGACACGCTCGCGGCGATCATCCGCCCCTTGGCGCAGGAGCGCGACGATTTGGTCGTGACGTTCGCGGGCGCGGGCGATCCGCTGCTGCACCCGCAGGCCGCGGCGTTCGTGAGCGCGGCCAAGGAGTTTGGCGCCGCGGGCGTGCACGTGCGGACGGACCTGCTGACGCCGAACGGCGGCAGTTCGCCCATCGATGCGCTCCTCGCGAGCGGCGTGGACGTGCTGAGCGCGGACCTGCTGACTGCCGCGCCGGAAACCTATCGGTTGCTCACGGGAACAGATCGTCACGCCGAGGCGCACGCCACGTTCGAGCGGCTCTTCGTGCAACGCGCGATGGTCGGCTGGCTCCCGATGCCGTGGCTCGTGGCGCGGTTGACGCGCTGCGACGCAGTCTACGAGCAGGTCGAGGACTTCTACACCCGCTGGCTGCTGCAGTGCGGCGGCGCGGTGATCGACGCGATGCCCTGTGATCCGCCGAAGTGGGCGGACGAGGGCGAGCGCATCCGCCCACTGCCCCTGCCGCGCGCCGCGGCGGAGCGGGCGCGGCGCGAGCGCATGCTTGTGCTGTGCGACGGGACCGTCGTGAGCGACGAGCGGGATCTTTCCGGATCGCGCGGCGTCGGACGGGTCGGTGAGCAGGATGTGACAGCGCTCTGGCGAACGGTGCGCGAGCGACGCGAAGCGGCGCAGCGCGGCGAGGGCGATCCGAGGGACCTCTGGACAGGAGCTTGAGATGGGCGCTCTGGCGGTGATTCTGGCGCGGGCGGGCAGCAAGGGCGTGCCGGGCAAGAACGTGGCCCCGGTGGCCGGGCGGCCGTGCATCGCGTGGACGATCGACGACGCGAAGCAGTCGCGGACGGTGTCGCGCATCGTCGTCTCGACGGACGGCGAAGAGATCGCGCGCGTGGCGCGGGCCGCGGGCGTCGAGGTTGTCGGGCGCCCGCCCGAGCTGGCGAACGACACGGCGCGGGTGGACGACGCGGCGCGTCACGCGGTGCTCGCGGCGGAATCGACCGGCGCGCCCGGCGACCCCATCGTGCTGCTCTACGGGAACGTGCCGCTGCGTCCGGAAGGCCTGATCGATCGCGCGGTGCGCATGCTCCAGGACACGATGGCGGACTCCGTGCAGTCGTACGCGCCGGTCGGCAAGCACCATCCGTGGTGGACGGCGCGCGTGGACGGTGCGACGGGCTCCGTGCGGCCTTGGGAAGGGGCGACGCTCAATCACGGCGTGTTCCGCCGGCAGGAGCTGCCGCCGGCGCACGTGCCGGACGGCGGCGTGCTCGTGGTGCGTCGTTGCGCACTGTTCCTGCAGGTCGCGGGCGTCGCCAGCGGACCGCACGCGTTCTTCGGCTCGGACCGGCGAGGCGTCGTGACGAACGATGGTGAGGTCGTGGACATCGACGGCGAGATCGACCTGATCGTGGCCGATGCGCTGCTGCGCAAGCGCGCCGCGGCGGCGCCGACGATCGCGAGGAAGTCCGCGTGAAGATCGGCGGGCGTGAGATCGGGCGAGCGGCGGACGTCGGTCCGTACGTCATCGCCGAGATCGGTGTGAATCACGACGGCTCGCTCGACCGGGCTCTGCAGCTCGTGGACGCCGCGGCGGACGCGGGCGCCGATGCGGTGAAGGTCCAGGTCTTCGAGGCCGAGCGCCTGATGGGCAGCGCGGCGCGGCTCGCGGCGTACCAGGCCAAGGCGGGCGAGGTCGATCCCGTGTCGATGCTGCGTCGGCTGGAACTGCCGCTGAGCGCGATGGAGAAGATCGTCGAGCGGGCGCACGCGCGCCGGGTGCACGCGATCGCCACGGTCTTCAGCGTGGAGCTCGTGGACGGCGCCGCGGAGCTCGGGTTCGACGCGTTCAAGAGCGCCTCGCCGGACATCGTGCATCGGCCGCTGCTCGAAGCGATGGCGGGGACGGAGCGGCCGCTGATCGTGAGCACGGGCGCGGCGACGATGGCCGAGGTGACCCGGGCCGCGGCGTTGCTGAGCGGGATCGCGAACCGGCTGGCGATGTTGCAGTGCGTGAGTTCGTACCCCACGCCGCTGGAGCAGGCAGCGCTGTCAGGGATCGAGGCGATCGCGCGGGCGACGGGGCTGCCGACGGGGTACAGCGATCACACGTCGGGGAGCGAGACGGGCGCGCTCGCGGTCGCGGCGGGCGCGTGCGTGCTCGAGAAGCACCTGACCTATGACAAGGGCGCCGCGGGGCCCGACCACAGCGCCTCGCTCGACGCCGGCGAGATGCGCGACTACATCGCGCTCGCCCGCCGGGCGTGGTCGCAGGAATCGTGGACGACCAGCCGGCGCATCGCTGGCGGAGTGGACACGGCGACCGCGAAGCGCGTGCTGGACGTCGAGCGCGATGTGCGGCTGGCGTCGCGGCAGTCGATCGTGCTGCGCCGGGCGATGTGCGCGGGCGATGTCGTGCGCCATGAGGACGTGACGTTCAAGCGCCCGGGCTCGGGTCTCGAGCCGTGGCGGCTGGACGATGTCATCGGTCGGCGGCTCGCGACGAACGTCGGCGCCGACCTGCCGCTCAGCGAAGGGGACCTGCAGTGAAGCGCCTGCGCGTGTGCGTCGCGACGGGCACGCGGGCGGAGTTCGGCCTGCTGCGCACGGTCATGCGCGCAATCCGGTCGCACGAGGCGCTGGAGTTGAAGGTCGCCGCGATGGGCGCACACCTGATCCGGCCCGCGGAGACGTGGAAGGAAGTCGAAACAGAATTCGGCGTCGATGCGCTGATCCCCATGCAGCGCCAGGGCGCCGAGCGCACGATGCCGGATCGGCTCGAGGACGCGCTCGCCCTTGGGCGGGGCGTGTCGGCGATCGTGGGCGCGCTGGCGGAGATCAGGCCGGACTGGGTCGTGGTGCTCGGCGATCGGATCGAGGCGCTCGCCGCGGCAAGCGCCGCATCAATCGGCGGCGTGGGCGTCGCGCACCTGCACGGCGGCGATCGCGCCGAGGGCGTCGCGGACGAGGCGATGCGACACGCCATCACCAAGCTCGCGCACCTGCACCTGCCCGCGACCGAGGCGTCCGCCGAGCGGATCCGGCGCATGGGCGAGCGGCCCGAGGACGTGCGCGTCGTCGGCTCGCCCGCCGTGGACGGACTGGCCGAGATCCCGGCAATGGACGAGCGCGAGTTCGGCGAGCATGGCGCTCCCGAGGTCGTGTTCCTGATGCACCCGATCGGGCGGAGCGACGAGGACGAGCACGCTGCCGCGGCTTCGTCGCTGCGCGCGCTGCATGGACGGCGGATCCTCGCCATGTCGCCGAATCACGATCCGGGGCGCGCCGGGATCATGCGCGCGATCGAGCAGGCCGGCGTGCGCGTCGTGGAGCACTTGCCGCGGGACCGGTTCGTCGGCCTGCTGAAGGCGTGCGCGTCGCGCGGCGGCGCGCTCGTCGGAAACTCGTCGGCGGGGCTGATCGAGGCCGCGGCGATCCGCCCGGCGATCGCGGTGGTGAACGTCGGCGCGCGCCAGGCCGGCCGCGAGCGAGCAGGAAACGTCGTCGATTGCGGCGAGCGCGAGTCGGACGTCCTCGCGGCGGTCGAGCAGGCCATGGCGCGCCGTCCGGGCGACCTCGCGCATCCCTACGGCGACGGCCGGACGGGCAGGCGGGTCGCCGCAACGCTCGCAGAAGTCGGGGTCGCGGGGCCTCGGCTGCGCAAGCGCTCTGTTTATTGAGACGTTGACGCCACGGGGGCCCGGGTTCGGGGGTCACAGACGGACCAGATGGTCAGGTTCGCGGGCGTTGCCGGCGACCGGGCCGAAGTCGCGCGCCCGGGTGGCCGATGCTCGCCCCAGCCAATCCGGCTTGTCTTGACGAGGGACAAGGAGATATGCGGCGATGAGCAGCAGCGCGACGCAGACCGGCTCGGTGGTCGCTACGGCCATCCAGGAAATCAATCACATCGCGACGCTGCCGGAGGTCACGCTCCGCATCGTCGAGCTGGTCGAGGACCCCTCGTCCACGGCGCAGGACCTGCAGCGCATGATCAGCAACGATCCCGCGCTGTGCAGCCGCATCCTGAAGGTCGTCAACTCGGCCTTCTACGGCCTGCCCGGCCAGGTCGCGTCGATCGATCGCGCGATCGTGCTGCTCGGGCTGAACGCGGTGAAGAACATCGCGGTCGCGGCGAGTCTCGTGAAGCTCTTCCGCGGCGGTGAACTCGGCCAGGCCTTCTCGGCGCGCGATCTCTGGACGCACTCGATCGCCGTGGCGACGGGCGCGCGCCAGGTCGCGGTGACGCTCGGGCTCGGCCTTCCCGACGAGGCGTTCCTCGCGGGGTTGATGCACGACATCGGCGTCGTCGTCGAGCTGCAGTACGACCGGCAGAAGCTGCTGAAGGTCGTCGAGTCGCTCCAGGCGGACTCCAAGGGCGTGCCGAAGAACGAGATGCTCACGATCGAGCGCGAGGTCTACGGCGCCGATCACCAGATGTTCGGCGAGGCGCTCAGCCGCAAGTGGAAGTTCCCGCAGACGCTCTCCATGGCCGCGGGCCATCACCACGACCCGATGTCGCTCCCGCCCGAGCAGCGTCTGCTGCCGTCGATCGTGCACATCGCGGATCACATCGCCGCGCAGCGCGGCATGGGGTTCCGGCTCGACCTGATCACCACGGACATCGGCGACGACGTGCTCGACGTGGCGAAGCTGACGCGCGAGCAGGCGCAGGCGATCCACGACGGCCTGCCCGACGCGCTGCAGGAGGTCCGTCAGCTCCTTTCCTGAAAGACTCCTCGCACGTGGCGGAGCGCAGGGACGCGCTCCGGCTCGTGCGAACCTGATCTCTCTTTCTCCCTCCGGGCGGCTGCGCGAGAGCGCGGCCGTCCCTGTTTTTGGCCTCGCCTGCGTCCGGGCGGAGCCGCGCTGCGAACCCACGCGTAGAGTGAAACAGCCGGCGGCGCGTCGCCGGCGGATCAGGGAGCGTGCGACGTGGTGATCTTTGTGATCTATGCGGCGGTGGTGTGGTCCGCCGCATATTTCATGCGCCGCACGACGGCCGGCCTCGTTGTCGCGCTGCTGAGCCCCATCCCTGTTGCGCTGGCGGCTTGGGGCGTCTACCATTGGCTGCTCGCCGGGCACGACATGCCCGTGCACATGATCGTCGTGGTTCCGACGGCGTACGGCGTGGTCATCATGGCGGGGGCGTGGCTCTTCGCGACGCAGCGCCGGCTGCCGCGCGCCGCGTGCAGACGCTGCACGTACGACCTCGCGGGGAATCTCTCCGGCGTGTGCCCCGAGTGCGGCCAGCCGATCGGCGCCCGCGATGCGCTCGAGACGCCCGACGCGGAGGCGATCTTCGCCGCGGGTGCGCGCGTGGGGACGAACTACTCCACCGCGGCGGCGCGCCGGGCTCGGGCGTCCACGAAGGACAGCGTCAGCACGAGCGCGACGCCGGCGACGGCGACGAGCGCCACGAGCGGCCAATAGCCGTTCGCGCTGCCGGACGCGGAGTCGAGCACCACCTCGCCGGGCTGGCGCAGCGCGCCGAGCATGAATCCGGTGAGCACCGCCATGGTGACGTCGTGCGCGCGGTGGAAGAGGAACGACACGAGTCGGCTGAAGGTGGCCAGGCCGAGGAGCACGCCGAAGCCGAAGACGCCGAGGAACAGCGGATCGGACCACCACTGCTTGCCGGAGAGCACGTCGATCGGATCGGGCGCACGTCCAGCGAGGTGTAAACCGGCGTGGATGGCCCCGTGGATCGCCGCGAGCACGGCGTAGTACTGGCCGAGGAAGAGCAGCAGGAACGAGCCCGAGATGCCCGGCAGGATCATCGCGCTGATGGCGATGGCGCCGCAGACGAAGATCCACGCCAGCGACGCCCGCGCCGGCGCCACGACGCGCAGCGGCCCGGACGCGTTGGCGTGCGCCGCGAGTTCCTCGGGCGTGTCGAAGTAGTGGATGGGCGTCGTCGATTCGAGCGCGACCTCGTCGCGGACGAGGTCGGGGTCGAGGAGCGCGACCGCCGAGGCGCCGGCGCCGTGGAGCGCGAGCAGCTCCGCGACCTCGCCCGGTGTGTGCAGCTTGGCCGTGTAGACGAGCGTCGCGGCGGCGCCGGGCGCATCATCGCGCAGGAGATCGGTCCGCAGGTCCGCGGGGCGCAGGCCGACGAAGAAGAACGTCGCGACGGCGGCGACGAGCGCCGCGGCGTAGTGGGCCGCGGTGCGGGTGCGCATGCGGGCGAAGGGCATCCACGCCGACGCGAGAATGAGGCCGAAGAAGAACGCGAACGTCGGCCCCGGGTGGCGGTCCATCAGCGACGTGATGACCTTGCTCATCGCCACGATCGCCAGCCCGATCCCGGCGCCGAGCGGGATCAGCGTCGCCCAGTGGATGGCGAGCGCGCGGCTCAGCGCCTCGCGCGGGCGGCCCCGCAGCAGCGCGAAGAGAAACGCGGGCGAGAGCGATCGCAGCGCCTCGATGAACCGCTCGTAGATCCCCGTGATGAACGCGATGGTGCCGCCGGAGACGCCCGGCACGATGTCCGCGGCGCCCATCGCGACCCCGCGGACGAACAACCCGGACGCGGCGGGAACGGTGAACCGGGGCGTCATCGCCGGATCGGCGCGGTATCCATGGGGCTGCGGCTGGGCTTCGGGCATGGGCGGAGAGGATACCGGGACACCGAGGCGCGAAGCGCCGATAGTGGGTCTGCATGAGCATCCTCGTGACAGGCGGGGCCGGGTACATCGGTTCGCACGCGGCCAAGCGGCTGCTGGATCGGGGCGATCGCGTGGTCGTCGTGGACAACCTCTTCCGAGGCCATCTCGGCGCGGTGGAGGCCCTCCGGCGCTTCGCACCGGGTCGCGTGGATTTCGTCGAGGCGGGCATCGAGGACGAGGGCGCCGTCCGCGCCGCGATCCGAACGCACGGCGTCCGCGACGTCATGCACTTTGCCGGCGTGGCCTATGTCGGCGAGTCGGTCGATCGCCCGCTGCTCTACCACTGGGTGAACACCGGGGCCGCGATCGCGCTCCTGCGCGCGTGCGAGGCGGAGGGTGTCGAGCGGTTCGTCTTCTCCTCGACGTGCGCCGTGTACGGCGCGCCGCCGCCGGAATCGATCCCAATCGACGAGACCACGCCCCGTGCGCCGATCAATCCCTACGGGCGCTCGAAAGCGGCGTTCGAGGATGCGCTGCGCGACTACGCCGCGGCACGGAAGAGTGAGGGCCGCCCGTTCGCCTGGGCGGCGCTGCGCTACTTCAACGTCGCCGGCTGCGACCGGTCAGGATTGATCGGCGAATTCCGCGACCCGGAGACGCGGATCATCTCGATCGCGCTCCAAGCAGCGCTCGGCCTGCGCGAGCACGTCAGCGTCATGGGCACGGACTACGACACGCCGGACGGGACCGCGGTGCGCGACTTCGTGCACGTCGAAGACCTCGTCGAGGCGCACCTGCTCACGCTCGACGCGCTGGAATCCTCCAGAAACGACGAGCGGCTGTACAACCTCGGCCTCGGGCGCGGGTTCAGCGTGCGCGAGGTGATCGACGCCTGCGCGCGGGTTACGGGCCGGGAGATCCCCGTCATGGCTGGGCCAAGGCGACCCGGCGATGCTCCGGTGCTGATGGCGAGCGCGGAGAAGGTCCGGCGCGAGCTGGGCTGGGCGCCGCGGGTGACGGAGCTGGACGAGATCATCGCCACCGCGTGGGCGTGGATGCGTCGGCATCCGCGGGGCTACTGAGCGCCCCGGCACGCGGAAATCAGAACGGGAACTGGAACGCCACGTACCCCATGATGCCATCGCGTGAGGGGTTGCGGTCCTCGCCCTCGATGCGGGCGTTGGAGATGTGGTGCCAGCGGACGCCGAGGACGAGCCGGTTCGCGGACTGCCCGAGCTTGATCGTGGCGCCGCCGCCGGCCGTAGGCGTGAAGTTGAAGCCGGTGCCGCCGTCCGGCACGAGGTCCGTCGTGGCGAGCATGCCCGCGCCGCCGTCCATGAACAGCGTCCAGGTGTCGAAGCTGAGGAAGTGCCAGCGGAAGAGCAGGTTGAAGTTCAGACCCCAGGCATTGTCGCCGGGCTGATCGAAGTACCAGCCGCCGAGCTGCAGCATCAGTTCGAAGTCCTCGACAAGGAAGGTCGAGGCCGTAAAGGCGAGGTTGATGTCGTGGGCGGCGTCCTTCTCCACCGCTTCCGCGGCGTATCCGCCGCCGATCTGGCCCCACCAGTGCCCGGGCTGGCCGAAGATCGGCTGCATCGAGACCGGCTGAGCCGGATCCGCCGCGCCGGGCTGATCCTGCGACGCCATCACGGCGCGGGCATCATCCGCGTCGAACGCGAGCGAGGTGTTCAGGTTGAGTTCCTCGGCGGCGGCGATCTGGGCGATGGCGAGGCCGGCGAACGCGAACGAGGGGAGAATGTGACGCATCGGCGTGGGATTACACAGGCGAGGGGCTGACCTTGCAAGCGGAAGGAGGCGATGTGGACGAACCCCGGCTGCAACGGATCGAGGAATCCATCGGGTTCGTGGAGCGTCAACTGGAGGAATTGCACGATCACGTGCTCTCCCTCCAGCGACATCTGGACTCGCTCCGGCGTCGCGTCGAAGCGACGGAGGGCAAGGTCACGCGGCTCGAGCAACCCCCTCCTGAGCACGACGCCAAGACCAAAGGCGCAGATCCTGCCGACGCCGGCTAGGCGATGCGGGGATCGACCCAGCGGTACAGGACGTCCACGAGAAGATTCAGAGCGATGAGAATCGCCGCGTACACCAGCACGACGCCCATGATGAGGAACAGGTCCTTGTTGAGCACCGCGTTGACGAAGTGCTGGCCGACCCCGGGGACGTTGAAGACCTTCTCCACCACGAACGACCCGGTCATCGCCGCCGCGGCCGCCGGGCCGAGATAGCTCAGCACCGGGAGAAACGCGTTGGGCAGTGCGTGCCGGAGGACGACGGCCCGCTCGGACAGCCCCTTGGCCTTCGCCGTGCGGACGAAGTCGGAGTCCATCGCCTCGATCATGCCCATGCGGGTGAGACGGGCGATGTACGCCGCGAAGGGCAGACTCAGGGTGATTGCTGGAAGCACGACATCGCCGATCCCCCCCCACGACCCGACGCGCCCCCAGCCCAGCCAGACCGGGAAGACGATCAGCAGCGCCGTGCCGATCACGAACGCCGGGAGACTGACGCCGATCAGCGCCAGCGACAGCGTCGCGGCGTCGAGCCACGAACCGGGCCGCAATGCTCCAGCGACGCCCACCGACAGTCCGATCCCGAGCGCAATCGCGATGGCGAGCAGGCCGAGCGCGATCGAGATCGGCAGCGAGCCGGCGAGGATCTCGTTGACGCTCCAGTCGGCGTACCGGAGCGAGGGGCCGAAGTCGAAGCGTGTGACGACGCCCTTCAGGTAGCCGACGTAGAACGCGACCGGGTTGTCGAGGTTGTAGCGGGCCTCCATAGCCGCGAGAACCTCCGGCGGCGGCGCGCGGCCCTCGTCGCGCAGCACCGCGCTCCCGGGCAATGCCCACGCCAGCACGAACGTGACCGTGTAGATCACAAGCAGGATCAGCGGCGCCTGCGCGAGTCGGCGAAGGATGAGCCCCGTCATGGCGCCCCGCCTTCCTCGCGTGTGACCGAGAGATACTCGAGGTGCTGGAGCATGCGCGGGTGCGGGCTCACGCCGCGCACGACCGCGGGATCGAAGAGGTAGAACTGCCGGTACGTCCAGAGCGTGAGGACGGGCAGGTCCTCCTCCATGGTCAGGCGTTCCGCGTCTTCGAGAATGACCATCCGCTCTGCCGGGTCGGGCTCGCTCCGCGCCTGCGCGAGAAGCGCGTCGTAGCGCGGGCTGGAGTAGCCACGGTCGTTGTTGCCGTCGCCGGTGGCGTGGATGTCGAGGAAGCTGGTGGGGTCGCCGTAGTCGCCGAACCATCCGCCGCGGGCCATCATGTAGTCGCGTCGGCGCAGGTCGTCGCGGTAGGCCTTGGATTCCTTCTGGACGAGGCGCGTCCGAACCCCAAGGTTCTCGAGGAACATCGCGCTCATCGCGAGCGCGATGTCCTGGTGGTACGAGCCGGTGGAGCAGAGCATCTCGACCACGGGGAACGGCTCGCCGGCGGTGTCTTCCGGAACGCCGTCGCCATCGCGATCGGACCAGCCGGCCTCGGCGAGCAGTGCACGCGCGGCGTCGGGATCGAACGACACCCCGGTGACCGAGCGATCGGTGTCGTACCCCGCGATGCTGCCGGGCGGAATCAGCGTCGAAGACGCGGCCTCACCGACCCGCCGAACCTTGTCCACGATGTCCGCGCGATTCACGGCCAGTGCGAACGCGCGACGAACGCGCGCGTCAAAGAATGGATTCGGCCTGCCGCCGGTCAACGTCGGCGTGCAGTTGAACGACCAGAAGTACGTCCCGAACCGCGAATGGCCGTGCAGGTCCGCCATGCCGCTGTCCAGCATCTCGGGCAGGTAGTCCACCAGCACATCCGTCAGCCAATCCGCGGCGCCGGTCTGGTACGCCAGCACGGCCGTCGCCGGGTCCTCCACGACGAGGATCTCGATCGATTCCAGCCCGACGCGCTCCTTCTTCCAATAGAACGGATTGCGCACCAGGCGCATGTCGCGCTTGAACCGCCACTCGGAGAGCACGAACGCGCCGCTCGACACGAGGCGCGGCGGCTTGGTCCAGTCGTGCTGCTGATCGACGCGCCCCGTCGCCGCGTCCACCGATGTCCAGCGCTCCACCGTCTTTGGATGCACGGGATAGAGCGCGGGGAACGCGCAGAGGTCGAGGAAGTACGGCGTGGGCTCTTCCAGCTCGACGATCAGCGTGCGCGGGTCCGGCGCCGAGAGGCCGACCAATTCGTCGAACGCGCGGAGCGAGTCCGCCCACATCGACTCCGCTGCGGCGCGGGTGCGCTCGGCGGCCGGTCTCGCGGCGAAGGAAGCGAGCTGGTCGGCCCGATGCTGGAAGAACGCCTCGGCGCCGCGGACGTGGAAGAGCGCCTTGGCGTAGTCCGCGGCGGTATCGGGCATGATCGCCCGGCGCCAGGAGTAGATCACGTCGCCGGCGACGATCGGATCGCCGTTCGACCAGCGCGCGTTCTCACGGATGTGGAACGTGTAGACGCGCCCATCGTCGGAGATCGTCCAACGGTCTGCGATGCCGGGGACGACGTCGAACGTGTACGGATCCCAGCGGACGAGCCCGTCGTACAGCGCACCGACGAGGCGGAGGTCCTGCTCGTACGCGCAGCGCTGCGGATCGAGCGTGAACGCGGGCTGGTTGTCGATGTAGGTGAGATCGGCGCGGGGGCGCGGGCGGTCGCCGACCACCGCGGCGAGCGCGCCGATCACCAGCACGAGCAGCGTGATGAGCACGCGCGTCATGACGTGGGCAGACTACCCGGAAGCGAGGCGCTCAGCGCCCGGTGTTGAACGCTGCTCGCTCGTAGGGGTCCTTGGTCAGGATGCCCTGCGGGCCGACCCACTTGGCCGCCTCGTCGAGGAACCGCTTCGGGCCCTGCGACGCCGACGCCTCGAAGGCGTCGAGCAGCAGACGGTTGTTCTGCTGCCGCTGGCCGATGCTGTTGTCGATGAAGATCAGCGCGAACTCGGCGGACGCGACCAGGTCGCGGAGCGCGGGGCGCTCGGTCTCCGAGAGCTCGCCCTCGGCGTTCATGCGCCGGGCGGTGTAGGCGAGCGCCTGCCCGCTGGCCGTCGCCACCGACCGGGCGAAGGCACGGTCGAGCGAACCGCCGGCGAGCTGCTTGGCGACGGCCTCCTGCGCGGCGCCTATCGCCCGCTGGTAGGCGCGGGCCCACCCCGGCTCGGGCTCACCCGCGTCTTCCTTCGAGAGACGCTGACCGGTGATCTGGCTGAGGTCCGAGAGGGCCTGAGTATGCGCGGCGCCCTGACGCTGACGATCCACGGCGCCGATCGCTGCGACCAGACCGCCGAAGACCTCCGGGTCCGATTCCGTTCGCAGCGCGTCCTTGAGCGCCGCGAGGAGCGCATCGAGCTGATTCTGAGGCAGCGGCGATCGCTTGGCGTCCACGGCCTCGATCGTCAGGCGCGCGCCGAGCGTGGCGCCGTAACGAACGGAGACCCGCTGATCCGCAAGAGCGCGCCGAATGATGTCGACGGCGGCGTCGGTCGCGAGGGCGCCGGCGAGCCGCACGGCGTTGAACGCGACGTGCTCGTCCGGCCGGCGGGCGATCTCCGCCAGTTCAGGGGCGAGGGCTTCGCTCATGGCGAGCCGGAACGCCACGGAGACGCTGCCGGACTCGAGCGGCGCGAGCAGCGCGTTGCGGGCTTCCTGTACGGCGGCGCTGTCGCCCGCCTTGAGGGCGTCGGCGTTTCGGCGGACGAAGGCCTGCACCTGCTGGACCTGGGCGGCGTTCAGCGACTGGGCGCGGGGGAGGTCGTCGGGGAGGGGCTGCCCGTGCGCGGCGGCCAGGGTGAGCAGGCCGAGGGCGAGCGCGGCGACGGACCGGGACCGGGGACGTTGGGCGTGGTTCAGCATGTGCGGGCAGAGGATAGGAGCGTCGGGGAACGGGTTGCCGAGGGGGAGCGAACGTATCGAGGGGTCGATACGCCCGTCAAACGCCGTTGGCCGCGGCGTTTGGCGGGTGTTATTCTCAGTTTCCCGGCTTTGAGGGCCGATCGCAGGGAGGCGATGACGTTTGATCGTGCATCGGGCGACATTGGTGGCGCTGGCGATCCTGGGAACGCTGTGGGCTGCCGTTCTGGTGGTCGGCGGGGCCATGGTGGCGACGGTCGGGCCTTCGCGCTGGCCGGGTCTGTCACTGGCGGCGGTCCTGGGGGGCCTGACGGCGATCGCCGCGGGGCAGTTCGTCTTCCTGGCGATCGTCGGGGAGCGAATGTTTCCGGGATCGAGGCGAACCGTGCTGGGCTGGGGAGAGTTGTTGTTCGGAGGAGCGTTCGTGGCGGGGGCGATGGGCACGCTGGCGGCGATACTGGCCGCGGGAGCATGAAGGTGAAGTCGATTCGAATCGGTCGTCGAGGAGCTTGGACGGGGATCGCGGCGGCGGCGCTGCTGGCGGTGTTCGCGTCGGGCGGCGCTCGCGCGCAAAGCGGCGATCGATTCGCGGGCGAGTCGGACACGGCGCGTCGCCTCGCGGCGGAGCGCATCGCGCGTCTGCCGATGTTGCACCTGCGCCGCGCGCAGGCGCCGACCGAGCGCGACTTCGAGCTGACCGCGCTCGCGCTGGACATGGCGATGGATATCGATCCCACGCGCGAGGCGTTCGTTCGGCGCGCGATCGAGGCCTGGCACGGCGCGGGCAACAAGGCGAAGGAGCTCGAGACGACGCGCCGGCTGCTGACGATCGCTCCCGACGATCAGGTCGCGCAGCTTCGTCTGCTGTCGGACAAGGTTTCATCGCACCAGAGCGTCGAGGGCCGGCTCCAGGCGGTCGAGACCATCCTCGGCCCCGCGGGCGAGGGTGTGGATGGCGCCGTGCGCAGCCGCCTCGCGCTCGACGCGGCCCTTCTCGCGCAGGAGATCGGCGACGATGATCGCTTCGTCCGCCTGCTGACCCGCGCGACGCAACTGGACTCGACGAACAAGGACGCCGCGGTGCTTGCGGCGACGTACTACACGGAGCGATCGCGCGATCCTCTGGGCCGCGTCGAAATGCTGCTGAACGTGCTGATGTCCGACCCGGTGGACCCCTCGGCCCACCTGAACCTGGCGCGCGAGCTGCGGTCCCACGGGGCGTTCCTCGCCGCGCAGCGGTTCCAGAACAGCGGCTCGAACATGTACGCGCGCGCCGGCACGGCGCCGACGATGGACATGCAGCTCGAGGCGCTGGTGGGCATCTGGCAGGCGGCGGGCTCGGACCAGCTTTTGCAGTCGCTGACCGCCGTCGAGCAGCAGATGCGCCAGCAGCGGAGCATGGAGATCGCGTACGCGCAGGCGCAGGGAAGGGATCCGGGCGCACCGCTCGAGGCGACGCGTCTTCCTCCGGAGATGGAGGCGCTGCGCATGGCGGTGAACCTCTCGCTGGGGCGCGCCGGCGCCGCCGAGGCCTCGCTGCGCAACATCGTCAACACGGCCGCGGAGACCATGGGCCTGATCGAGGGCCCCATGGGCCAGTCGATGACGCCGGAGCAGATCGCGGACGTTCGATTGCGCCTGATGTCGGAGATTCTCTGGATGCGCCTCTGGTCCGGCGCCCAGACCGACCTTGCCGCGAAGGACATCGAGGGCCTCGCAGAGTCCGGCCAACTCAACGAGATGGCGACCACGCGCTACCGCGGCCTGCTCGCGGTGCGCGAGGGGCGCTTCGACGAGGCGCGCACGCTCCTGGAGTCCCAGGCGGATCGGGACCCCCGCTCGCGCCTCGGGCTCGGCCTTCTCGCCGAGGCGGAGGGCAATACGGAGGAGGCGCAGCGCCATTACGCGACGCTGGCCCTCGAACAGCCGCAGACGCTGCTGGGCGCCTTCTCGCGCCGACGCGTCGAAACCATGCTGGGCACGACCCTGGCGCCGACGGACACCGCGCGTCGACTCGAGGCGTACATCGCCAACGTGCCGGTCTGGATCAACGACATGACGACCGATCCGCGAAGCTGGATGCACCTCGCTGTGCAGCCCGTCCCGGAGCGCATCAGCCCGCTGGACAGTCTCTCGATGGAGATCACGCTGCGCAACGTCGGGCGCATGCCGCTCGCCGTGGGCGCGGGCAAGCCGCTCGACTCGCGGATCCTGCTGGCGCCGACGCTGCTCGTGGACGGCCAGTACAGCCCGCCGGGCCTCCAGGTCGAAGTCGCCGACATCGATCGTCGCCTGCGCCTGATGCCGGGCGAATCGCTCACGGCGCGCGTCTGGGCGTCGCAGGGCTGGGTCGGCCAGGCGCTCGACGGGCTCGCCAATCGCTCGCTCACCATGCGCTGGCGCGCCGTGCAGGGTTTCCGCCTCGACCAGCAGGGCAAGTACCTCCCGGGCGTCATGTCGCTGACCACCGAGGTGCCCGTCATCTCGCAGTCCGGCATCGGTCCGCTCGGCTCGACGCTCGACGGCATGGCCGCGGCGTTCGAGAGCGCCCAGGGCAGCACCCTGCTGGAGCAACTCTTCTACGTCCGCGCCGGCATCCTCCTCGCGAAGGAGGATCCCAATAGCCCCGAGAGCCAGAACTTCATCAACACCATGGACGCCGCGGTCGCCAACCGCTGCGCCACCATGACCGAGCTCGAGCGCGCCCTCGCGATGCTCGTCGTCGGCTCGGCGTTCCTGCGAACCGACACGACGCGACTCGACGAGGTCGCGGCCAGGGATGAGTCGCCCGTGGTGATGCTCGCGGCCCTGGCCTCGCGCGTGCCTGACCCGGAGAACCCCCTCTACGACCGGGCCCTGAGCTCGGGCGACGCCACGGTCGCCCGCTTCGCCACGCTGCTCCGGGACACCCTCCGCGAGGCGGACCCCGCCACCGCCGCCGGAAGTCTCCAGCGCGACCTCGAGCAGCCGACCATCCAGAAGTAAGGCCCGCGGACAAGCCGACGGGCTCGGGTGGGTCTGCAACGATTGTGCGGATTGGAGCGGCGCGGCCCGTCGACCTTGGGTGATGCGCCTTGGCAACGGCGCGTCCCTTTGACATCGTTGAGAATGAATCGATGCGCCGAAGCGTGCCGGTTGCACGCAGGCGGAGGCTGAACCATGGACGGGTACAGCTCAATCAACGGCGGCGCGGGCTACGGGCCGGAGCTTCGCACGGAGGGGCTCCGAGCTCGCAGCCTGCTGCCGGAGAGCCCCTCGCTCGTGCGGGGCGAGCCGGTCAGCGCCAAGGACGTGCTCCAGAAGGTCGCGGAGCATTCCCGGACCATTCCCCCGCCCGACGACCTGCTCCAGGTCACGGCCGCGGCGGCGCGGTACGCGCTGACCAATCTCGACTCGGCCAAGCAGATCGCGCGCGAAGTGCGCGAAGCCCAGCAGCGCATGACCGACGAGCAGGCGCGCTCGCTGACCGTGCTCACGGACCGCAACGAAGCCGCCGAGGCCCTCGGGGTCTGAATTCGATCTACATCCGGTCGGTCATCCGGACGCGTCCGGCGCCCTTGACGATCTCGCCGATCAGGTGAGGCCGCTCGCCCGCGCGCTTCAGGCGCTGCACGATCGACTTCGCGAACGTCGGACGGACGATCAGGCAGTATCCCACGCCCATGTTGAAGACGCGCCGCATCTCGTCCTCGTCCACGTTGCCGTGCTTCTGGAGGAAGGTGAACACCGGCGGAACAGGCCATTTCGCTGGGTCGAGGATCGCGTCCACCTTCGAGTGCAGCGCGCGCTCGAGATTGTCGCCGAGGCCCGAACCGGTGATGTGCGCCATGCCCGACACGATCTTCTTCACCGTGTACGCCCGCTGGAGCGCCACGATCGGCTTGGCGTAGATGCGCGTCGGCGTCAGCAGCACGTGGCCGAGCGGCCGCTTGGCGTCGAGCTCCTTGTAGACCTTCTTCAGGTCCAGCCCGGCCTCCTTCACGACCGCGCGCACCAGCGAGTACCCGTTGGAGTGCACGCCGTCGGACTCCAGCGCGATCACCAGGTCGCCCGCCTCCACGCGTTCGCGGCTCATCGCCCGCTCGAGCTCCACCACGCCCACGGCGAACCCCGCGAGATCGATCTCGCCCTCGGGATAGACGCCCGGCATCTCCGCCGTCTCGCCGCCGAGGAGCGCAGCGCCGGCCTGCCGGCAGCCCTCGGAGATGCCCTTCACGACGTCGGAGAGCTGCTCGGGCACGATGCGATGGGCCGCGATGTAGTCGAGGAAGAACAGCGGCTC
>JBGTSD010000019.1:0-40201 GCA_041940385.1 Phycisphaerales bacterium | reverse complement strand
ACGTCGAGCGCATTATGACCGAGGAGCACCTGCCACCCAAGGAGGCGACGCGCAAGGCGATGATCGAGGTGCTCGCGCCGGTCGTCAGCATGACGGTCGTGCTGATGGCGGTGTTCGTGCCCACGGCGTTCCTTCCGGGCATCAGCGGCCAGCTCTTCCGGCAGTTCGCGCTCATCATCGCCGGCAGCACGCTGCTCAGCGGCATCTGCGCCGTGACGCTCACGCCGGCGCTCTGCGGCATGGTCCTGAAGGCCCATAAGCCGGGCAAGAAGGCCAACCGGTTCACGCGCGGCTTCAACGCCGTCTTCAACGGGCTGTCGGGCGGGTACGCGGCCATTGTCCGATTCCTCGTGCACCCGGCGGTGATCGTGTTCACGCTCGCGGCGTTCGCGGCGTGCGGCATCGCGACGGCGCTGGCCTTCAAGGCGGTGCCGACCGGGTTCGTTCCGGACGAGGATCGCGGGCTCGTGCTCATCGAGGTCTGGATGCCCGATTCGTCATCGCTCGAGCGCACCAGCGACGCGGTGAGGAAGGTCGAGGCGATCCTGCCCGAGGTCGAGGGCGTCGAGAGCTTCAACGCGCTGCCCGGGTTCTCGATGCTCAACGGCAATGGATCGAACTACGGCTTCTTCTTCGTGCGGTTGACGGACTGGGAGGAGCGCCTGCCGCTCGGGCGCGACTTCGACACCATCGTGGCGGACTTGCGTCATCGGCTGAGCGCGATCCCGGACGCGATCTGCGTGGTCTTCGGCCTGCCGGCGGTGGACGGGCTGGGCAACGCGACGGGGTTTGACCTTCGCGTCGAGGATCGCGCGGGCATCGGGCGTTATGCGCTGCAGGACGTGACGCAGGGGCTGGTGCAGGACGGCAACGCGCAGTCGAAGCTCACGGCGGTGAACAGCGCCTTTCGAGCCGCGGTGCCGCAGCTCTACGTGGACGTGGATCGCGAGAAGGTCAAGGCGATGGGGCTGCCCCTGCAGGACGTCTTCTCGACGCTGACGGGGTACCTTGCGCCGTTCTACGTCAATGACTTCAATCTGTTCGGGCGCACGTGGCAGGTCACGGTGTCGGCGGACAGCCGGTTCCGTGCGCAGGCGGACGCGATCAAGCGGCTCGAAGTGCGCTCGCCGGCGGGCGACATGATCCCGCTCGGCGCCGTCGTGCACGTCGAGGAGAGCATGGGGGCGGATCGGGTGATCCGCTACAACCTCTATCCTTCGTCGGTGCTGCGCGGCGCTCCGGCGCCGGGCGTGTCGTCGGGCGAGGCGCTCAAGATCGTCGAGAGCATGGCCGAGGCGAAGCTGCCGCCTGGCGTTGTCCCGGAGTGGACCGCGCTGTCGTACCAGGAGAAGCTGGTGGGCAGCCAGGCGATCGTCGTGTTCGCGATGGCGCTGGTCGTGGTGTACCTGATCCTCTCGGCGCTCTACGAAAGCTGGATCATCCCGCTCTCGGTGATCCTCTCGATCCCGCTGGCGATGCTCGGCGCGATGGGCGGGCTCATCTGGCGCGGCATGGACAACAACATCTACACGCAGGTCGGGCTCGTGCTGCTGGTCGGCCTCGGCGCCAAGAATGCGATCCTGATCGTGGAGTTCGCAAAGGCGTATCACGAACAGGGCAAGAGCGTGCGCGAGTCGGCGATCGAGGCGTCGCGTCAGCGGCTGCGGCCGATCCTGATGACGGCGCTGGCGTTCATCCTCGGCGTGCTGCCACTGATGATCGCGACGGGCGCCGGCGCCGCGAGCCGGCAGGCGATCGGCACGGCGGTGTTCTTCGGCATGATCGGCAACACGTTCCTGGGCCTGGTGTTCACGCCGGTCCTGTACGTGGCGATCCAGGGCGTGTCGGACAAGCTGTTCGGGCGCAAGCACGCGGCGCCGGAAGCGGCGAAGACTCCTGCGGCGGCGCATTAGGGCGCGATCAGTCGGCCTCGAGCCGGCGACGCGCCTCGTCGAGCGAGTTCACGAGCTCGGGGTCGGGCTCGGGGAACTGCAGGTCGAGCTTGTCGATCTCGTGGGCCATGACGGAGGCGATGACGGCGCGGGTGACCCACTTGTGGTCGGCGGGAACGACGTGCCACGGGGCCCACGCGGTGCTCGTCTCGGTGAGCATGTCGTCGTAGGCGTCCATGTAGTCATTCCAGTAGTCGCGTTCGCGCAGGTCGGCCATCGAGAACTTCCAGAGCTTGTCCGGGTTTTCGAGGCGGGCGAGCAGGCGCTGCTTCTGCTCTTTCTTCGAGACGTGCAGGAAGAACTTCAGGATCAGCACGCCGTTCCGATGGAGGTGGCGCTCGAAGGCGTTGATGTCGTCGTAGCGGGCGTTCCAGAAGGACTTGCCGCGCTTGCCGGGCGGGAGCTTCTGCGTGTCGAGGATCTTCGGGTGCACCTTGACGACGAGGACGTCCTCGTAGTGCGAGCGGTTGAAGATGACGATCTTGCCGCGCTCCGGCGCCGCCTTCATGGAGCGCCAGAGGAACGTGTGATCGAGCTCTTCGGCGGAGGGCTGCTTGAAGGAGCGGACCGTGCAGCCCTGCGGGTTGACGCCGGACATGATGTGCTTGATCGCGCTGTCCTTGCCCGCGGCGTCCATGGCCTGGAGGACGACGAGCACGGAGCGTCGATCGTCGGCCCAGAGGCGCTCCTGCGCGTCGGTCAGTTCGTTCAGACTGCGCTCGATGACGTCCTTGGCGCGTCCCTTGAGCTGGTCCGACGTCAGGCCGCGCAGCTCGGGCTCGTCGCGCCAGTCGGTGTCTCGCTCGGAGAGCCGGGCCTTCTTGCCCGGTTCGACGCGGATGGTTTCGAGCACGCGCTGGAGCTTGATGACGCTCACTTGTTTCCGGCCGCCTGGCCCGTGTAGCGGGCGGGATCACGATCGAATTCCTGCGCGGCGTCGTCGCTGGCGAAGTAGTACGTCGCGCCGGCCGCGGTCCGCTGCGCCTTGGCCAGACCCTTGCCGAACCAGACGCGCGCGACGGGGTCCAGCACCATGCAGTCGCGCTGGTAGGCCTCCACCATCGGGATCGACTTGTAGGTCTTCAGGAACTCCACGAGCTGATCCTCGATCCAGCGCGAGGCGCCATCGCAATCGAAGGGCTCGATCGGCGACTCGAAGCGAGCGCTAGGCGAGAACTCCATGAAGATTGGCACGATGGAGAGCGTGTAGTCGAGGACGACGCGCTCGGCGCGGCCATCGTGGGACACCGCCATCGTGAGCGTCACCAGCGGCGGGCATTCCGTGGTGTGGCCCAGGATAAGGCGCATCTCGCCGCGGTCCGCGCCGGACTCGACCAGGGGTTTGGCGTCGGGGATGCGCCGGACGAGCGCGTCGAGACGGGGCTTGAAGAGTTCGCGGATCTCGGCGCGGACGGCCTCGAACTTCTGGAAGCGCTGCGTGAGGGCGCGGGCCTCGTTCGCGGCATGGGCGTGGAATCGTTCGCGAGCCTGCGCGGCCTCCCTCTCGACGGCGTCGAAGCGGCCTGCAAGCTGCTGCGCTGGTGCGTGCATGGTGAGTGCTCCACGAAGTTGGCGGGGCGCGATGATAGTCGCATGGATGATGACCCGATCGGCGCGCCGGGGCGCGGCAAAAAGAACGCGACCCCGGCAATGCCGGGGCCGCGCCTTGATTCGGGAGTCAATCCTGACTTCAACAATTAGCGGCGGCGACGCAGGCCCGCGAGGCCGGCGAGACCGAAGAGAGCCGTCGCGCCGGGCGCGGGGATCTCGGCGATGCCGACGAAGAGGAAGCCGGAGCGCCAGATGCCGTCGATGGCGTCAGCGACGTCATCGAACGTCTCGTGCACCTCGAGGCGGAGGATGCCGTTGGGGAGCACGATGTTCGGGATGGCGTTGTCGGACAGGTCGATCTGGCCAGCGGAGGCGTTGGAGAACAGACCGGGGGTGTTGTTGCCGACGAGCGGACGGAGGAAGAGACCCGAGAGGTCGGGGGCGATGTTGTCATCGAAGTAGAAGCGCATCTCGGAGGCCCAGGAGGCGCCGAGGGCTTCGCCCGTGACGTCCCAGCCGATGGAGGTCATGGTGACCGTGCTGCCCGAGCCGAGGCCCGCCATCGCGGCGATGTCGATCAGGAAGACCTGATTGCTGGCGTCGGAGACGAGGTCCCAGGACTCCATGTTCGAAACGTCGACGTTGACGATCTGGCCCGTCACGCCGCGAGGAGCGCCGACGTTGCCGCCGGGAACCTCGAACTTGCTGTTCTGGAAACCGGCCGTCGCAGAGAGCTGCGAGGCCATCGCCGCGCCGGCGGTCATCGCCAGAACGGCCGCGCTAAGCAGGACCTTCTTCATGTGTTCTTCTCTCCTAAAAAGGCGCCTCTTCACTGCAACGCCGGCGTGAGGACCGACACAGGTCGAACGAACCGACGGCAGCACTCGATGAGTTGAGACGGACGTCTCACCGAGCAACTCATTCCTTCTCGCTGAAGAGGGTGACGTGTTCCTCCACAGCCCGTCTCCGCCGACGCCGAGGCGCCGGTAGACCATCCAAGAATCTACACCTGAGCGGGTCGCTTGCAATAGTCCCGAAGGGTTTCGACTGAGATTTTTTTGCGTCTACGGGCGGAAACGAGGGGTTTCCGGACCATGATCCCGGCGTCGCTCGGCGCCTGATCGGGTTGATAATCGATGGACGAACAATACCCTAATCGAAATGCCCGGAGCGACCCGTAGAACCCCGATCCAGGCCGATTCCCGCGGCGCCGCGGTCGATGAGTCCCTCCGTCCCGCCCTGGGCTGGTTCCGAGAGCGAGGGTGGACCCCCTTTCCGTTCCAGATCGAATGTTGGGCGGCCTACCTCCGAGGTCAGTCCGGCCTGCTGCACTCCCCTACCGGCTCGGGCAAGACCGTGGCGGTCTGGCTGGGACCCGTGCTGGAGGGCGTCCGATCGAGCGGCGACGCGACACCCGGGCTCAAGGCTCTCTGGCTGACCCCGCTCCGCGCCCTCGCGGCGGACACCACCCTCGCCCTCCAACAGGCGTGCGACGCCCTCGGCGTCGGCTGGCGGGTCGAGAGCCGCACCGGCGATACGTCCTCGTCGGTCAAACTGCGGCAGCGCAGGACGATGCCCGACGCGCTCGTCACGACGCCCGAGAGTCTCTCCATCCTCCAGTCCTATGAGGACTGGCGAGAGCGCTTCGCCGCGCTGCGCTGCGTCGTCGTGGACGAATGGCACGAGCTGATGGGCACGAAACGCGGCGTGCAGACCGAGCTGGCGCTCTCGCGTGTGCGCGGCGCCTGTCCGGGCGTGCGCACGTGGGGGCTCTCCGCGACGCTCGGCAATATGGACGAGGCGGCGCGGGCGCTCGTCGGCATCAGTGGTCCGCCGGCGACGATCGTGCGCGGCGACGCGCCCAAGCGGGTGGAGGTCGAGACGCTCCTGCCGCGGACGATCGAACGGTTCCCCTGGGCCGGCCACATCGGCGTGTCGCTGGCGGAGGAGGTGATCGGGGCGATCGAGCGGGCGGGGACGACGCTGCTCTTCACGAACACGCGTTCACAGGCGGAGATCTGGTTCCGCACGATCATCGGCAAACGACCGGACCTGATCGGCAAGGTCGCGCTGCACCACGGGTCGCTGGATCGGGAGATCCGCACGGAAGTCGAGGACTTGCTGCGCAGATTCGGCGAGGGCGGCTCAGCGCTGCGCTGCGTGGTGTGCACGTCGAGTCTGGACCTGGGCGTGGACTTCGCGCCGGTGGATCAGGTCATCCAGGTCGGCAGCCCGAAGGGCGTGGCGCGGTTCATTCAGCGATCGGGGCGGAGCGGGCATCGACCCGGCGCGACGAGCCGCATCGTGTGCGTGCCGTCGCACGCGCTGGAGCTGATCGAGTTCGCCGCGGCGAGGGACGCGATCGGCTCGGGCGAGTTGGAATCTCGTCCGTGCCAGCGCGGGGCGCTGGACGTGCTCGCGCAGCACCTGGTGACGGCGGCGATGGGCGGCGGATTTGACGAAGAGGCGCTGCGGCGGGAGGTGCGGACGACGCTCGCGTACGCCGAGCTGAGCGACGAGGAATGGACGTGGGCGATGGACTTCGTCCGCCGCGGCGGGCCGGCGCTCACGGCCTACCCGCAGTTCGCGCGGGTCACGGAGGACAACGGGCGCTGGCGCGTCGAGGACCGGCGGATCGCCACGATGCATCGCATGAGCATCGGGACGATCGTCGGCGACATGGCGGTGCGCGTGCAATATCAACGCGGGCGCGTGCTGGGAACGATCGAGGAGTCGTTCATCTCCCGCCTGCAGCCGGGCGATCGCTTTGTGTTCGCAGGGTCCGTGCTGGAGCTGATCCGGCTGCGCGAGATGACGGCGTTGGTGCGCAGGGCCACGAACCGGCGGGGGATCGTGCCGCGCTGGAACGGCGGCAAAATGCCGCTGTCGACGCAGCTTGCACGCGCGGTTCGACGACGGATGGCGGAGGCGATCGCGGGTCGGTACGACGGACCCGAGATGGAGGCGGTGCGCCCGCTGCTCGAGCTTCAGCAGGCCCTGTCGATCATTCCGGCGCCGGACGAACTGCTCATCGAGACGATCGAGACGCGCGACGGGCATCACGCGTTCCTGTTCCCGTTCGCCGGGCGACTGGCGCACGAGGGCCTGGGCGCCGTGCTGGCGCAGCGGGTGACGCGCCGGCGGAGTTCGTCGGTGCAGGCGGTGGTGACGGACTACGGCGTCGAATTGCTGAGCAACGAGCCGATGGAGCTGACCGAGGACGATTGGCGCTCGCTGCTCTCCACCAAGAACCTGATCGAGGACCTGCTGGCCGCGCTGAACTCGACGGAGCTGGCGCGCCGGCAGTTTCGCGAGGTCGCGCGGATCGCCGGGCTGACGCACCAGGGCTTTCCGGGGCGGCTCAAGCCGTCGCGCCAATTGCAGGCGTCGAGCGACATGTTCTTCGATGTGTTCCGCGAGTTCGATCCGGACAACCTGCTGCTGACGCAGGCGTCGCGCGAGGTGATGAACGCGCAGCTCGAGATTCGCCGCCTGCGCGCGGCGCTTGAGGACTCGGCCGGCGCCACGATCCGGCTCGTCCGACCGGGCGACCTGACGCCGCTGGCGTTCCCGCTCTGGGCGGAGAGCCTGCGCGCCACCACGACAAGCAGCGAGACCTGGGAGCAGCGCGTGCGCAGGATGGTGACGACGCTCGAGGAACGCGCCGAGCGTCCGGCGGGAAGGAAGGCCCATGCCGCTCGAGTGTGAGATCGACTGGCGCGGCCATCGCTTCGTGCTGCTGCCCGAGCGCGCACTGTGGTGGCCGGAGCAACGCGCGCTGGTCGTGGCCGATCTGCACCTGGGCAAGCCGGCGTCATTCCGATCGCTGGGTGTGCCGGCGCCGGAGGCGGTGACGGGCGCCGACCTTGCGCGTCTGACGGATGCGATCCGACGGACCGCCGCGGAACGACTCGTCGTGCTCGGCGATCTCCTGCACGCGGCGAGCGGGATGTCCGACGCGACGATCGACGCGGTGAACTCGTGGCGTGCCCTGCACCGGTCACTGCCGGTGCTCGTCGTGCGGGGGAATCATGATCGGCGGGCCGGCGACCCGCCCGCGGGCTGGGCGTTCGCGTGCGAGGACGGGCCGCTCGAGATGGACGGCGTGGACCTCGCGCACGAGCCGGACGGGCCGTTCGAGCGTCCGGCGCTCGCCGGGCACATCCACCCGGCCGTCCGCGCGTACGCGACGCGAGGGCCGGGGGCGGTGCGCGCGCCGTGCTTCTGGTTCGGCGCGGATGTGGCGGTCCTGCCGGCGTTCGGCGGGTTCACGGGCTGCCGCGTCATCCGGCCGGCGCGGCACGATCGCGTGTTCGCGGTGGGCGACGGCTCGGTCGTGGAGGTTCGCGGGGCCGCGGCGCCGGCGTAGGTCAGGCGCGGAGCACGCGCAGGAAGTCGCTCGCCCAGCGGTGGACGTCGTTGCGCTTGAGCGCGGCGCGCATGTCCCGCATGCGCTCGCGTCGCTGGTCGGCGGGCATGTTGATCGCCTGCTCCATGGAATCCGCGAGGCCGAGGATGTCGTGCGGATTGCAGATGACCGACGCCCACAGTTCTCGGGCGGCGCCGGCGAAGCGGCTGAGAACCAGCACGCCGTCGTCGTCGAGGCGCGAGGCGACGTACTCCTTCGCGACGAGGTTCATGCCGTCGCGCAGGGGCGTGACGACCATGATGTCCGCCGCGCGATAGAACGCCGCGAGGCGGTCGGGCTTGAGCGACCGGCGGAGGTAGTGCACGGCGACGCGACCGACGTCGCCAAATTCGCCATTGATCTCGCCGACGATGCCCTCGATGCGGGCGCGGGCCTCGCGATACTCACGGACGTGCTCGCGGCTCGGCACGGCGACCTGCACGAACACGCACTCTTCGGCGGAGATACGCCCGGTGCGCAGCAGCGTGCGATAGGCGGCGAGCCGCTGCTCGATGCCCTTGGAGTAATCGAGCCGATCGACGCCGAGCAGGATGCGCCGCTCGCGCCCGAGACTCTCACGAACGCGGTCCGCGCCCTGAATCGCCGCAGGCGACGAGGAAAGATCCGCCTGGCGTTCGATGTCGATCGAAATGGGAAACGCCCGCGCGACGATGGTGCGTCCCTCGTGCGCGAGGACCTCGTCGCCGCGCCGCGCGAGGCCGGAGTCCTGCGCTGCGCGGAGGAAGTTGCCCGCGTCCCCGGTGGTCTGGAAACCGACGACGTCCGACCCGAGCAGGCCGGCGACGATCTCTTCGCGCCAGGGAAGTCTCGAGAAGATCTCGACGGGAGGGAATGGAATGTGGAGGAAGAAGCCGATGCGCAGGTCGGGCCGGCGTTCGCGGAGCATCGCCGGCGCGAGCTGGAGGTGGTAGTCGTGGATCCACACGTCCGCGTGCTTCGGCGCCGCATCGGCCGCGGCGTCGGCGAAGCGCTGATTGACCGTCACGTGGGCATCCCACCATTCGCGGCTGTACACGGGCTCGCGGATGGCGTCGTGATAGAGCGGCCAGATGGTGCGATTGGCGAAGCCCTCGTAGAAGCGCTCGACCTCGCGCTTGGAGAGCGCGACGGGGCGGTTGTCGATGCGGCTGAGGGAGAATGGATCAGGGGCTTCGCCGGCGTCGCCGGACCAGCCGACCCAGATGCCGCCGCGATCGCTGATGACGGGTTGCAGCGCGCTCACGAGGCCGCCGGGCGAGAGTTCCCAGTGGGCCTTGTCGCCCCGTCCGACGCGCTGCGTGGGGAGCCGGTTCGCGACGACCACGAGCGGGCGCGAAGGCGCAGCGCGCGCGGGGGTCTCGATGCGCTGGGGCGTCGGACGAACGAGCAGCGCTCCGGCGCCGCCTGATCTGGCGATTTCGGATTGCCCGGTCATCGTTGCACCATCCAGTACGGGCCGCGTCGGAGACGATTGCGGGAAGCGTCGAGAAAGAGATGGGGCACGAATGCGACTCCGGCGCCGCGGCGCATCACCAGCGGTGACCGCCGCGCCCGCATGCGTCTGCAGGAAGAAGTGTTGATTCCCGCAGCGCCAATGCGCCGATCGGCGGACTGTACGACCTCGATTCGGCAGCATCCAGCATCCGGCGCCAGTTTTTGGGCCCGTGCGTCGATGAACGGGCCTTCAAGCGTCGATGCGATACGATCACACGTCATCATCGCACTCTGGAGCACCCTACGCCCGATATGTCTTCTCTTGATCATCAACTCGAGCTACTGGCCTCAGCGCCGATCCTTCTCGTCGCCAGCGATTACGACGGAACACTCGCGCCGATCGTTGAAGATCCGTCGATGGCGAGCCCGGACCGAGAGGCATTAGTCGCGCTTCATGCGCTCGCCGCCATGCCGCAAACCCACGTGGCGCTGATCTCCGGGCGCTCGCTCGAGGATCTGGCGACGCTGACCGGGGCGCCGCCCGGCGTGCATCTGGTGGGCAGCCACGGGAGCGAGTTCGATCCGGACTTCGTGCGCACGCTCACGGAGGATCAGAGCGCGCTGCGCGACCGGCTTGCGTCGGAGCTCGAGAAGATCGCGTCCACCACCAACGGCGCCCTCGTGGAGCACAAGCCCGCGAGCGTGGCGTTCCACTACCGCAATGCGCGCGACGGCGAGGCCGAGCGGGCGCTCGACGCGGTGTTCAGCGGTCCGGCGACGCTGCCCGGCGTGCACCTGCGCAAGGGCAAGAAGGTCGTCGAGCTCGCGGTGATCGAGACGAACAAGGGCGCCGCGTTCCGGCGCATCCGTCAGCGCGTCGGCGCGACGGCCGCGGTCTTCTTCGGAGACGACCTGACCGACGAGGACGCCTTCCAGCAGATGACCGGCCCGGACGTGTCGGTCAAGGTCGGTCCGGGCGATACGGCCGCGAGGTTCCGCATCGACGACACGCGCGACGTGTCGCGGATGCTGGCGCGCCTGGTCGAGCTGCGTATCCGTTGGCTGGAGGGATCGTCGGCGACGCCGATCGAGCGGCTGAGCATGCTGTCCGATCAGCGCACGGCGGCGCTGGTGACGCCCGAGGCGCGGATCGTCTGGCTCTGCACGCCGCGCTTCGACGCGGGCGCCATCTTCGCCGAGCTGCTCGGCGGCCCGGACGCCGGACGATTCTCCGTGGCGCCGGTCAGCGGCGCGCCGCCGACATCGCAGCGCTACGTGGACAACGCGCTCGTGCTGCGGACCGAGTGGCCGGACTTCCACGTCACGGACTACATGGACGTCTCCGGCGGGCGCGTGATCCAGCGCGCCGGGCGCACCGAACTGGTGCGGGTGCTCGAAGGGCGTGGGAAGGTCGTCGTGGAGTTCGCCCCGCGCGTGGAGTTCGGGCGCGTCGCCACGCGCCTCGCGGTGCGCAACGGCGGCGTCGAGGTCGAGGACACGCTCGACCCGGTCATGTTGCACGCGCCGGGGCTCGACTGGGTCATCAGCGTCGAGGGCCGGCACCAGACGGCGCGGGCCGTCGTCGATCTCAACGGCGAGCCGGTCGCGATGACGCTGCGCTACGGCGCGGGCGGCGCGCCGCCGACCCATCTCGAGCGCGACCGGCGCAAGCAGACGCTGCGCTACTGGGGCGACTGGGCGGATGCGCTGCACCTGCCCGGCATCGGCGACGACCTCGTTCGGCGCAGCGCGCTCGCGCTGCGCGGGCTGGTCTTTGGGCCGACGGGCGCCGTGGTCGCCGCGGCGACGACCAGTCTGCCCGAGCACCTCGGCGGCGTGCGCAACTGGGACTACCGCTATTGCTGGCCGCGCGACGCCGCGATCGCGGCCATGGCGCTCCTCAAGCTCGGCAGCACCACCGAGGCCATGCGCCTGCTCGACTGGTTCCTCGGCGTGATCGAGCAGTCGTCGTCGCCCGACCGCGTGCACCCCGTCTACACCGTCACCGGTGGAACGCTGGGGTCGGAGGCCGAACTGGCGGAGCTCGCGGGATACTGCGGCAGCCGCCCCGTGCGCGTGGGCAATCTCGCGGCGCACCAGATCCAGCTCGATGTCCTGGGGCCCGTGGCGGACCTGGTGTACGAACTCGCGCAGCGCGGCGCCCCGCTCTCCGGCGAGCACTGGCGCCTCACCGAGGCCATGGCCAACGCCGTCGTGCACCGCTGGCGCGAGCCGGACCACGGCATCTGGGAGATCCGGCTCGAGCGCCGCCACCATGTGCACTCCAAGGCGATGTGCTGGACCGTCATGGACCGGGCGATCAAGGTCGCCGACGCCTTCGCCGCGCGGGACATGCCGTCGTGGGGTCAGATCCGGGACGAGATCGCGGCCGACGTGCTCGAGAACGGCTGGAGCGAGAGCGCCCAGGCGTTCACGACGGCGTACGGACACGACGACCTCGATGCATCGGCGCTGCTCGTTGGGCTGTGCGGCCTGTTGCCGCCGTCGGACGAGCGATTCGTCAAGACGGTCGACGCGGTGCGGGAGGGGCTGCTCACCGGGCCGGTGGTGCGGAGGTACACGTTCGACGACGGGCTGCCGGGCCTCGAGGGCGGCTTCCATATCTGCACGTCGTGGCTGGTGGAGTCGCTGGCGATGCTCGGACGGGTGAACGAGGCCCGCCGGCTCTTTGCGGACATGTGCGAACTGGCCGGGCACACGGGGATGATGCCGGAGCAGTACTGCAACGCGACGAAGCGGTCGCTCGGAAACCATCCGCAGGCGTACTCGCACGCGGGGGTGATTCTGTCCGCGTGCCGCATCGCCGAGTTGCGCGGCCGGTCTTAACAAATTGACAAGCAGTCCGCGGACGGCGCGTCCTTACAAGCGCGCTTCGGTGCAGCGCGCCCTGCGACGCGCGGCGATCTCACACTCAATTCACAGGACCTGAACAGGACCTTCACACGCCGTCCATACCTTGCCTCACGCAGACTCCGCGGCGCGCGGAGTTCGCCCATCGGCGCCTTTTGCGGATGCAAGGAGCACCCCCCTCATGCCACGGATCACGCGGCGACCCGCCTTCACGCTCATCGAGCTTCTCGTCGTCATCTCCATCGTCGCGCTCCTGATCGGCATCCTGCTGCCGACGCTGGGCAGCGCCCGCAAGGAAGCCCAGGCGGCGCGCTGCGGCGCCTCGATCCGCAACGTCGGCCTGGCCGTGGCGCAGTGGACCTCCGAGAAGAACCAGTTTCCGCCGTCCTACGTGTACGGCGCGAGCCAGTCGGGCGGGAACTGGCGGCTCGAAGACCAGCGCATCAGCAATCCGTCGCCGGGCAACGGCTACATCCACTGGTCGTACATGCTCTTCGCCGGCGAGATCCCCGAGGGCGCGTTCGAGTGCCCCTCGGTCGAGGACGGCGGGGCGCCGCGCACCAACCCCGGGCCCGAGCAGGATGACTGGGAACCCAACCAGGTCAACGACCTGGGGCAGACGTACAGCCCCGCGTACTTCCCCCTCGATCGCCAGGCCCGGCGCATCGCGTACACGGGGAACGCGGCGATCTTCCCGCGCAACAAGTTCTTCGACGAGGGCAGCGCGCGCAAGAACGTGCTCGTGAACGACTCGATCCTTGATCGCCCGGCGGAGACGATCCTCGCGGCGGAGTTCCTCGAGGGCCGGAGCTGGGACACGATCACCGACACCGAGGGCAAGGTGAAGAGCCACCGGGCCGTGACGCCGTTCATCGGCATCTCTTCCGGCACGGACGTCTACAACGAGCCGGCGTTCGGCGGATTCGCGCGGTTCCTCTATCCGCCGAAGTCGTCGATCTACGAGCAGTCGTCGCTGGGCCCGAACATGATCAGCGACGCCAACTCGACGCTGAACTCCGTCGGCCGTCATCACACCGGCGGCGACGACACGTACGGCGGCACGAGCAACTTCGTGTTCGCCGACGGGCACGTGGCGCGGATGACGGTCCTGCAGTCGGTCGAGGACCGTCTGTGGGGCGATCGCTTCTACTCCCTGAGCGGCAACAACGTCGTGAACACGGAACTCGACCTGGATAACCCCTCGCAGTAATTCCGGCGGGGAGAAGCCCTGCGTCGAAGGACTCGGCGCGACATCAGCATCGGGCGCGAACGCCCGCGCGAGAGCAGGAGTTTCTCGGCGGGCGAGCAGCACGCGGGCGTGGACTCGGCCGTGGCGCTGTGGCTCCGTCGTCACCCGGGCGTCCACGCGGGCGCTCGTCACCGAAGAGAAGGGGAGCGCAGGCGCGTGTCTGTCTCCCGGGACCATCAGGAAAGAGAGAAGAAGACCATGAGCAATGCTCGACTCTTTGGAATGCTTGCGGCCTGCGGCGCCGCGCTCGGCGCTTCGTCCGCGACGCTCGCGCAGCCCTACCTCGTGAACGGTTCGGGCGCCACGCTGCTCCGGAACCTGCTGCTGGCGCCCGCCGGCACGAACGACTTCGTCGACGTCGATCTCGACGGCATCACCACGCCGATCCCCGACCAGCTCGCGCCGTACGACGTCACGGCGCCGTTCAATGCGAATCAGTACTTCCAGGTGCAGTACCGGTCGGTCGGGTCGGTGAACGGCCTGCAGGAGCTGATCGACTGGAGCCAGACCTTCGCGGTGGGCGGCGACGGAGTCGAGATCAGCTCGTCGGTCGCCTCCGAGGGCGCGTGGAACAATCGGACGTTCTACGTCAACGCCGGCGTCACCCAGGGCGACGCCAACGGCGCCAACCCCGGCGCCGCGCCCGTCCGCTCGCTGACGGACGGCACGTTCCGCGTCACCACGAACTCCGGCGCGGGCACGGGCATCCTGATCGACTTCGCGGCGATCGACGTGCCCGTGGCCTGGGGTGTCTTCTATGACGGCGCACCCAATCCCAAGGCCAAGCCGGGCGAGCCCGGTTACGGCAACAGCGACATCATCTCCGTCAACAAGGACGGCACGCCGACCAATCCGCCCTTCGGCCAGAAGCTCGCGGACCTGGGCGCGCTCAACACCAACACGACCAATCCCGACCTCAATACAGTCTTCGACACCCGGATCGCCCTCGCGCCCGTGGCGGCGATGGTGAACTACGGCGTCGGTTATCGCGAGATGAAGATCTCCGACATCAAGTGGCTGAACCTCACCGGTCGTCTGAGGACCGGCGAGAACCTGATGGCCGTGACGCGCGACTCCGGTTCCGGCACGCGCAACGCGTTCCAGAATTCCCTGTGCCTCGATCCGTCGTGGGGCGCCGGCGAGAACATTGGTCAGCTCGCCGTTTCTTCTTCGCTCGACCTCATCGGCCCGAACTTCAACCCCTCCAACAAGGCCGGCTCCAGCCGCGTCGAGGGCGCGACGATCAACTCGCGTCTGGCGATCGGCCACACCGGCGCCGAGCGCGGCGTGACGGGCTCGGGCGCATGGCTGACGCTCGGCCGCGCCGACTGCCTCGGCGTCATCAACGATCACAACGGCGGCACGGTCGCGGCTCGGCCGTCGGCGAACAACGTGCTCGACAACGGGCCCAACGGCTACCGCATCGCGGGCCCCGCGGTCCTCGCGCACCTCGGCGATCCCTTCGCCGAGCCGAATGACCCCATGAACGGCTTCTTCGGAGACGGCAACGGCAATCCGCAGATGGCCAACCCCGCCGCCGCGGCATACCTGCTCAACATCTTCCGCTCCGTCAGCGCGTTCAAGGCGATCCCGGGCGATGTCGAGAACGTCGGCTCTCCCGGCGAATACCTCGCGTCGCAGTACTTGCTGCCGACGTCGACGGACTTCGTGCAGGTGTCGGACTGCCCCTGCGAGTGGATCCCGAATCCGAACCTGAACCAGGAGCTGCAGAACGTCACGCGTTCGATCAGCGTCCTGAACAACCCGCTTTTCAACAGCTTCCAGGCCAACCGCAACGGCCTCGTGCCCACCCGCACCAATCTCTCCGGCGGCGCGACGTACACCGACGGCATCTCCAACGAGGGCCGCTTCGTCGCGCAGAACGGCGCGTTCTTCAGCTACGGCACGTCGCTCAACGACCGCAACCGCATCTCCGGCGACTTCAACGGCGATGGCGTGCGCAGCGAGACGGACACGCTCGACCTCGTCAACGCCTGGAAGTTCCGCAACGGCCAGGCGCCGTCGTGGCGTGCGTCCGAGCCGGTCGTCATCGAGATCATCGGCGACTTCAACGGCGACGGAAGCTTCAACACCGCCGACGTCCGCTACTGGGCCGACGGCCTGGTGCTGACCGGCGGCGCCGCGGGCGGCGCGGCGAACGTCCGCCCGACCGGCACGCTCGATCGCGAGAAAGGCTTCCATCTCGTCGACGAGGCGTTCAACGGCAACTTCTTCGGCACGATGCTGGCGACCGGCGTCTCCTACGAGAACGGCGACAGCCGCGCCGATGTCAGCGGCCCCGCGGGCCTGCACACCAAGGGCTTCCAGCCCATCGGCGCCGACGGGCTCGTCAACGCCTTCGACATCGACTACGTGTGCGCCAACTTCGGCGACTGGTCCGTGCAGGTCGACGCGTTCCGCATGGACCTCTCCTGCGACATGAACGGCGACCTGATCGTGGACGGCGAGGACGTCCGCATCATCGTCGAGGACGTGCTCGAGACCGAGATCGGCGACGTCAATCTCGACGGCGTCGTGGACTCGACCGACGCGGGCATCATCAACGCCAACATGGGCATGGCCGGCGGCTGGGCGCAGGGCGATGTGAACTGCGACGGCCTGGTGGACGAGGCCGACCTCGCCATCGTCAACGCCCTCCTCTGCCCGACCGACCTCAACGGCGACAACGTCACCGATTTCTCCGACCTCAACATCCTCCTGGGCAACTACAACCAGGCCGGCGCCAACCTGCCGGGCGACATCGACGGCGACGGCGACGTCGACTTCTCCGATCTCAACACGCTGCTCGGCGTCTACAACCAGCCCTGCTGATTGCTCGGTCAACTCGCACTCATCCGACCGGGTGAGTTTCCGACCCCCCGTCTCGTGGCGGGGGGTCGTTTTCGTTCCGGCGTTCGACTATCGAACGCTCGACCGCGCCAGCAGCGCGGCGCCGAGCGCGAAGCCGGCCACGCCGATCCCGACAAGCACCACGAGCGGAAGGAGCATCTCGCCGGCGCTGAAGCCGCGCCAGATGGCGCCCTCGAGCGCGATGATCGCCCACTTCACCGGGCTGACGCTGCCGACATCCTGCATCCAGCCGGGCATGAGGAAGACCGGGACCATGCCGCCGCCGAGCATGGCGAAGACGAGCATCACCGCCCAGCCGACGCCGCCGGCCGCCGCCTCGGACTTCGCCAGCGTCGCCAGCACCATCATGATGCCGACGAAGCACAGCGCCACGGCGACGATCGCCGCGCCAAGAAAGAGGATCGAGTCCGGCCTGACCCCGAACGCCGCCGCGCCGACGGCGAGCAGCGCGCTCACCACCAGCACGACGGTCGCGAAGCAGGCGAGCGCCTTGCCGAGGAGCACGTGCATCGCGCCCAGCGGCGCCGCGGTGAGGCGGACCAGTGTGCCGCGCTGCCGCTCGGAGACGAACGAGATCCCGAACCCCGAGGCCGCGCCGATGACCGCCCAGGCGATGGCCTGCGGGAACGAAATCTCGAACGAGTTCTGCGGCCCGGGCCTTCGATTCCGCTGGATCTCGGCCGGCACGATCTCGACGGGCATCATGGCCTGTTGCGCGTTCGCGGCGAAGTCATCGGAGCCGTCCGCCGCGCCGGCCTGGTAGAAGCCCTGGAGCGCATCGAAGACACCGAAGAGCTGCGCCCGCATCGGCGCGGGCATGTCGCCCTCGTTGATCGTTTGCCGCGCGTTGTCGAGCGACGACTGCATCGTCGCCGGATCGGTGAACATCGCGCTCATGCGCTCGAACGAGGTCTGGAGAATCAGCCCTTCGATCATCATGCGCTCGGCCTGACGCGCCGGGTCGACGGCGAGTTCGATCTTCGGCGGATTGCCCGAGAACGGCGTGTCGACGCCGGCGCCGAAGCCCTTGGGCAGCACGATCATCGCGGGGCGGCGACCGGTGCGGATCTCGTTCTCCGCTTCGGCGCGCGAGGGCGAAGCGATCGTGCGCAGCTTGTCGCTGGCGTCGAGCGCGCGGGCGAACGCCGCGGAGGACTCTGTGCCGTCCTCGTCCACGACGAGGAGCGCCACCTCGGACGGCCCGCCGTCTCCGCCGCCGGCGCCGGAGAAGATCGTCCCGAAGAAGACCGCGTACAGGAGCGGGAAGACGAGCGTGAAGAACAGCGCCATGCGATCGCGCACGAGCAGGCGGAGGTCCTTCGTCGCCAGAGCGGTGATCGCGCGCATCAGTCCCGCAGGCTCCTTCCGGTCAGCGTGAGGAAGACGGATTCAAGCGTCGGGTTCTCGACGCGCACGCCGCGGATCGAGTCGCCCGAGCGCAGCGCGCTCGCCGCCTCGGCGAGCGGATCCTCGGCCTCCATGGTCCGCTCGCCGTCGTTGGTCACCACGGTGACGGTCGCCCTGCCGCCGTGGGCGCGGAGCAGGCCCGGCACGTCATCCAGCGCGAGCAGACGCCCGTGGTCGATCACGCCGACGCGATCGCACAGGCGCTGCGCCTCTTCCATGTAGTGCGTCGTGTAGACGATGGTCGTGCCCGCGTCGCGCAGGGCAAGGATGGCGTCGAAGATCGCGTTGCGCGACTGGGGATCGACGCCGGCGGTCGGTTCGTCGAGGAAGACGATGCGCGGCTCGTGGATCAGGGCCGCGGCGAGGTTGAGCCGGCGCTTCATGCCGCCCGAGTACGCCTTGACCTTGGAGCGCCGGCGATCTTCGAGCCCGGCGAATCGGAGCATGGCGTCGACGCGCTCTCCGAGCGCGGGCCCGGTGAGGCCGTAGAGGGAGCCAAGGAAGCGGAGGTTTTCCTCCGCGGTGAGGTCGTCGTAGAGCGCGATGCTCTGGGGAGCCAGTCCGAGCGACGCGCGGACCTCGGGGTCGGCCGGGTCGCCGAGTCCCGCGAGTTCGACGCTGCCGGCGTCCGGACGTAGGAGTCCGGTGGCCATGGCGATCGTCGTGGACTTGCCCGCCCCGTTCGGGCCGAGCAATCCGAAGATCTCGCCCTGGTTGACCGTCAGCGACAGATCATCGACAGCGACGGTCCGGCCGAAGGCCTTGGAGATGTTCGTGATTCGGAGCATGATGTCGGTCGGAGACTCATTCCGGATCGGCGTTTCCGGCTTGCGGGGCGCAATGTGGGCACAGGGCCGCCGAACAAGCGGCCAGCGCCGACCCGGGTTATCATGGCGTATTGCCCGCGGATCGTCCCCAGGGGGATTCTCCCTGCGGTCGGGGCGGGCCCCGGAAGGGTCGGCGACGCACTGTGCGCGGGCCGTCCGCGCCTCGTCGGACCGAATCACCCGCCAGGAGCCCCGGTTGGAAGCCGAGCCTACGCCCACATTGAGCACCGTTGTGCTCGAATCGAATCTGGCGGATCCGGACGGGAATTCATCTCCCGTGCGGACGCCTGTTCGCGTGGACGAGATCGGCGATCCCGCGGGCGAGCCTGTGGTGTTCCTCCATGGCCTTCTCGGGATGAACGAGCACTGGTTCCCGACCGCCCGCAAACTGGCGGACCGCGCCCGGTGCCTGATGGTCGAGACGCCGCTGCTCCAACTCCGGGGCAGCGCGTGCAGCGTCGCCGGGGTGACGCGTCTGACGATCTCCGTGCTGGAAGCCATCGTCGGTTCGCCGGCCGTGCTGGTGGGCAACTCGCTCGGCGGGCACGTGGCGCAGCGGATCGCGATCGAGCGTCCTGACCTCTGCCGCGCGCTGGTGCTGGCGGGGTCTTCCGGCCTCTTCGAGCGCACGCTGGAGAAGGGCGTGGAGCACCGTCCGAGCCGCGACTGGCTCGAGCGAAAGATCCGCGACCTCTTCTATGACGAGGCGAATATTCCTCCCGACTGCGTGAACAAGGCGCACCGAGAGTTGTCGGACCGTCGTGCGGCCCGAGCGATCGTGAAGCTCGGCCGCAGCGCCAAGTCCGACCACATGGGCGACCGCCTGCACATGATCCAGCAGCCGACGCTCCTGCTCTGGGGCCGCCAGGACAACGTCACGCCTCCGGGGGTCGCGGACGATTTCCTGACCATGCTGCCGGACGCTCGCCTCACCTGGCTCGACAACTGCGGGCACGCGCCGATGATCGAGCACCCGGAGCCCTTCGCCCACAGGACACGCGAGTTCCTCGACGAGCTTGCCCTTCGGTACCCGGCGCTCCGCGCCGCCGACGAGCTCGAGGCGACGGAGGAATCCTGACATGACGAGCGCGCCCGCTCGCGGGCGATGGACCGGGGCGATCGGCATGGGCATGCGCGCGCTCCTGTCGCGACGCATCGCGCGCCTCTCCGACGATTCCTACTGGGCGCGACAGTCGGGGCGGCTGCACGACGAGACGCTGCTCCGGCTCGTCCGTAGCGCGGCGCCCACGGCCTTCGGACGCGAGCACGGCCTCGAACGCCTCGCCCGCCTTCGCGGCGAGGACCTCCGACGCGCCTACCGCGCACAGGTGCCGATCCGCGAGTACGCCGACTATGCGCCGTACATCGTCCGCATGCGCGAGCACGCCGAGCCTGATGTCTGCTGGCCGGGCATCATCCTCGACTGGGCGCAGACCAGCGGCACGACGGCGGGCGACAAGTACATGCCGGTGTCGCGCGAGCTGCTGCGCCACAACTTTCGGTCGTCGATGGACATCTTCGCGCACAGCCACCGCATGGGCGTGGACCTGCGCTCGCTCTTCGCCGGACAGATCCTCTTCATGGGCGGATCGACGGACCTCGAGACCAACGAGCACGGCCTCCGGACCGGCGATCTCTCGGGCATCGTGACGCCGCTGATCCGCTGGCCGATCTCCGAGGTCTACCTGCCGGGCAAGAACATCGCCCTGATGAGCGACTGGACAGCGAAGATCGACGCGATGGCCCGAGCGTGCCTCGACGCGGACATCCGCGCCGTCAGCGGCATGGCGTCGTGGTCGCTGGTGCTCTTCACGCGCGTCCTGGAGCTGGCGCGCGAGCAGGGGCGAGACGTAAGCACGCTGCGCGACGTCTGGCCCAACCTGACGCTGTTCATCCACGGCGGCGTGAAGTACACCCCGTTCGATCCGCGGGTGCGCGAGGTCTGGTCCGGCTCCGACGAGGACGTCCCCCACCGCCTCGAGGTCTATCCCGCGAGCGAGGCGTTCGTGGCGATGCAGGACACCCCGGGCGATCCCGGCCTGCGCCTCGGCGTCGATCACGGCGTGTGCTTCGAGTTCGTGCCCGTCGAGGAGATGCGTCGCCCCGGCGCTCGTGCGCTCGCGTGCGACGAAGTCGAGCCCGGGCAGCGCTACGTCGTCGTGCTCTCGACGCCCGCCGGGCTCTTCCGGTACGTGCTCGGCGACGTCGTCGAATTCGACACCGTCCCGCCGCGCGGCCCGGCGCGCCTGCGCATCGTCGGCCGGCACCGGCACTTCATCAACGCCTTCGGTGAGAACCTGATCGTCGAGCACATCGAGTCCGCCGTGGCGGAGGCGGCCTCCGCGGCGGGCGTGCGCATCGGCGAGTTCACCGCGGCGCCCGTGTACCCCGATCCGGCCCGCGGCGTGCGCGCCGGGCTGGAGCTGGCGCTCGAGGTTGATCGGCCCGACGACGGCGCGATCCGGCGCTTTGCCTCCATCTTCGACGAATCGCTCAAGAAGCAGAACGTGGACTACACGACCAAGCGCCGCAACGATCTGGGCATGTCGCCCCCAACCATCACCACGCTCCCGCCGGGCGCGTTCCATGCCTGGCTGGCCCGCCGCGGCAAGCTCGGCGGCCAGCATAAGTGCCCCCGCTGCGCCAATCATCGTGAAATCATCGATGCGCTGACGCGCGAGGAGAGCCCGGCGCACGCCTGACGCGCTCCGATCCGGCGCGGTACCCTTCTCTGGTCGCGGGCGGGCCTGATCGCCGCTCGCCGGAGATTCCCAAGAAGCCCGATATGACGCCCAGCACCGCTTCGCTCCCGAGAACCAGCTCCCGCGCCGACGAACGCGTCGCGCTCGCCGCGTGCGCGACGCTCCAGCAGTGCGCCGCCTTCGTCGAGACGCTGACCGACGCGGTCTACACGACTCCGTCCGTGCGCATCGCCGGTTCGACGATCGGCCAGCACGTGCGCCACGCGCTGGACCACTTCGCCGCCGCCGCCGGCGCCCTCGACGGCCAGGCCATCGACTACGACCATCGCGACCGGGACACGCCCGTCGAGCGCGATCGTCAGGAAGCGCTCCGCCAGATCCGGGCGATCCAGTCCACGCTCGGCTCGGTCGGCGCCGACGCCACGATGGCCGTCGTCCGGGTGCGGGTGATGATCTCCGGCGCCGGCGACGAGGCAACGCTCGACTCCACGTTCGGGCGCGAACTGGCGTTCGCGTCGCACCACGCGATTCATCACCACGCGATGATCGCCTCCATCGCGCGCGAGCACGGCGTCGAGCCGCCGCAGGGATTCGGCAAGGCGCCCTCGACGCTGCACCACGAAGAATCACGGACGGACGCCCGCTGACGCACGGAGCCGCGCGCCGACATGTGCACGCTCACGGTCATCCCGGTTGACACGACCCTCGGCTACCGCCTCGTCACCAATCGCGACGAGAACCGGCGCCGCCCCGCCGCGCTGGCGCCCACGGCGCAGCGCTGCGGCGAACGGCAATGGGTCTGGCCGGTCGATCCGGTCGGCGGCGGCACGTGGGTCGGCGTCGGCGAGCACGGCGTGTCGCTCTCGATCCTCAACGTGAATCTCGATCCTGCGCCGGAGTTGCCGGACGCGGACGAACTCGTCTCGCGCGGCCTCATCATCCCGCGGCTCGCCCCGTGCGCCACGGCGCTCGAAGCGGCCGACGCCGCGGACCGGCTGGACGTCGAGCGCTTCGCGCCCTTCCGCCTGGTGATCGCCGACCGGACGCACCTGTGCGAGGCGGTGTGGAACCGGCGCGCGCTGGTCGTCGCCCGCGCGGGGATGGGGCCGGCGTGCTTCGTCAGCCACGGCATGGGCGACGGCCTCGCGGCGCCGCGGCTCGAGCTGTGGCGCGAGTTCCTCTCGCGCGGCGTGTCGCCCGCGATGCAGGACGAGTTCCACGCCCACCAGTGGCCGGATCGGCCCGAGATCAGCGTGATGATGGATCGTAAAGACGCCCGAACGGTCTCGGTGACGGCGATCGAGACGGACGCGGGCGGCGTCGTGGTGATGGACTATCGCACGGACGGCGCCAGCGTTCGGCGCGCGATCGGTCGGGCGCCCGCCCGGGGCGACGCCGGGCCCTCGCCTCGTGTGTGCGTCGCCGGGCCCGTGCGATGCTGAGACGGTTCTTCCGGCGACCCGACGGCACGCTCCGCCGCTGGCGCGTGTTCCTCACCGCGTGGGTCACGCTCCTGATCCTCTCGAACCTCGTTCAGCCGTTCGTGCGCATCGTGCCCCCGCTGACGCCGAAGGGCGCCACGCGCGCGAGCGTCGAGCTGCCGGACTACCTCGACGAGGGCGAGACCTCCAACCGATCGATCTCGACCTCCTATCTCGAATGGGCGCCGGAGGCCACGGACGATCGTCCGCCGATTCTCCTGCTGCACGGCTGCCCCGGGCAGGGATCGGACTACAAGGACATGGCGCCGCTGCTCGCGTCGGCCGGCTGGCGCGTGATCGCGCCGGACCTGCACGGCTTCGGCGCCACGGAGTTGCCGACAGATTTCTCCATCGAGGCCGACGCGCGGGCGATGCTGGCGCTGATGGATGCGCTCTCCATCGATCGCGCGCACGTGGTCGGCTGGTCGCAGGGCGGCGGCGCCGCGATCTGGATGGCGCACCTGGCGCCGGAGCGCATCGCGACGATGACGCTGATGGCGTCGATCGGCGCGCAGGAGGCGGAGGGCTCCGGCTCCTACCGCTTCGAGCACGCCAAGTACGCCGTGGGGTACTTCGGTCTGGTCGTGCTGCCCGAGTTCATTCCTCACTTCGGCCTCCTCGGCGAGCGTCCGCTGCGGCTGTCGACGATGCGGGCCTTCTGGGACACGGACCAGCGCCCGCTCAAGCACATGCTGCGCGACGTGACCGTGCCCACGATGGTCATGCACGGTCGCAACGACTTCCTGATCGCCGCGTGGGGCGCCGAGCTGCACCATCGACTCGTGCCGCAGAGCCGGCTGGTGATGCTCGATGCGAACCACTTCATTCCGTTTCTGCAGTCCGAAGAGGCCGTGGATCACCTGAGGCCGTTCCTCGCGCGCCACGACGCCCCCGGTGTGCCGCCGCTGCCCGGCAAGGCGGACTTCGCCCCGAAGGTCGAGGCCACGCAGTCGGACCTCGGCCCGTTCGAGGTCAAGCGCGGTTCGCGCTGGTGGCTGATCGTGATCCTCATCATCATCGCCACGTTCATCAGCGAGGACGCCACGGTCATCGCCGTGGGCCTGGCGATCGCGCACCACCAGATCGACCTTGGCGTCGGGCTGCTCGGATGCTTCCTCGGTATCGCCGTTGGCGACGGCGGGCTGTACCTGATCGGGCGCGTCTTCGGGCGGCGGATCCTGCGCTGGCCGTTCATCCGCGCGTGGATCTCGGAGAGTTCCCTCGATCGCTGGGGCCGCTGGTTCGACCGGCACACGATCAAGGCCGTCTTCCTCGCGCGCGCCATCCCCGGAACCAGACTGCCGACCTACGTCGCCGCGGGCCTGCTCTCGCGGAAGACGCATCACTTCCTCATCTGGGCGGCGCTCGCGGCGTTCGTCTGGACGCCGTTCATCCTGCTGCTCGCCGTGCTGGTCGGACCGACGGTGCTCCACGCGCTCCTCGAGGTCTTCGCCGGGCCGGTCGCCGTCATCGTCGCGATCGTCGTCATCCTCGTCGGCGTGCGCATCCTGACGTACGCCTTCACATGGGAAGGCCGGCGCCGCCTGCTCACGGACGTCGTCGCGTTCACGCGGCCTGAATTCTGGCCGGCGTGGGCGTTCAACCTTCCCGCGGCGCCGTACTACATCTATCTCGCCATTCGCTACCGCCCGATGACCTTCACCTGCGTCAACCCCGGCATCCCGCACGGCGGCGGCACGGTCGGCGAGTCACGCAACTACATCCTGAGCCGCCTGCACGAGTCCGTGGAATGGATCGTGCGCACCGCGTTCATCGACGTCGGCGCCTCGCCGGATGAGCGCGCGGACAAGGTGATCGGGCTGATCCGCGACGACGAGGAGTTCGGCGGCTATCCCGTCATCCTCAAGCCCGACGCCGGCCAGCGCGGGCACGGCGTGAAGCTGGCGCGGAACGATGACGACGTCCGCGCGTACTTCATGGAGATGACCCGAGCCGCGGTGCTGCAGCGCTATCACGCCGGCCCCGGAGAGGCGGGGATCCTCTGGGCTCGGATGCCCGGCGAGCCGCGCGGCTTCATCTTCACCGTCACGCGAAAGGTGTTCCCGGTCATCACCGGCAACGGGCGCGACCCGCTCGATCGGCTCATCTGGAAGCACAAGCGCTATCGGATGCAGGCGGACACGTTCCTCAAGCGGCACGACGGCGAGCGCGACCGCGTGCTGGCGGAGGGCGAGACCATGCGCCTGGCGATCGCGGGCAACCACTGCCAGGGGACGATGTTCCTCGACGGGGCCGACCTGATCACCCCGGAGTTGGAGCGCCGCATCGACGAGATCGCGCAGTCCTTCGAGGGCGGCGGGTTCGACTTCGGGCGCTTCGACATCCGCTACACGAGCGACGAAGAGCTCCGCGCGGGCCGCGGCTTCGCGATCGTCGAGCTCAACGGCACGATGAGCGAGTCCACCAACATGTACGACCCCCGGAAGTCGGTCTGGTGGATGTACTCGGTGCTGTTCTCGCACTGGCGGCTGCTGATGCGCATCGGCGCCGTTCGCCGGAAGTCGGGGGTGCGTCCCATGCCGCTGCGAGACCTCATCATCGCCGCCCGGGAGCACTACCGGGGCCGGCCGGGATCCGCCGTGTCCGACTAATGGGGCGTTGACTCGGCGGGCGAGGCGCCGAACCATCACCCGGGCCCCACATCGGCGGCCGGAGGAATGCCCATGGCGGTGCTCATGGAGCTCTCGCGGATCTTCATCCGCGAACTCAACGACTACCAGCTCATCGAACTGCGCGAGGTCGAGGGCGACCGGTCCTTTCCGATCCTGATCGGCCTTCCCGAGGCGCAGGCGATCGAGCGCCGGCTCAAGGGCGTGGAGATCAAGAGGCCGCAGACTCATGAACTGCTCGCCAACGTCATCGAGCAGCTCGGCGGCGAGTTGGAGTCGATCTCGATCAACGACCTGGCGGAGCACACGTTCTTCGCCACGCTGAACATCCGTCGCAACGGCGAGGTGCTGAAGGTCGATTCCCGCCCGAGCGACGCCATCGCCATCGGCGTCGCCACCGGGGCGCCGATCTTCGTCGAGGAGCACGTCCTCGACGCGGCCCAGAACGACGCGACGAGCTGACGCCATGGCCGCCGCCCCCACCACCGACGCCGGCCTGCGCCCGCGATTCCTGACCGCCGATCTGCCCGGCGTCGGCGGCGAGATCAAACGACGGCCCGAGGACTTCCTCGTCGACGAGCAGCCGCTCTACGAGCCCTGCGGCGAGGGCGAGCACGTCTACCTGTGCATCCAGAAGCGCGGCATGACGACCTCGCAGGTCGTCGGCGTCCTCGCCCGGCACTTCGGCGTGCGCGCCGGCGCCGTCGGCTACGCGGGGCTCAAGGACAAGCACGCCATCACGCGACAGATCTTTTCGGTGCACGGGCCCGGCAAGAAGCCCGAGGACTTTCCGGATCTCGTCCACGAACGGCTGGCCACGCTCTGGGTGGACCGGCACACCAACAAACTCCGCCCCGGCCACCTGCGCGGCAACCGGTTCTCGATCCGCATCCGGAATGTCGACATGACGCGGGCCCCCGCGGCCAAGCGCATCCTCGACCGGCTCAGCGCCACGGGCGTTCCGAATCTGGCCGGGGAACAGCGATTCGGCTCGCGCGCCAACAACCATGCGCTCGGCCGGCTCGACCTCCTCGGGCGCCATCAGGAACTGATCGACCTTTTGCTCGGGCCCGATCCTGCCTATCCTCGGAACATGCCCGAGGCGCGCGAGGCGTACGCTCGCTCCGACTACGCCTCCGCCCTCGAGCATTGCCCGCCGGTCGCGCGCACGGAGCGCAACGTGCTCCGCGCGCTCCGCAACGGCGCCCCACCCGATCGCGCGCTCCGGGCCGTTGACGAAACGCAGCGCCGCTTCTGGATCAGCGCGTATCAGTCGGCGATCTTCAACCGCGTCCTCTGCGGGCGCATGGACGCCGGCACGTTCGATCGCCTGCTCGCGGGCGACCTCGCGCAGAAGCACATCAACGGCGCCGTGTTCATTGTCGACGACGAGGTGCTCGCCGATCCCGGCACGCCGGAGCGTGTGCGCTCGTTCGAGATCAGTCCCTCGGGGCCCATGTGGGGCCTGAAGATGGCCCGCGCCGGCGGCGCCGTCGATGCGATGGAGTGCGCAGCGCTCGAAGAGACCGGCGTGACCCTCGAGGACATCGCGGCCTTCGCCGAGCGCTCGCGCCAACCCGTGACCGGCGCCCGCCGCCCCCTGCGCGTGCCGCTGATCGATCCCGAGGTCGAGGGCGGCATCGACGAGCACGGGCACTACGTCCGCTGCGCGTTCGAGCTCCCCGCCGGGGCGTTCGCGACGATCGTCATGCGCGAGGTCATGAAGCCGAGCGTCGAAGCGACCGACGACGACGGCGACAGCGACGCCGCTACTGAATGAAGAGCGAGCGATTGAGCCGGCCCGTGCCGCTGACCTCGATCAATCCCACGCGGATCCGCTTGCCCATCAGCCGCTCGGCGCCGCCCGGGAACAGGAAGCGGCGGATGGCCGCCTCGCCCGGCCCGAGATTGCTCACCGGCGCCTGCTCGCGCGGATAGCCCGGGGCCATGGCGAACGCCTGGAGCGTCACGGGCTCCGAGCCGTTGTTGGTGATCGAGAGCGTCACCGCGAGATCATTCAGCCGGCCGTCGCGATCGGGCACGATCGCGAAGCTCGGCGTCAGGTCCGTCTCCATCAGGCCGAGCTGCATCGGCGCCGAGGCGCGGACCCGCTCGTACTTGCGATCCGCCAGCACTTCCGCGTCCACCACGACGCGCTTCAGGCCCGCCTCCTCGCCGAGGCCGAACGACACATCCACCGGGATGCGGATCGACTGGGCCGCGGGGATGTCGAACGCGAACACGCGCGGCTCGACCTTCCACGTCGACGGCTCGACGACGCGCATCACGCCGCTGATCGGCATGTTCCAGGGGTTCTTGAACTCCATCTCCACGCGGTGCAGGCGCGCCTCGGCCGGCAGGTACGCCGGCTCGACCCTGAATCCGGCGCGGAACATCGCGAGCTGAACGTTGATGCCTTCGACGAAGATCGGCGAGGGGCCCAGGGTGATCCGGTGCAGCCCGTCCACCATGGGCGCATCGGTCTCGTTGCCGAACGCGTCCACGACGGTGACGCGCCGCTCCGAGAGGCGTGTGTCGATGATCGCCTGCTCCTCGTCCGCCCAGTCACGCCAGCCGACCAGCGCGCCGCCGCGCGGACCGTCCAAGATGAAGCACCGGGCGCCGTCGGCGATGGGCAGTTCGCCCACGACGTGACGCCCGCCGAGGCGTTCCACGATCTGCCGCCACACGACCAGCGTCGGATCGGGCTGCTCATTGGTCGAGTACCCGGCGCCCGGGGTCCACGGCCGCTCGATTGCGAGACGGGGGACCTCCGCCGCCCACGCGAGCAGCGCCCGTTTGAGCAGCTCCACGGCCGCATCGCGCGGATCGGGGCCCGTCGCCGGCTCCAGCACGAGCGTCACATCGGCGCGCCCCTTCCAGTGCTCGGCGTACGACTCGATCGCCTCGAGCGGCGTCGCGGCGGGGAGCCGGATCGTCAGGTCCTGGCTCGACGGCAGACGCCCCTCGATCGACTGCTCAAGACTCCACGGCATCACGATCTCGGGGCGCGGCACCAGACGCGAGAACATCGCTTCGGTCGCCGCGAGCTCCTTGAGCAGCTCCGGACGCCAGAACGCCGACGCATCGCCGGTGCGCCCGAGCTGCCAGCGCCGCACGCGCTGACCGAACTTGCTGAGCAGACCGCCGAGGTAGGGCTCGCTCGGCGGCGCGGCCTCACCGGCGCCCGGCGTCAGCAGCGCGCCGAGAATGTCCTCCGGCTCGAGACCGAGTTGGCGGCTGAGTTCGAGCGGCGTGCGCCCGAGCGAGAATCCGATGACGACGCCGTCCTCGCCGAGCTGACGCACGAGTTCATCGAGCGTGACGATGAGGTTGGCCATCGAGGCGCGGGTGACGCCGGTCTCCCACGCGGAGATCTGCACGGCGCCGCAGCCGAGCGACTCGACGATCGCGGGCAGCCCCGCGAGCATGTCGGGCGGCAGGTCCTCGACGAAGAGAACGAATCGTTCCGGCTCGAGCCCGTTGGGCGGCGGCGGCAGCCACGCGAACGACGTTTCCTCCGACGCGACGACCTCGCCCTTGCTCAGCGTGTCGAGGCGGACGCGCCGCCAGCCGTAGCCGTTCAGCTTCGGCGTCCAGTTCGTCTGTCCGCCGCCGATCGGCAGCATGAACTCCTGCTGGGCCTCGATCTCGCCGTCGATCGAGAAGACCGTCGCCCGCGCCCGGAGGCGCTCGCCGGTCAGGTCGCGCAGCACGATGTGGATGACCGGCGGCTGCTCGCTGGCGGTGATGTTCGCCGCGGCCCGGGTCGTCAGCCGCACGCGCGGCGTCTGGAGCACCGTCACATCGTCGAACCACGCGCCGCCGGTGACGTCCTCCAGCCAGACCTTGTGCTTCGCCGCGAGGCCGACCTGGTCGTCCGCAGCGGCCCATTCACCCTCGCCGTGCGGGTGCGCCACGGCGTCGCGCGGCTGGAGGAGTTCGAGATCGATCTGGATCCACGCGGCCTGGCGGAAGTCTCCGCGCAGCGCGGCGCCGACCTGTCGCCAACCGCCGCGCGTGTCCACCAGCGCGCTTCTCGACTCCGACGCCGCAATCGGCGCGCCGTGCGCATCTAGGAATCGCGCCGAGAGCCGCGCGTGCGCGTGCCGGAGGCCGTCCGTCCGCACTCTTGCCACGATGCGATAGTCGGCCCCCGGGATCGCCGGCAGCACGCCGGACGACAGCCGCAGCGACGTGCTGCCGCCCTGCGTCGGCAGCTTCACCGAGTGCGCGCCGCTGACCTGGACCGTCGTGTCGAACGCCGCCTTGTTCCATGCCGGAAAGCCGGGGCGCACACGCTCGGGCGGAGCGTCCTGCGCGCGGATCCAGTGCATCGGCACCGGCTCGGGGTTCTGCGGCCGTTCCTCGAAATCGAAGACATGGACGACCCGGCTCGCCGCCGGCGGGCGCTCGCCCTCCTGAGCGAACGACAGCGGTGCGCCGATCGCGCACAGGGCCGCGCCGAGGAGTCGGGGGAAGGATCGGGCCATCTCCCAGCCAATATCGAACGAGCGGGCCCGCGCCGTGCACCCGGAGGCGTCAGTCGTCGAGATCCGCGCTCCGGGTGGGCCGGAACACCGCCGCACAGGCCGTGTGGCCGTGGAGGAACACGTCCGAGCCGATAGGGCCGATCTCGCCGGCGCCGAAGAAGCCGGAGATGGCAGGAATGGCCGCGGGGGCGCCCGAATCGGTGGGCTGGTCTTCGGGCGCCGGGCTGCCGCCGAGGGCGTCGGAGAGGACTTCGGCGTCGTGGTTGGGCCGGTCGAAGAGCCGCGTGCCCCGGCTGTTGCAGGTCACCAGCAGCGCCCCGAGCGCGGGCCCCCGCAGAGACTGGGCGGAGAGGAGCAGGCGGAGGTCCTCGTCGGCGGTGACCGAGTCGCGGACATGGAACCGGACCGTCTGGCCGACGCGCACGAGGTCGTTGACGGCGAGGGCGCCGCGGTTCTGGTCGACGCCCAGCACGTTCCGGATCAGAAAGTCGCCGCGCCCGAAGCGCTCCTTGTACTCGTTGACGACGCGCCCGAGGAAGACGCCCTTCTCGAGCAGCGTGCGATCGTTCTGCGGCAGCGATTCGACGGCCTCGTGCAGCGCCTCGAGCGCGGTGCGCCCGCTGAGCTGGAGGATGACATTGTGCTTGGCGCCGGTGATGACGAACCGCGGGCCGAAGGGTTTGCAGCCCTGGCTGACCACCGTGTCCACACCGATGTCGCCCTTGAGCATGACGCCGATCGCGCCGGTCCGCGAAAGCCGCTTGTTCACCACCAGCCCGTTGACGCCCGGGCTCGCCCCGGCGCTCGCCATGCCGCCGATGATCGGCGCGCGCTTCAGGCCCAGCGTGTCGCGGCACATGCGCGACAGCGCCGGCAGCAGCTTCACCATCGGCACGCTGAAGGGGTCCGCGAAGAGCAGCATCCCCGCGAAATCACTGTCCGCGCCGATCGCCTTCGCGATGCGATCGCCGGCCTCGGGATCGTCGTCGTCCCCCACCGGCCCGAGGTCCTCGGAGGTAAAGGCGCGCACCGTCGCGCCGGGCAGGCGGCCCGCGAGGATCGACACGCCCGGACGGCCCTCGAGCTCCGTGCGGCCTCCGATCACGGCCTCGGCGCTGACGGCGAGCAGAGCGCCCGGAGAGAGCCGGCGATGCAGCACATCGCCGATGGCGCCCATGAGCCCCGCGTGGTGCGCCGAGACGAACGCCAGCGCCAGATCAGGGTCTGATCCTTCGCCCATGGACGACATCGCCGCGTCGCACGCCTGCTCCGCCGCAGTGACGGCGTCGGCGTGGCTCGACAACCCTGCGCCCATCGACATCGTGGAAGACTGCGCGCCGGACATCACCGAAAGTATACGCGACGTTTGGATGAACTCAGCGCGAAAATGCGCTCATCGCAGCTCGACGGACCAGTAGGCGTTGTCGAGGAACGCCTTCCAGGATTCGTACCGCTCCTGGCCAAGGCGCATCGCGATCATCGGGTTGCGCTTCGGGCGAACCGGGCGGGCGATGAGCGACATGTGCGCCTGATCGGGGGTTCGCCCGCCCTTGCGCGCGTTGCAGCGCACGCAGGCGCAGACGAGGTTCTCCCACGAGTCGAGGCCGCCCTGGGCGCGGGGCACCACGTGGTCGATCGAGAGTTCGTTCGTGGGAAATACGGCGCCGCAGTACTGGCACCGATTCCGGTCGCGGGCGAACAGGTTGCGCCGGTTCAGCTTCACGTGCTGCGCCGGCAGACGGTCGTAGCCGAGGAGTCGGACGACGCGCGGCACGGCCAGCTCCATCCGCACGGTGCGGACCCAGTCGTGACGATCCGGCTGAAACCGCCGGTGCGCCTCGCTGACCTCGGCCCACGACTCGAAGTCGTACGAGTAGTACTGGCCGTCGTCGATGTGGATCACTTCCGCGAGGTCGCGCACGAGCAGACTGAACGCCCGTCGCGCCGAGATCACGCGGATCGCGAGATACAGCTTGTTGAGCACGAGCACCTTCGCATCGAGGCCCACGCCGTGCGGCGGTCCGAGGTGCAGCGCCACCTGGCCTGATCCATCCGAAACGGCAGCTCCCCCGTCGTCCTCCGGACGCTCCGAAGAGGCCTCGTGGATGCGATGACGCGCGGGCATTGGCGCCTCCATGCACACCTCGCCGCGCGATCGCGCGGGCGATCGGTGCGGGAAAGCGTACGTCCAGATCATCGCACCGGCAAACCCTTTTCTTGACCCTGACGCGACCCTCACCGTCCCGGAGGTCCGGGAAACCGCCGTACACTCGTCCCATGACTGTCGCCTTCCGCAAGCAGCAGCTCGACAACGGGCTCACCATCGTCGCCGAGATCGACCCCGACGCCCATACCGCGGCCGTGGGTTTCTTCGTTCGGACCGGCGCCCGGGACGAAGCCCCGCCCGTCATGGGCGTCTCCCACTTCCTCGAGCACATGATGTTCAAGGGCACCGACCGGCGCAGCGCCGAGGATGTGAACCGCGAGTTCGACGAACTCGGCGCCAAGTACAACGCCTACACCACCTCGGAGCTGACCTGCTTCTACGCGCAGGTGCTGCCCGAGCGCCTCGGCACGGCGACGGAGATCCTCGCCGACATTCTCCGCCCGGCGCTGCGCGACGACGATTTCAACACCGAGAAGGGCGTCATCCTCGAAGAGATCGCGATGTACAAGGACCAGCCCTTCTGGAACCTGTACGAACGCGCCATGGAGGAGCACTACGCCGCGCATCCGCTGTCGCACCGCGTGCTGGGCACGACGGACACCATCACCGCGCTCACCTCCGCCCAGATGCGCGAGTACTTCATGGGGCGCTACTCCGCGGACAACACCACCGTTGCGCTCGCGGGCAAGGTGGATTTCGACGAGGCCGTCGATCACATCGGGCGCCTCTGCCACGCCTGGCAGACAACGGAGCCGAAGCGCGACGTCGCCGTTCCGAAGGCGCCGCGCGGCGCCTCGTTCACGCTCGAGGATGACAAAATCACCCGCGCGTACTGGCTCATGATCTCCCCCGCGCCCTCCGCGCAGGACCCGCGCCGCTACGCCGCGATGATGCTCGCCTACGTCCTCGGCGGCACCGAGAACTCGCGCCTGCACTGGGCGCTGATCGAGACCGGCCTCGCCGAAGAAGCCCAGGCCGCGTACGACCCGCGCGACGGCTGCGGCGACACGTTCGTCTTCGCCAGCGGCGACCCCGAGCGCATCGACGAGATCGTCGCCGTCGTCAACCGCGAGATCGACAACCTCATCCCCAGTCTCACCGAGCAGGACCTCCAGCGCCTGCGCAACCGCCTCGCCACCGGCGTCACGCTCGCCGGCGAGCGACCCGGCGGACGCATGCAGCGCATCGGCCGGCTCTGGAGCTACCTGCGCGACTACCGCACGCTGGAGCAGGAGCTGGACGCGATCAACGCCGTCACGCTCGACGACCTGCGCGCGGTGCACAAGGCGTTCCCGCTCAGCGTGCGCACGGTCGGCTTGCTACGTCCCAAAAGCGCCTGAACGCTGCCTACGGCGCGGGCTTCGCGCCCGTTTCGCGAGCCACCGACGCCAGCGTCTTGCGCAGGTCCTCCGTCGCGAGATCGCGCGACGAGCGCCAGACCTTGCGAATGGCGAACGGCAGCGGCAGCACCGTGATCGGCAGGTACCACGTCCACGTCGGCCACCAGCCCTGCGACGAAGGGATGTACGTCGCCAGCATCGAGTCCATCAGCCACACGCCGGGCCAGATCGTGAAGAGGCAGATCACCGCGAACAGCGTCGGCATGCCGGGCAGCAGCTTCACCTTGACGGCGATCGCGCTACCCCCTGGGCGATCGACGGCGCGGGCCTCGAGCATGCGATCGAACTGGCCGCCGTAGAGCCGCACGCGGAAGCTCGTGGCGTCCTCGCCGTGCTTGAGCCCCGGCAGGCGGCCTCGGCGCGCTGCCTCGTCCAGTCGCGTGGCGACGTCCGCCGCCCGAACCTCCGCGTGCAGCGTCGGGATCGAATCCAGCGTGACGGCGTCCAACCAGCCCGGAGAGCCCGTGGCGCCGCCGTTGCGGCCGTCGCCGCCGACCGATGACGCATGCTCCTCGTGCTGAGCGGTCATTCCCGGCATGAATCCCGTTTCCCGGTTCCTGTGCGAACCAAAGTCTGCCCCACATCAAGAGTAACAGACGTTGCGGGCTTGCTTCTTCCCGCGTTGGGGACAGTGTGTCGGAGAGAGAATCGCGGCCTCAGGGACGCATAGAAAGACCCAGCATGGATACGCCCGCAGGGGCAACCCCGTTCCCTCGCCTTCGGCTCGTTCGTGGCCCTGAATCGCCGCTCAGGCCCGTTCGCGGCTTATCGGACGCTGCGTCGCCGCTCGAAACCCTCGAGCGCGTGGCGGCTGAGAACCGCCGCGCCGCCGAGATGGCCGCCGGCGCGACACCCTCGAATCGGGAGGATGCCCTCCGGATTCTTGCGCTCCGCACCGCCGAGTGTCTCGACGGCGGACGCGCCGCGATCCTCCGCCCCGAGCGCCGTCGGCGCCTGCTGCGCGTGGCGCACATGCTCGGAGTGAAGCAGTTCGACGCGAATCTGGTCATCGCCATCGTGCAGGACAATGCCCGCCGCGGCGCCGCATCAACGTCCGCGACCGATCCGCGTCTGGCCGTCATGACGCCGCCGACGGGCCAGCGCATCGCGCCGCCGTCCGCTCTGCACTGGATCGTGCCCCAGATCGTCGGCGCCGTCGCGCTCGCCGCGCTGCTCTTCCTCGCGCTGGTGCGCTGGATCGGCGGCTAGCCCACGCGCGCATACGATCTGGTCAACAGAGGAGACCGCATGGACCCGATCGCCGTCGGCCAACGCGCGCCGGACTTCAATCTGGAAGATCAGGACGGCAAGCGCCACGCGCTCAAGGACTACGCCGGCGCGCCGCTCGTGCTCTACTTCTATCCCAAGGACGACACCGAGGGCTGCACCGACGAGGCGTGCCAGTTCCGCGATGCGCTGCCGCGGTTCCGAAAGGTCCCCGTCGCCGTCCTCGGCGTCAGCCCGGACGACCGCGTCTCCCACGAGAAGTTCGCGGCGAAGCACAAGCTCTCGTTCCCGATCCTCGCCGACACCACGCACGAAACCTGCGAGGCCTACGGCGTGTGGCGGCGCAAGTCGATGTTCGGCAACTCCTACATGGGCGTCGAGCGCACGACGTACCTCATCGACGCCGACGGCAACGTCGCGCACCGCTGGGACAAGGTGAGCATCCCCGGCCACGCCGAGGAAGTGCTCAAGCAGGTCCGCGCGATGACCAGGGCCGACGCGCCGAGCGTCGAGGCCAAACCCGCGAAAAAGACGACGCGCAAGAAGGCGTGATCAGGCGACGCGGCTGCGCCCGCGCTCCCGCCGCAGCACGCCCCACAGCCGGATCGCGCCCCAGCCCGCGACGATGATCGCGAGGATCGGCACGATCCACGTCATCAGCGGTTTGACGACCGAGCGCTCGACCAGCCCCGCCGTCTGCACCAGCATCGGCTGACCGTCGGGGCCGATGACGATCTCGCTCTGGCCGTCGAGCAGCGTGTCGGCGTTCGCGATCAGGAGCGCGCCCGCGCCGGCGATCAGGAAGAATCTCGGGTTCTTGTCGAGGAACGACGCCATCTTCCCCGGTTGGCGCAGCAGCAGCGACATCACGCCCGCGCGCTCCGCAACCGGGAGCGCCGCGATGCCGTCCGCCTGACGCGCCACCGCCATCGCCTGGTCCGTCGAGAGACGGCGCGCCAGGTCCACGCCCTCGGCGCCGAGCTTGTTCACCAGCGGCGTGCCGACGCCGGGGTGCTTCGCCGCCGCCTCGAGCGCGTTGGGCCCGAATCGGGCCGCAAGTTGCGCCAGCGTCTCGCCCTCGCCCTCGCGCGCCAGCGCGCGCAGCGCCGGGCCGACCAGGTCCGGAGCGGTCTGTTCGATGGCTTCCAACGCCGGCGCGGCCGTGCCCGCGGGCATGCGGCGCACGGCGCGCAGCGCGATCACGCCGTGGCGCTCGGCGAGGGCCGCGGCCTGTCGCATCGACGCCTCGCCCGCCTCCGCCGCGACGCGCTCGAGCGTCTCGCGCACCGCGGCCTCGCCGCCGAATTCGACCAGTTCGCGCGAGATCACCTCGGCGCTCTCGGCGCCGGCGCGCTTCGACAGCGCTTCGACGACCTCCTTCGCCGCGGCGCGGGCCGCGCCGGCGAGCTGGGCGTGCGTCGTCGTCGTCACGAGAAGCGCGGCGAGCATTGCCGCCGCGATCTGCATCCACCGCTTCATGGCGCCGTCTCCCTGAGCTTGGCCAGCACGGCGCCCTTCTGCGCCGCGGCCGCGTGGCGCACGGCTTCATCGAGCGCCGCGCGCAGTCCCTTGTTCTCGTCCGTCCCATTCACCACCGCCGCTTCCAGCTCGTCGAGGTAGGCGTGGAGTTCGCCCTCGAGCCGATCCTGGAACGCGTCGGTCATCTTCCAATCGATCACCGCCCCCACCGCCAACCCCGCGCCGAAACCGATCACGGCGCCCACGGGCCCGCCCAGCGCGCCGCCGCCGGCGCCGACCCCCGCGCCCCCCGCCACCGCCGAGCCCGACGCCGCGGCGCCCGCCGCCGCCGACACGCTCGCCGCGCCGCCCAGTCGCGCCAGCAGCGCGGCCGCGGCCTGCTCGGCGACCAATCCACCCGCCGCGCCCGCCGCGAACGTCGCGATGCCATTCACCAGCGAATCCGTCGCAAAGCGCGAGGCCATCGCGGACGCTTCAAGATCCGCCGCACGCTGGAACGCGCCGAAGTCGCCGATCGGGGTCACGACCGGCGCGTCCGCCTCGCGCAAGGCGAGTTCGATCTCGGTCCAGAGGAGGTTGCGATTTGCCTCGAGGTCCGCCGCGAGCGTATTCGCGGCCTCGACGATCGCAACCTCGACGGAGCGCTCGTCCATGATGTGCGCGCGGAAGCGCCCCATGACGTATCGCTCGACGTCGCTGCGCTCCTCGCTCGCGCCGAACGCCTTGCTCCACCAGTCGCCGGGCATCCGACGCGCGATGGCGAAGCGCGCCCGCCACGAGGTCACGCTCTCGACAAACGGCTTCACACCCGCGCGGTAGCCGTCGAAGCGGTCCTGCAGGAACTCGACCGCCCGATCGGCCGCGGCGTCGTTGCGTGACTGCGACACGTCGATCAACGGCTCGATCCGCTCCGCGAAGAGCGCATCGGCGTCGAAGGCGACTGGCTGGACGCTCGGAACGGACGCCGCGGGCGCCCGAACGGGCTCCGGCCAGGTCCACCACGCCAGCAGCGTCGCGAGCCCGAGCACGATCGCGCCCCCGGCGCGCAGCGCGGGCCCTCCCCCGAACCGGCTGCTCGGCCTGTCTGCGCGTGTGCTCACGGGTTCCTCGGTCCGACGCCCTGCCAATGCATTCGGTTCTTCGGCGGTCGGCGCGTGAAGGTTCGTGATGGCGGATGGCGCCGGATTTCGGATGGGCGAATAGACCCATTTCCTACCGGAGAAACGCCCATGCAACGCCGTTCGATCGCCGCCGTCCTTCCCTCGCTCATGCTCGCCGCCGCCGGCCACGCCGCGACCTGGCACGTGGACGCCTCCGCACCAGTCGGCGGCAACGGGCATTCGTGGTCGACCGCCTATCGCGACCTGCGTCAGGCCCTCGCCGTCGCCGGCGCGGGCGACGAGGTCCGCGTCGCTCAGGGCCTCTACAAGCCCGACGCGGGGACCGGCAACCGGCACATGTTCTTCATCCCGGCGTCCGGCGTGACGCTCCTGGGCGGCTTCGCCGGGCTCGCCGGGCCTGACCCCGACCTGCGCGATCCAGACGCCTACCGCACCACGCTCAGCGGCGACCTGAACGGCGACGATGCGCCCGGCTTCGTCAACCGCGCCGACAACACCACCAACATCTTTTCCATCGTCAGCAAGACCGGGATCGTCATCGATGGCTTCACGATCCGTGGCGGGCAGGCCGACCTCTTCCACGACACGAGCTACGGCGTCGCCGGCGGCGCCATCGAGACCGCCTTCAGCTCAATCACCGTCCGGAACTGCGTGTTCGTCGACAACCTCTCGCTGCGCGGCGGGGGCGCGCTCGCGATGTTCAACGCCACCGGGCACGTCTCGCGCTTCGAGAACTGCCGCTTCTTCGGCAACCGCTCGCTCAATAACGGCTCGCAGGGTGGCGGCGTCGCCCACACGGCCAACGCCGCGACGAGCGAGTTCCTGAACTGCGTGTTCGTGGGCAACAGCGCCGCGAACAGCGGTGGGGTCTTCCACAACAATGGTCAGACCACGCTGATCAACTGCACCCTCGCCCAGAACACCGCCAACGCGGGCGGCGCGCTGTACGCCAACAGCGGGCACATGAACGTCCGCAACTGCATCCTCTGGGCGAACAACGCGCTCGGCAACGGCGAACTGCGCCAGATCTGGACGAACGTCGGCACGGTCGCGGTCGAAGACTCCTCGCTCCCGCTGCTCTCGACGTACGCCGGCAACGGCAACGTCGTCGCGGACCCGCAGTTCTCCGACCTCGACGGGCCCGACAACGTCCTCGGCACGGCCGACGATCTCGCGCGCCCCGGCGCCGCGTCGCCGGTCGTGAACGCCGGCGACAGCGCGCACCTGCCGGGCTACGCGACGACCGACCTCGCGGGCGGCGCACGCATCACCGGCGGCGCCGTGGACCTCGGCGCCTACGAGACGCCCTGTCCCGGCGATGCGAACGCCGATGCGCTCGTCAACTTCACCGACCTCAACCTGATCCTCTCGGAGTTCAACACGACGGGCCACGGGCGCGCGGGCGATGTGGATGGCGACGGCGACGTGGACTTCGCCGACCTCAACCTCGTGCTCTCGGTCTTCAACTCCGCGTGCTGATCACACCTCGTCGGCGCGCCTCGACCACTCGAACTCGAGTGGTTCGAGGTCCGCCGCGAGCTTCGACCGCTCGTCGCCCAGTCGTTCGGCCTTCTTCTGGTCGCGCCAGACGTCGGGGTCGCCGAGCTGGGCGTCGATCTCGCGCATGCGGGTCTCGGTCTTCTCGATGCGCTCCTCGAGCTGCGCCATGCTGAGGCGCGCCAGGGCGTTCTGGAGGGGCGAGGTCTTCTTCGGCGCCGCGGCACGCTCGGCCCGCTTCCGCTCCTCCTCCGCCGCACGCTTCTGTCGCTCGGCGCGGTCGCGCTCTTCCTTCTTCCGCGACTCCTCCTGCTGCCGCTCCTTCGCCCGCTCCTGCTCGCGCTCGCGCCAGTCCGAGTAGTTCCCGTGGAAGATCTCGGCGCCCCCCGCGCCGTCGAGGACGATCAGGTGGTCGCACGTCGCGTCGATGAACGCGCGATCGTGGCTGATCACCATCAGCGTCAGGTTCTCATCGCCCGACGACAGCGCCTCCTCCAGCCGCTCGCTCGAGGGGATGTCGAGGTGGTTCGTCGGCTCGTCGAGGATCAGGAGGTTCTTCGCGCTCGCGAGCAGCCCCGCCAGCGCCACGCGGCTGCGCTCGCCGCCGCTGAGCACGCCGACGGTCTTTTCCTGCTCATCGCCGCTGAAGAGGAACGCGCCGGCGAGGTTGCGCGCCTGCTGCTCGCTCCACGCGCCGCCGGGGTTCTCCTTCTGGATGATCCGCTGGAGCTGGCGCCACACGGTCACGTCCGGGTCGAGGCCCTCGTGCGTCTGGCGGTAGTAGCCCGGCATGACGTTGGAGCCGAAGCGCGCCGTCCCCGCGTCCGGCGCGATCTCGCCGAGCAGCGTGCGCACGAGCGTGGTCTTGCCGGCGCCGTTGGGGCCGATGATCCCCCACCGCTCGCCGCGCCCGATCTTGATCGCCAGATCGTCGAACAGCGTGCGCGTCGCGCCGTCCTCGTTGACGTAGCGCTTGGTCAGCCCGTTGGCCGCGACGACCATGTCCCCTGTGCGCGCCGCCTTCGGCAGCTCGATCTCGAAGCTCGCGATCTCCATCGGTCGTTCCAGGGCGTCCTGCACCTTGGCGCGATCGAGGCGCATCTCACGCCCCTTGGCCTGCTTGGCGCGCTGGCCGGCCTTGTAGCGCCGGATGAACGCCTCTTCCTGCTTGAACTTCGTCTGCTGCTTGTCGTACGCGCGCGCCTGCGTGAGCCGGCGCTGCGCGCGGATCTCGACGAACGCCTCGTACCCGCCGGGATAGTCGATCAGGCGCGCCTGCTCGACCTCGATGATGCGGTCCACCACGTTGTCGAGCAGCCGCCGGTCGTGGCTGACGAGAATGACCGCCCCGCGGAATTCATCCGTCAGAAACCCCTCGAGCCACTCGCGTCCGGCGATGTCGAGATGGTTCGTCGGCTCGTCGAGCAGCAGCAG
>JBGTSD010000018.1:0-40948 GCA_041940385.1 Phycisphaerales bacterium | reverse complement strand
AGGCGGCGGGGACGTCGTGGCCCACTCCAGCGAGTTGCCGCCCCAGGGGTTGGCTGGGGCCAGGCGCCCGCGGAACAGGGAGTGCAGCAGGTAAAACAGCGTCACGAAGAACCCGATCGCCATGATGTACGAACCCACGGTGGACAGCTGGTGGTAGATCGCAAACTTCGGTGCGTACTCGTAGTACCGGCGGGGCATACCCAGGCTGCCCATGACGAACTGCGGGAAGAACGTCAAATTGAAGCCGATGAAGATCAACGTGCAGGCCAGAGCGCCCCAACGCTCGCTATACATGCGCCCAGTCATTTTCGGCCACCAGTAGTGCAATCCACCCATGAAGGCAATCACCGTCCCACCGAACATCACGTAGTGGAAGTGAGCAACGATGAAGTAGGTGTCGTGCAGGTGGATATCCACCGAGAGCATCCCCAAGAACAAACCGGTCAAACCACCGATGGTGAACAGGATCAGGAACGACAGGGCGTAGAGCATCGGTGTTTTGAACTCGATGGTGCCCTTGTACATCGTGGCTAACCAGTTAAAAACTTTGATTGCCGAGGGGATCGATACGCTAAACGTGAGCGCGCTAAAAATCATGTTCGCCATCGGAGACATCGACGTGAACATGTGGTGGCCCCAGACGAGGTAACTCAGGATCGCAATGGCGATACTGCTGAAGGCGACAAAGCGGTAGCCGAAGATGTGTTTGTGGCTGAATACGGAGATCAGCTCGCTGATCACCCCCATTGCGGGCAGAATCATGATGTAGACAGCAGGGTGCGAATAGAACCAGAAGAAGTGCTGGAACAGCACCGGGTCGCCGCCGAGCGCCGGATCGAAGATGCCGATCTTGAACATCCGCTCGAGCGAGAGCAGCAGCAGGGTGATGCCGAGCACCGGCGTCGCCAGCACCTGGATGATCGCCGTCGCGTAGATGGCCCAGACGAAGAGCGGCATGTCGAACCAGCCCATGCCCGGCGCCCGCAGCTTGTGCACGGTGACGACGAAGTTGATGCCGGTGAAGATCGACGAGAAGCCGAGGATGAACGCCGCGAGCACCATCGCGGTGGTCGCGCCGTACTCGGTCGTGCTGCTGTACGGCGTGTAGAAGGTCCAGCCCGTTTCGACGCCGCCCTTCGCGAGGACGTAGACGGCCATGATGCCGCCGATGACGTAGACGTACCACGACATCAGGTTGAGCCGCGGGAACGCGACGTCCTTGGCGCCGAGCATCAGCGGCAGGCAGAAGTTGCCCAGGGCCGCGGGAATGGCGGGGATGATGAAGAGGAACACCATGATCGCGCCGTGAAGGGTGAAGGCGCGGTTGTAGAGGTTGTTTCCGGTGATCGTCGCCTCGCCCGGGACGGTGATGTCGGCCAGGAGCTGGCCGGTGATCTGACCGTCGGCGCCGACCAGCGTCGGCTGGAACAGCTCGGCGCGGACGACGAGCGCCGCCATGCCGCCGAGGAAGAACGCGAACAGCGTCGCGGCGAGGTACATGACGCCGATCTTCTTGTGATCGATCGTCCAGACCCACGACATGATCGTGGCCCAGAGCGTCTTCTTCGGCGCGAGATACGACCCCTCGTGGTGGTCGTGGTCGTGAGCGCCGGCGTGTCCGTGTGCGGGGATGCTGGTCATGGGTGTGCGCCTCTGCGTGGGGGCGGTGGTCTCTCTCCGGAGGGTCTTACTGCGCCGCCGCCTCGGCCTCGCGCGCCGCGCGCTCGGCCTCGTCCTGCTGAAGGATTTCCTCGACCTCGCTCTTGCCGGCCTCGCTCAGGTCCTTGATGAGCGTGATCAGCGCGAGCAGTTCGCGATCGGTGAGCTTGCCCATGAAGACGGGCATCTGGTTCGAATACCCGGCCACGATCTGATTGCCGGGCATCAGAATCGACTGACGCAGGTAGTTCTCGTCCGTCGTCACCCGCGTGCCGTCCTGCATGGCCTTCTCGACCATGTAGGAGTCCTTCCACGTCGGACCGGTGCCGGGGGCGCCGTCGAGCGAATGGCACGCGTTGCAGCCCTTGGTGATGTAGAGCTTGCGACCCAGCTCGAGCAGCGGCACGTTGCTGGTGTCGAGGAGCTTGGCCTTCCACTCCTGGTAGTCCGCCTCGGGCATGACCTTGACCATGGCCATCATCTGCGAGTGCTGGTCGCCGCAGTATTCGGCGCAATACAGCTCGTAGTCGCCCGGCCGGTCGGCCTCGAACCAGTACGTCGTGTACCGGTTCGGGTGGACGTCGATCTTCTTGCGGAAGACGGGGATGAACAGCGAATGGATCACGTCCTCGCTGTGCATGAGCAGCTTGATCGGCCGGCCGGCGGGCACCGCGAAGACCGGCGCCTGGGCGATGACGCCGAAGTCGGTCGTCGTCTCCAGCGACTGGCCGCCGTTGTCGTAGTCCCACGTCCACGACCACTTGCGCGCGGTGACGTTGATCGTCTCTGCGCGGCCCGGGGGCACGAGCATGTCCGCGTAGACCATCAGGCCCCACACGAACATCACGCCGACGAGGATGAGCGGGATGCCCGACCAGGTCAGCTCCAGCGCCGTGTTGTGGCTCGGGCTGCGCTGCTGCGCCACGCCGGGGCGACGACGGTACTTGATGGCGAAGTACACCATCAGCGCCATCAGCACCACGAAGAAGAACGCGCTCACCCAGAAGACGAACCACATCACCAGGTCGTTCGGATCGGCGAACGTCGCCGCCTGCTCCGGGAACATCACGTCGTTGAACGGATGTGTCTGGGCAACGGCGCCGCCGGCGGCGAAGAGGCCCGCGAGGGCCGCGGCGAGTCGGTTCGGATGGAGTCGAGTCGGAACAGCCATGAGGGTCATCCGGAGATCGTGGACGGATTCGAAGAGCTTGAGCGATGGGCGTGCGCCTGCCGCCGGCGCCCGGTCCAGAACAGGCCGCCGACCAGGCCGGCGACCGCGATGAGCGTCAACCCCGCGCCGATCTGCATGACGCGGAAGGCCTCGAGGGAATAGACGCCCGCGTCGGGGTCCCACTGGAAGCACCAGTGAACGACGCGATCGAAGATGGAGCCGACCTTGCCGTCCGACGCGTCGATGAGCGCCAGGCGCACCTGCTGCTCGTCGTACTGCTTGTCCGGCCGGCCGTAGATGTAGTTCGAGATCGCGCCCGAGGGCGAGAGGACGAAGAACACGCTGGGGTGCGCGTACTCGCCCGTGCGCTCGAGGTACGTGAACGTGAAGCCCAGCGCGTCCGACACGGCGCGGATGTTCGGCTCGGAGCCGAGCAGGAACGCCCAGTCCTCGTCGGCGCCGGGCATGTTCGACGTGAACGCGAGCTTCTTCGCCACCGCCTGCGCCGGCGTGTTCGTGTGATCGAACGACAGCGCCACGACGCGGTAATCCTCGCCGAAGTCCAGCTCCAGGTCGCGCACGACCTTGTTGATGTCCCCGAGCATCATGTTGCAGAGCATCGGGCAGTCGTAATAGACGAGCGTGAAGAGCACGGGGCGCCGACCGTCGAAGTAGTCGCCGAGGCGCACCGCATTGCCGTCGCTGTCGTACAGCGGCGTGTCCAGCGGGAGCGACTCGCCGCGACGCTCGATCACGCCCTCGCCGCGCATCGGCTCGGGAGATTCGCGGTTGATCTGGGCGACCGCCGGCGCGCCGATCGCGCACGCCGCGAGCGCTGCGGCGGCGAAGATCGAGATGCGGCGGCGAACGTCCATGATCAATTCAGTTCTTCTGCTGCTGCTCGTACCAGCGGACGGTGTCCTGCATCGCCCAGTCGATCGGCAGACGGGCCACGCCGGCCTGCGCATCCACCCACGACGGATGGCCGAGGACCGACTGCTGCTGCGCAAACGTCTGGACGTAGTCGATGCCGATGTCGGTCTCGCGCTTGCGCGCCTTCTCGTCCCCCGCCACCTGGTCGAAGTACCACGCCAGCGCGCCGATCGTGAGGAAGAGCACGCCCATGGTGGCGACGATGCCCAGGAGCGCGGCGAGGGGCGACAGCCGCCCGTGCGCCTCGGTGTCCACCAGCTCCGTCTTGGAGTGGCTGAACCACTGGTCCTCGGCGGCGCTGTGGTGGTGCGTGTACGCGGGCGTGTGCTGGTTGGGGTCGTGGGTCATGGCGATCGGCGAAAAAGGAGGTCTCGGGAGCGTGTTCGCACGATGCGGGGGATCAGATGGTGTTCTTGTGGCCCAGCGAGCGATCAAGCCGCGGGTCCTTCAGCGGGATCAAAGGCCTCGATCCGACACGGCGGATGAAGACGCCGAGATAGACGAGGATCGGGCCGATGGGACCGACGAAATCGACCCAGGTCAGGCCGAGCGTCGCGTCGCCGGCGCCCTTCACCAGTTCCGGGCGGACGAGCCAGAACAGCTCGATCAGCGACATCGTGATCAGCCACAGGCAGATGAACGTCACCCAGGCCGAGTTCCGGCGCGCCGGGCGCGGCAGCATCGCGACGAACGGGAACGCGAACTTGCCGACGGCCAGCAGCGTCGCGACGGACATCCACTCGCCCTGGCGCCGGGCGTACACCCACGCCGTCTCCTCGGGGATGTTCGCGTACCAGATGAGGAAGTACTGGCTGAAGCCGATGTAGGCCCAGAACACCGTGATGCCGAAGATGAGCTTGCCGAGGTCGTGCAGGTGCTCGTTGGTGAACACGCCCTGCATCCGCCCGCGGGCGCGGAGCGTCAGCAGGGTCAGCGTCGCGGTGCAGATCGCCGCGAGGAAGCCGATCGCGAAGAAGTAGACGCCCCACATCGTTGAGAAGAAGTGGTAGTCGAGCGTCATCAGCCAGTCGAAGCCGGCGAAGGCGGTCGTCAGCGCGAAGAGCAAGAGGCCCGGCGCCGACAGCGTGCGCGCCTTGGCGGTCCGCCACTTGTCGCCGTCCTGGTCCTGCCCGAGCGACAGCGACACCAGGCGCGTCGAGAGGCCGAGCCACACCGCGAAGTAGATCACGTTGCGCACGATGAAGAACGGCTGATTGAGGTACGCCTTCTTCGCCTCGTACACCACGTCGCCCGCGACGTAGTCGGAGTCCATCCACGACCAGAGCAGCGAGCCGCCGTGCGGCACGAAGCACAGGAGGAGCACCGGCACGAAGAGCGCCAGGCACACCGGGAACGACGAGGCCAGGTTCTCGAACTGCCGGCGGATCACCGCCGACCAGCCGGCGCCCGTCTGGTGCAGCGCCATGATCATGCCCAGCCCGCCCAGCGTCACCGCGATCGTCGCGACCACGCCGATGTGGTACGCCATAAGCGCGTTGCCCTTGGCGTGGTCGTCGGCGCCGGTGAAGAACGCGAACGCCGTCGCGGCGATCGCGAGCACGCCCAGCACGATCAGCCCGACCGAGGCGGCGCGCCCGGCGCCCGCCGGGAGCGTGACGTTGTCGCTGGCCAGCAGCGTGCGTCGGTCAACGGCGGCGTGGCTCATCGGTCGCCCTCCGAATCGGAGATCAGGGACACGGCGGTCGGCGCCGGCGCCGCGCCGGCCCGGGTCCGGTCAAGCTCGGGCTTGTAGCGCTCCGGCACGTCGTCGATCGGCACCTTCTGCGAGCGCTGGATGGCGCGGATGTAGGCGACGATCGCCCACGCGTCGCGCTCGTCGACCTGCTCGCGGTACGCGGGCATCTTGAGCAGCGGCATCACGCCCGGCGCGTTGGGCACGCCGTTGCGGATCGTGTGGAAGATGAAGCCGTCCGTGCCGCGGCCGTCGGGATCGTCGCTGCCGAACGCGTACTTGGGATCGAGGAAACTCGGCACGTCGTACGACCACTGCTGGCCGACCATGCCCTTGCCATCGCCGGTGTAGCCGTGGCACGGCGTGCAGTAGATGTTGAACCGCTCCTGGCCGCGACGGATCAGCTCCGCCGTGACCGGCATCGGCACGAGCGCGAGGTACGCGCCGTCGGCGGACTTGCCGGTGTACAGCTCGACGTCCTCGCGGAGCAGGTCGGCGCGCTCACGCTCGGCCTGGCTCTGCCACGACGCCCGCTCGCCGGGCGCATCCAGCGGCAAAATCTCGGAGGTCCGCGCGAAGGCGACGGTGCCGCTCACGGGCTCGCGCATCGTGCGCCCGTCGGCGAAGAACGTGGACTCGGCCTGGCTCTTGTACTTCGCCTGGTCGTCCATGTCGGGGAAGAACTGGCGGGGCGGGCTGTCGGTGCGATCGCCGCGGCAGCCGGCGCCGAGCGCCAGGACGCCGAGCGTCGTCGCCGCGACGCCGAGCCGGAGGGAGGTGCTGAGGACGCGTGCGGGCATCGGGATCAGGCCTCCACTTCCTCGATGTGCGTGCCGCCGAGCTTCTGCAGAAGCTCGCGGGCGCGCGCCGTGTTGAACTGCGGGTCCTTGGCCATCAGGGCGATCATGAAGCGGTCGTCGCTCACCTTGAGGAAGCGTTCCTTCTTGAACAGCGGGTGGTTCCACTGGGGAAGGACGTTGAGCATCAGCATGCCGACGATCGTGAAGATCGACGCGCACAGAATGCCCAGCTCGAACGTCACCGGCGTGAACGGCTCCCACGCGCCCAGCGGCTTGCCCGCCACGACGATCTGGTAGTCCACCGCCGCCGTCCAGTACTGCAGCGCGAAGCCGCCGCTCACGCCCGTGAGCGCGCCGAGCAGGGTGAACCGCGAGACGCGGCTGGGCTTGAGGCCCATCGCCTCGTCCAGCCCGTGCACCGGGATCGGCGTGTAGCAGTCCCACTTCTTGTACCCGGCGTCGCGCACGCCCTCGCAGGCGTGGATGAGCGCCGCGGGCGTGGGAAACTCGGCGATGACGCCCCAGGTCGCGGGCGCGCTCGATGTCGTCGTCGCGTGCGCCATGTCAGTGACCTCCTCGCGTGCCGGGGGTCGGGCCGAGCGGAGCGCCGGTCATCGGCTCGTGACCGACGCCGTCGGCGTGCGGATCCGCCGCGGGCATGATGTTCTTGATCTCGCTGATCGCCATGATCGGAAGGAACTTGCAGAACAACAGGAACAGCGAGAGGAAGATGCCGAACGACCCGACGAACGTGCCGATCTCGACCCACGTCGGGTAGTACATGTCCCACGAACTCGGCAGGAAGTCCCGGTGCAGCGACGTGACGATGATCACGTACCGCTCGAACCACATGCCGATGTTCACGAAGATCGTGATCAGGAAGATGAACCACGGCGTCGTGCGGCACCACTTGATCCAGAAGACCTGCGGCGTGATGACGTTGCACGACACCATCGTCCAGTAGGCCCACCAGTACGGGCCGAACGCGCGGTTCACGAACACCGCCAGCTCGAACTGGTTGGCGCCGTACCAGGCGATGAAGAACTCCATCCCGTACGCGAAGCCCACCATCGAGCCCGTCACCGTGATGATCTTGCACATGTTCTCCATGTGCCGGATCGTCAGCAGGTTCTTCATGCCCGGCAGGAGCGCCCGCATCGGGATCATCAGCGTCAGCACCATCGCGAAGCCGGAGAAGATGGCGCCCGCGACGAAGTACGGCGGGAAGATCGTCGTGTGCCACCCGGGGATCACCGACACCGCGAAGTCGAAGGACACGATCGAGTGCACCGAGAGCACCAGCGGCGTGCTCATGCCGGCCAGCAGGATGTACGCCTTCTCGTAGTTCCACCAGCCGCGACCGGAGAACTTCCAGCCCAGCGAGAAGAACCCGTACGCGTACGCCGCGATTCGCCCGCTCGGGATCGTGAACGGCCCGAGCTTCGCCTTGCGCTCGATCCGCATGATCGCGCGATCACGCAGCGTCGCCAGGTCGGGGATCATGCCCATGTACCAGAACAGCAGCGACACCGTGAAGTAGGTGCCGACCGCGAACACGTCCCACAGCAGCGGCGAACGGAAGTTCGGCCAGATCCAGTTGTAGTTCGGGATCGGGAACAGCATCCACGCGAACCACACGCGACCGACGTGGATGCCCGGGAAGATGCCGGCGCAGATGACCGCGAAGATCGTCATCGCCTCGGCCGCGCGGTTGATGCCTGTGCGCCACTTCTGCTTGAAGATCGCCAGGATCGCGGAGATCAGCGTTCCGGCGTGGCCGATGCCGACCCAGAACACGAAGTTCGTGATGTCGAACGCCCAGCCGACCGGGTTCGTCAGACCCCACACGCCCACGCCCGTGATGATCAGATACAGGATCATCACGCCCGCGATCGTCGCGATGCCGCCCGCCGCCATGAACAAGGGCAGCCAGATGCTCGGCATCGGCTTCTCGTTCCAGCCGCAGATCGTGTCCGTGACGCTGGAGAACGTCTGATCGCCGAGGATCAGCGGCGGCTCGACCGCCGGGTCGCGGGTCACCGAGCCGTCGAGCGTCTCGGGGTCCATGCGATCCGGGCCGGCCCGGACGACGCCGGCGAGACGTTCGGCGGTCTCGCGATCGGGGTGAATCGCGCTCACGCGAGGGCTCCTGCAACAACGGCGGCCATGGCCTTGCGACGCGAGGCGTCAGGCAGCACCGGGAGAGACATGACGTGACCCGGCTCGTGCGAACCGGCGCCGGAATCGTGATGGTCCGAACCATGACCGTCGTCGTGACCACCGTGGCCCCCGTGACCATGATGGAACGGATCGACAATCGGCTCGCGGATCTTCGGATTGGGGTTGCGCAGACGCGCCATGTAGGTCACGCGCGGACGCGTGTTCAGGTACGCCAGCATCATGTACGACCGCGCGTGGTCGCGCATCGGCACGACCGCGGCGTTCGGATCCGAGATGTCGCCGAACACGATCGCGTCCGACGGGCAGGCCTGCTGGCACGCCACCTGGAAGAAACCGTCCGGGATCGCGTCCAGATCCTGCAGCCGCGTCTCGATCCGCGCCCGGTTGATCCGCTGCATGCAGAACGTGCACTTCTCCATCACGCCGCGGCTGCGCACCGTGACGTTCGGATTGCTCTGCATCGTCCGCAGCTCGTTCACCTTCTCGCGCAGACGGGGAGGGACGAACGCCTCGTTGCGGGGCATCAGGTCCTCGGACAGACCCTCGCCGAGCTGGCCGAAGCCGCCCTTGTACTCCTTCGTCGCGTAGTCGAACCAGTTGAAGCGGCGGACCTTGTACGGGCAATTGTTCAGGCAGTACCGCGTGCCGATGCACCGGTTGTACGCCATGTCGTTCGTGCCGCCGGTCCCGTGCACCGTCGCGTTGACCGGGCACACGACCTCGCACGGCGCATTCTCGCAGTGCATGCACGGCACGGGCTGCACGACCATCGCCGGGTCGGCGCCGTCGCCCTCGTAGTAGCGGTCGACGCGGATCCAGTGCATCTCGCGTCCCTTCCACACCTCGACCTTGCCGACGATCGGGATGTTGTTCTCCGCCTGGCACGCCGTCGTGCACGCGCCGCAGCCCGAGCACATCGTCAGATCGATCGACATGCCCCACTGCTGATCGCGACGAGGCCCGACCGAGAACGGCGGCGGCTGCTCTCCGCCCGCCGCGTCCTCCGACTCAAAGCCGTGCGACTGCTTCGGCAGATAGACGTCCTTGTTTACCGGCGTGTGCGACTCGGTCTGGCCACGCTCCGCGAACATCAGCTCGCGCTTGTAGCCGTACGAATCCTTCCCGGTCTCGATCTCATCGCCGTGCTTCTGAAACGCCGCGAGATCGAACTCGCGCAGGAGCCCGCGCCCCTCCATCGAGCCGTGATCCTGCGTGCACGCCAGCAGCGTGGCGTACGCGCCGTCGCGGGCCGCGCCCGCCTTGCGCGCCACCTGCGCCGAGGCGCTCTGCATCCCGCTCGTCGTGCGCACCGCGTACGTGTAGAAGCCCACGCCGGCGCCGACGCGCCCCGTCACCTGCCGGCCGAGTCCCAGCACCAGCGCGACGACGTTGTCCGCCAGGCCCGGCTGCACCCAAGCCTGGATGTCCATGCCGCGCCCGCCGACCTCGACGGTCAACGCGTCGCCGCTCTTCACGCCGAGTTGCTCGGCCGTGTGCGGACTGATGAGCGCGGGGTTGTCCCACGTGATCTTCGTCGTCGGGTGAGGCGTCTCCTGCAGCCAGCCGTTGTTCGCCCAGCGCCCGTCGTGCAGATACGGGTGCGCGACGAAGATCGCCTGCATCCCGCCCGCCGCGCCCGCGTTCACCGACGACGCCGCGCTGCCGATCGCGCCCGTGCGCACCGACGCCCGCGCCGGCGGCGGCGCCGAACCGGCCAGCCGGCCGTCGTGCAGCGCGCGTCGCCAGGCCTTGTCGAACTCCGCCTCCGAAGCGCCGAGCCGCTCGCGCCACGTGCGACGCACGATCTCGTACGCGTCGTGCGCATGATCCGCGACGATCGCGCCCAGCAGCTCGAGCTCCGTCTTGCCCTCAAAGAGCGGCGCAATCATCGGCTGGATCGCGCTGATCCCGCCGTCCAGCGCCTCGACGTCGCCCCACGACTCGAGGTAGTGCGCCCGGTTGACGTGCCACGTGCTCGCCGCGCCCGTCTCGTCGACGTGCGACCCGAGATGCACGCGCGTGGGCACGCGGGAGAATTTCGCCGCGAAGTCAAGGTCCGCCGGGGCGTCGTAGACCGGATTGGCGCCGATCACGACCAGCGTGTCCACCGCGCCCGAGTCGATCGCCGACGCGAGCGTGCGGATGGACTCGAGCGACGACTGCGCCTCGTCCGCGCCCATCGGCACGAAGGACACGATCGGGCCCACGGCGCCGAGCGCCTCGTTGATCGCGTGGAACACCGCGTGCACCGCCGCCGGCTGCGACTCGCCCACCAGCACGACCGACGAGCCGCGATGCTCGACGATGTCGTCGGCGCAGGCCTCGATCCACGGGCCGTGCGCGCCCGCGTCCGTCGCCGGCAGCGGAATGCCTCCACCAAGCCGGCCGATGATCGCCGACGCCAGCGCCATCGCGAGGCGCGTCGCCTCGTCCGGGGCAGCGCGCAGGCGGTGATCCGCCGCGCCGCCCGTCAGCGTCATCATCGTCTCGACGACGTACAGACGGTTCATGTCCGCCTCGGCGGCATGACCGGGCTTGGTCGCGACGCGACGGCCCGCGGCGAACCCGCGCGCCTCCTGCATCGCGCCCGGCTCCATCAGGAAGTCACGCCCCAGCGACACCACCCGCTTCGCCTTCGCCAGCGAAAGACGCTGACGCATCGGCGAGCCGAACGCGATCCTCGAACCCTCGATCACGTTCTCCTGATCGATCGGCTCGTACGCCAGCCACTGCGCCTGCGGCCAGCGCGCCTTGATGCGGTCACGCATCGCGTCGCGCGACGGGCTCGTGGCCTTCTCGACGAGGAAGCACAGCCCGGCGCCGCGCCCCGCGTCGAACCTCGGGAAGTGCGCCTTCGCGAACTCCTCGAACGCCTGCCAGCCGCCCGACGCCTCGACGCCGTCGCGGCGCACGTGCGTCGAACGATCGGCGTCGTACAGGTCGAGCACGCTCGCCTGCGCGAGCGAATCGCTCTTGCCCTGGTTGATCGGGTGCAGCGGGTTGCCTTCGACCTTGATCGGACGACCATCGATGGTCTTCGCGAGCAGGCCCTGCGCGCCGCCCCCCGGCATCGGCATCGCCGTCGCGTAGAAGAGCGCATTGCCCGGCACCAGGTCTTCCGGCTCGCGCGCGTACGTCATGATCTTGTGATCAGGACGGCGGCAGCCCGGCAGCGCGACCACGCCCGCGAGCGCCAGGCCCGCGGCCATGATCTTCATGAAGTCGCGCCGCGTCTCCGCGCTCAGCTCCGACGCCAGCGCCGGAAACTCCCGCTCCAGACGCTCGCGGAAGCCGGGCGTGTCGGCGAGGTCCTCGAGACTGCGCCAGAAACGCTGCCCGGTCGCGGCGCTCGCGTCCGGCGCGATGCGCGGCTTCTGGGCCGGCTGGCCGTTCTTCTTCGACGAGGGGCACTGGTCGAGATTGCTCATAATCCGGTTCCGGCGGCGAATCAGGGAGGAGAATCAGGAGCTGCGCGCTTCAGTAGTGGCAGGCGCCGCAGTGCTGCGGAGGATTCAGGTGCTTGTTGGTCTTCAATGCCGCGCCCTGCGCGAGCTGATCGGCGCTGTTGAGCTGCTGCTCCACGGCGCGAAGATCGGTGATGCGAAGCTTCGACGTGTCCACGAGGTGCTTCTCCGGCTCGCGATGGCAGTCGAGGCACCAGCCCATGCCCAGGCCGTGCGCCTGGTACACCACCGGCATCTCGTCGATCCGGGCGTGGCACGAATAGCACGACACGCCCGCCTTCAGGTGCGGCGCGTGCGGGAACTGCACGTAGTCCGGGAGCTTGTGCACGCGCCGCCACTCGATCGGCTGACGCGAATCCGCCGCGGCCCGGACCCGCGCGAGATTCTCGTTCATCCAGTGCGCCGACGGCGAAGTCCCGTCCGCGCTCACCGCCTTGCGCAGATACCCCGTCGTCTGGTCCACCGCCGTGTGGCAGTTCATGCACACCGACGGCGAAGGCACGTTCGCATGGAACGACTCCTCGACGTGCGTGTGGCAGTACCGGCAGTCCATGCCGAGCTGTCCGGCGTGGATCTGGTGGCTGTAGTCCACCGGCTGCTCCGGCATGTACCCGACCTCGAAGTAGTCCGGCGTCAGGTAGTACCACCCGCCCAGCACGACGAAGAACAAACCAAAGACAGCGCCGATCGCGCCGGCCGTCGGGATGTGGTTGGTCCACTTCGGAAAGAGGTTGGACACCGTGGCGCGTCCTCATGCGCCGCATCGCTGCGGCTAGGCCTGGTGCAACGAACGCGAGCGCCGCCAGCGCGACGCCCGAGGGAAGAGGCAATTCAACAAAGGTAGACGAATCGTTTCTGTAGGGCGAGAATGGTTACGATGAAACCTGAATTCGTCAAGACGCAATCCGGTCATCCAACAACCGGATGCCGGCCGAATCCCGCTTCCGGGCGGCCCTGAGAGTCCAGCAAGGCCGACAATATAGTGAGCGGCGACAAACTTTGCACGGCGGACCACCCCCCAGCACAGTACCTTTCAGATACCGAACGGATCACGCCATGACCGACCCCTCCGTCAGCGGCCGCAGCCAGGTCCTTCCCGCAAGCCTGACCATCGGGTTCGGCGTCGCCCTCGTGATGTGGGTGCTCGGCTTCATCCTCCACCTGCCCGCGCTCCACATTCCCGGCCCCGTCGTCGCCGGCGCCCTCGGCGCCGCGCTCGTCGCGGGCGGCTTCATCGCCGGGCGCGTCGCCGGTGTCGGCGCCGGATTCGGCTCGGGCCTCGTCGCTGGACTGATCTGCCTGCTGATCGTCCTCTCGACCGTCGCGGACGAAGAACAGACCAACGCGCTGCGTCCGAGCTGGCCCGTCCTCATCGGCGGCTGGCTGCTGGCCTGCACCGTCGCGTCGGGCGTCGCCGGAATCCTCGGCGCCGCGCGGAGCCCGACGCCGCGCCCCGCGCTCGACTGGCACGCGCGCTTCGCCGTCATCGCCGCGGCGTCCGTGTTCCCCCTCATCGTCATCGGCGGCCTGGTCACCGGCTTCGAGGCCGGCCTCGCCGTGCCCGACTGGCCCAACTCCTTCGGCTCCAACATGTTCCTCTACCCGCTGTCGCGCATGACCGGCGGCATTTACTACGAGCACGCGCACCGACTCTTCGGCACGCTCGTGGGCCTCACGACCCTCGTCTTCATGATCTACACGCTCGTCGCCGACCGCCGCGTCACCATCAAGATCACCGCGATCGGCATGTTCATCCTCGTCTGCCTCCAGGGAGGCATGGGCGGCCTGCGCGTCACCGACACCAACCTCGCGCTGGCCATGGCCCACGGCGTCACCGCGCAGATTTTCTTCGCCGGCATGTGCGTCCTCGCCGCCGCGTGCTCCGTCCGCTGGAAATCACGCGAACCCGCCCGTGCCGCGGCCATCCCCGGCGCGCCGCGCCGGCTCGCCACCGTGCTCGTCGCGCTGCTCATCGTCCAGCTCATCTTCGGCGCCATGCTCCGGCACCTGGGCCCCGTGAAGGGCGCCCACGCGATGATGTCGCACATCGCCAACGCCGTGATCGTCCTCATTGTGCTCATCGGCGCCGGCGTCCGCGCCCCCGCGGCGATGCCCGGCGACCGCCTCTTCAAGCGGCTCGGTAAGTCCACCATGCACACCGGCCTCCTCCAGTTCGTGCTCGGCGGCGTCGCGCTCTGGGCGGTCCTCGCCTACAAGGACGCCGAACCGCCCGCCGGCATCGAGGTCCTCGTCACCACCAAGCACCAGGCGCTCGGCGCGCTCCTGCTCGCCTTCGCCGCGATGCTCCTCGCCTGGTCCCGGCGCCTCGTCCTGCCCCGCTCCGCCGGCGTGCCCACGCCCGCGCGCCCCGCGACGGAATAGTCCTTCGGGCTACGAACCCCGCCCGGTATCATCCGATAGATCACCTATGCAGCCGGCGCCGTCCATCCTGCTCGCCGCCGCACTGGCGACCCTCGCCGTCGGAGGCGCCAGCGCCGCCGCGCAGAACGCCGCGCCGGCCCCGCGCATCCAATCCACCGCCGACGAGATCCGCTTCCGCGCGCCCCTCACGCCCGGCGTGCCGCCCGGATTCCAGCGCGTGCTGCAGGGCGTCGGCGACCTCAACACTCTCGGCACGAGCCTCTACTCCACCGAGACCACCGTCGACCTCCGCGGCGCCACCGGATTCGAACAGGTCTACCGCGGCCCCGACGGCCGCTTCTACCGCTTCGACGGCGCCATCGGCGCCTCCTTCCCGCAATCCGAGTACTACATGACCCGCGACGGCGTCCACGCGGCCATTCCCGGCGGCACGATCTTCCACATCGGCCCACCCTGGACGTCCACGACCGCCGCCGCGATCCCCACCACCGACTCCGCCGCGCCCGTCCTGGCGCCCAATCGCACCAGCAACGCCACGCTCGCGCCCGCGTCGAACCTCGTGACGTCCCGCGGCGCCTCCGGGCCCGTCGAGATCAAGGCCGCGTCGGGACCGTCGATCCCCGGCGCGCAGGCCACGATCGCCACCGACGACGCCTACCGCGACGGCCGCCTCGCCGCGCTCCTCGGCAGCGCCGCCGATCGCTGAAACGCGCGGCGTCCGCATCCGTACAAGGGCGTGGACGGTCGGACCCCCTCAGGAGAGAACTCAATGAAGTCGAATCTCGCACGTGGCGCCGCGCTCAGCGCCGGCCTGGCCCTCGCCGCCGCCCTTTCGGGCTGCCTGGCCTCGGGAAGCTCGTCCACGACCATGTCCGGCCGCTACGTCGGCCCGGAGACGATGAGCCGCATCGAGCCCGGCGTGACGAAGCGCGACTGGGTCCACGCGGTGATGGGCGAACCGACCTCGCGCACCACGCTCAGCGACGGTCGCACCGAGATCTGGAAGTGGGAGCACCGCTCCGTGTCCAAGTCCAGCGGCGGCGTGCTGCTGATCGCGCACGGGTCCAGCCGTCACGAGTACGTCGGCGCCGCGTACGTCGAGCTGGTGGACGGCGTCGTCACCCGCGCGTGGATGGACACGACCGAACTGCCGGACGACTGCGACGACGACGACTGGGCGATGTCCGACTGACGCGCTCAGGAGTTCTGCGAACCGCCCTGTGAACGCTGCGACTCGCTCTGACCGCCGCCGCCGATCGACGTGCGCATGTCGGTGTCCGCGATCAGATTGCGCATCCGGTAGTAATCCATGACGCCGAGATTGCCCTGGCGGAAGGCCTCGGCCATCGCCTTGGGCACCTCCGCTTCGGCGAGCACGACCAGCGCCCGGTTCTCCTGGATCTTCGCGCGGTTCTCCTGCTCGACGGCCATCGCCAGCGCGCGGCGCTTCTCGGCCTCGGCCTGGAACCGCTTCTTGTCCGCCTCGGCCTGGTCCGCCTGGATGATGGCGCCGATGTTCTGACCGACGTCCACGTCCGCGATGTCGATCGAGAGAATCTCGAACGCCGTTCCCGCGTCGAGGCCCTTCTTCAGCACCGTCTTCGAGATCAGGTCCGGGTTCTCCAGCACCTGCTTGTGCGTGTCGGCCGAGCCGATCGTCGAGACGATGCCCTCGCCGACACGGGCGATGATCGTCTCCTCCGTGGCGCCGCCGATCAGCCGCGCGATGTTCGCACGCACCGTCACGCGCGCCTTCACCTTGAGCTGAATGCCGTCCTTCGCGACCGCGTCGATCGTCGCGCGCCCCTGCGCTGCGTTCGGGCAGTCGATCACCTTCGGGTTCACCGACGTCTGCACGGCCTCGAGAATGTCGCGCCCGGCGAGGTCGATCGCGCACGCCGTGTCGTACGCCAGGTTCAGCTTCGCGCGGTCCGCCGCGATCATCGCGTTGATCACGCTCGGCACCCGCCCGCCCGCGAGGTAGTGCGTCTCGAGCTGCTTGGTCGAGATGTCGAGGTTCGCCTTCACGGCGCGGATGCGCCCGTAGACGATCGTCCGCGCATCGACCTTCCGCAGTCGCATCCCGACCAGCTCGAGGAAGCCGACCCGGGCGCCGCTGAACAGGGCCTGGATGTACAGACTGAGGAACTGCGCCGCGACGAACACCGCGACGAGCAGGATCAACCCCACAAGAACGAGAACTGCAATGATGGCAGGATTCATCAGACGGGCCTTTCAGACGTGACGCAGCAAACCCCGCGCCGGGCCCGATGGTACCCGCGGCGCCCGCGTCCTTCACGGCCGCCTCTTCAAACGATCGCGCGAACCTTGATCCGCGTCCCCTCGACGCTCGTGATCCGCACGCGCTGCCCCGAGTCGATCGCGCCGATCTCCGCGAGCGCCTCGAGCCGCTCGCCCTCCACGCGGATCGTGCCCACCGGGTGCAGGTCGGTCATCGCCACACCCTCGGCGCCGACCAGGGCCGCGAGCCGGTCCGTCTCCGCGTCCGCGCCGGTCGGCGCATCGCCGGGCTCCGGATTGCCGAGGATCATCCGCCTTCCCACATACGTGTCGGGATAGATCTTCAGCATGAACGCGACGATCACCGGCCCGAGCACCAGCACCGCCGCGAGACTCATCAGCCCCCACGCCGTCGAATGACGGAAGAACGCCACGACGCCCGCGATGGCCAGCGACGTCGAGACCACCGCGAGCAGTCCGCCCGACGGAATGAACATCTCGAGGGCAACGACCGCGAGGGCGCCGCCCAGGAGCGCGATCCCCCACCACAGCAGGGGCTCGCTCATGCCGCGCCCTCCGAGTCCGCCAGGTCCACCGCGATGCGATACGGCGTGACGGACACCACGCGCACGCTCGAGCGTTCATCGATGAACCCCACCTCGCTCACCACGTCCACCACATGATCGCCGAACTGCGCCGCGCCCGCCGGACGCAGCGGCGTGATCGCCACGCCCACCTCGCCGACTCGCACCACGCTGCGGATCTCCGGCTCCCGCGCCATCGCCGCGAGCATGCCGCGCTCCTCGGAATCACCCGATGCGCTCGTGAGAATCAACCGGTTCAGCACCGGGAACGACCCGTAGAACTTCCCGATGAAGTACATCCCGACGCCCGCGACGAAGAACGCCAGCAGCACGACCGCGAGCCCGTGCACGACGCCGTCGCCCACCGACGTCGCATCGCCCACGAACGTCCCCACCAGCCCCGCGATCAGCAGCGCCACCCCGCCGACGCCGAAGAACGTCGCCCCCGGGATCACGAAGATCTCCATCACGATCAGCGCGATCCCCAGCATCACCGCCACGACCGTCCACCATCCCGCCGCGCCGATCAGGAGCGGCGGCGCCAGCAGACCCACCAGGCACGCCCCCGCCACCGCGCCGGGGATCCCCACGCCCGGCGACGCCATCTCCATGAACATCGCCAGCAGGAACAGCACGATCAGGACGCCGCGCACCGGCATCCGCGTCGCGAAGCGCACGAACTTCTCCGACCACGACTCGTTCATTCGCACGAGCATCGTCGCGCCGAAGAACGCCTTGAGCTGATCGTCGTTGCGCACCGTCCCCGTCGCCAGGCCGTACGTCTTCATCTGGTCCGCGCTCAGGACCAGCAACGTCTTGCCGTCCGTCGCGTACTCCACGAACTTCCACTTCCCGCGATCGCCGGCGCTCAGCGCTTGCCGGCGAGGCGCCTCGCGGATGCCGAGCCGCACGTCACGCAGTGTCTCCGGCGACAGCGTGTCCACCGGCGGCGTGTACTCGCCCTGAAACTCGCCGCCCGTGTCCGGCGCGACACCCGGCGCCGGCGGAGTCGGCGATCCCGCGCCCGGCGCGTCCGGCGCCGCGCCCGCGGCGCCCGACGAAACCGACGAGCGCACCCGCGGCGGCTCCTCGGTCATGATCATCTCCCACTCGCGCTCCGTCACGAACCGCCGCTCGCCCGTGTCGACGTTCTCGACCAGCCACAGCTCGATGCCCAGCATCAGCATCGACTGCACCAGGTTCTCGTCGTACCCGTTGCGACGCGACGAATCCACGACCTCCGCAATCAGCGGCGCCAGGATCTTCTGACGCTCGGTCTCCGGCAGCGAGCGCAGACCCACGATCGGCGCAATCTGCACCGGCGCCGCGTCCCCGAACGCCACGCTGTCCGCCACCACGATCTCGCGGCACGCGATCGCCACGATCGCGCCCCCCGAGTACGCCTGCGGCCGGATCCACGCCACCGTGTTCGTGATCGAGCTGTTCTTGATCAAGCTCGTGATCTGCAGCACCGCGCCGACTTCACCGCCCGGCGAATCGATCTCGAACACCACGCCGCCGACGCCGCGCTGCTCCGCCGCCTTCAGCCGGCGCTCCACGCTGTACGCCGTCACGCGATCGATCGGACCCTTGATCGTGATGACCACGATCTCCTGCGCCTGACGCGCCGCCGGCACCGACACCGGCGCGGGCGCCGGCGCCGTCTCCGACGCCATCACCCCCGGCCACGCCAGGAGCAGCACCCCGAGCAACGCCGCCGCCCACGGGCGGAGCGCTCCACCCGCACGCCAGGGGCGAGCGAACAACACCGCTCCGCGCTGCGTCGTCAAATGCCGACTCATGTGTCCGAAGTATAGAACCGCGATCCCCTTCCTATGTGGCGCGCTTCCATCGAGTTGTACGCACAAGACGCCCCCCCGGACGCACACAACGCGTCTCTCCGAGAACCTCGTCCGATCTTCCATCATCGGCCGATTCCACCGTGGCGTTCGCCGCGATCTCCGCGTCGGATCCGCCGATCAGCGCGGCGCCGCCTGCTCCACCGTCCAGCGGATCTGGCCGTCCGAGCAGTCGATGTGCACCGCGAAGAACCCGCGCGGCCCGCGTTGATCCGGCACGTGATCCGTCACCAGAGGCCAGATCACCCGCCGATCCGTCTCCGGCAGCGGCAGCGCGTCCAGATCCTCCGGCCGGTGCCACTCGAGCGACCCCTCGCGGATCGTCTGGGCCTCCACCTCCACCGGACCCAGCACCGTGTACCAGAAGATCAGCCAATGCCCCTGACCCTCGAACGACGCCTCGCTGATCATCCCCGCCAGTTTCAGCCGCTCGATCGCCACGTCGATTCCGGCCTCCTCCATGATCTCGCGCCTCGCGCACTGCGCCGGGCTCTCCCCCGTGTCCATGTCCAGCTTCCCGCCGATCGGCGAGCACAGACCGAAGTTCGGCGCCTTCGCGCGCCGGATCAGCAGGATGCGCCCCTCCGCGTCGCGGAGGTCGCACAGGACGGCGATCTTGTAAGGAAGCGGCGTGCCCATCGGCCCCGAGCATAGCGTTCACGACACACCCAACCGCCGCGGGCGCTTTTCTCCCTCCCATGCGCAGGATTGGCCGATGAATCCAGTCCGATGAGCCCAACGCCCGCCGCCACCGCACCCGCAATCCCCACCTCATCCATGCCCAGGTCCGACGCCGATGCCGCACACCCCGCCGACCGGCGGTTCGATGTCCGCGGCAAGCGCTGCTACCTCCTCGGCATCGGCGGCTGCGGCATGTCCGGTCTCGCTCGCATGCTCCGAGCGCGCGGCGCCATCGTCTCCGGCTCCGACGCCTACCCCTCCACCGTCACCGAGTCCCTCGCCCACGAATCCGTCCACGTCGACTTCGACCAGACCTCCGGCAAGATCCCCGACGACGCCGACCTCGTCGTCGCCTCCGCCGCGATCAAGCCCGACAACCCTCAGTTCGTCACCGCGATGAACCGCGGCCTGCCGGTCATGACCTACGCCGAGGCCCTCGGCAACTGCATGCTCGGGCGCACCGGCGTCGCCCTCGCCGGCACCCACGGCAAGTCCACCACCACCGCGATGCTCGGCGTCGCGCTCACCGCCGCGGGACTCGACCCCACCGTCATCGTCGGCGCCACCTGCGCGCAGCTCTCCGCCGACGGCCGCACGCCCACCGGCTTCCGCCTCGGCAATGAATCCATCCCGAAGGGCGACCTCCGAGGCCGGCCTGGCCTGCTCCTCGCCGAGGCATGTGAATTCAACCGCTCCTTCCACCGGCTGCACCCGACCATCGGTTCCATCAGCGCCGTCGAAGCCGACCACCTCGACATCTACGGCTCGTTGGACGCCGTTGTGCAGGCCTTCCACGAGTTCGCCGAGCGCCTCCCGCCCGAAAGCGAAGGCGGACGCCTCATCATCGCCCACGACGGCGCGCACCGGCGCGAAGTCACCGCCGGCGTGCGCTGCGGCGTCGAGACCATCGGCTTCTCACCCGGCGCCGACTGGCACATCGACTTCAACCCCGACCAGCGCCGCGTCACCCTCTCGCACGCGCGCGATCCCGTCGCGTCCTGGGTCCTGCCCGTGCCGGGCGAGCACATGGCGTTCAACAGCGCGCTCGCCTGCGCCCTCGCCATCACCCTCGGCGCCGACCCCGCGCTCGCCGCCGACGCCCTCGAACACTTCAAGGGCGTCGATCGACGCATGCAGATGCTCGGCGTGCGCAACATCGACGGCGGCGCCGTCCGCGTCTACGACGACTACGGCCACCACCCCACCGAGGTCGAAGCGACCCTCCGCGCGCTCCGCGAGTTCGAGCGCCCCGAAGAAAAGTCTCCCGCCGGGCGACTCATCTGCGTCTTCCAGCCCCACCAGCACAGCCGCACGCGATTCCTCATGGAGGAGTTCGCCCAGGCCTTCAGCCCCGCGGACGTCGTCATCGTCCCGCACATCTACTTCGTGCGCGACTCCGAGATCGAGAAGACCAAGGTCTCCGCGGCGGATCTCGTCGACCGCCTCCGAAAGCGGGGGGTGCACGCGATGCACCTCTACCCCTTCGAAGCGATCGTCGAGCACCTCGAGATCGTCTGCCGGCCTAATGATCTGGTGGTCGTGATGGGCGCCGGGCCCGTCTGGCAGATCGCCCACGAATTCCTGCGGCTCCCGTCAAAGACCAGGTAGTCGCCGCGCGAGGAGAGAGAACCGACCGATGCTGGCACAGGCCCGCGACATCGTGCAGACCAACGCATCCATCCCGACGTGGTTCGGCGTCGGCGGGCGCGCCGATCAGATCGCGCGCCCCTCGACGCTGCGCGAGACGACGGCCCTTATCGAGCGCGCCGGCGCCGACGGCCTGCCCGTGCGCGTGCTCGGCGACGGCGCCAACCTCCTCGTTGACGACGACGGCGTCGATGGCCTCGTCCTCTCCCTCGATCGCCTCCAGGAGATCGAGCATCCCGACGTGAACGACCCCGGCCTCCTGCGCGTCGGCGCCGGCGCCAACCTCATGCGCCTCGTTTCCGACACCGTGCGCGACGGCCTCGCCGGGCTCGAGACCCTCGCTGGCATCCCCGCGTCGCTCGGCGGGGCCATCGTCATGAACGCCGGCGGCGCCTTCGGTCAGGTCGCCGACGTCATCGAGCGCGTCCACGCCGTCACCATCGCCGGGCAGGAGATCACCCTGCCCCGCGAGCGCATCGACTTCGGCTACCGCCACTCCGGCCTCCATCACCTCGTCATCACCGGCGCCGATCTCCGGCTCACGCCCGCGAGCAACCACGCCGCGCTGCGCGACCGGCTCAAGGAGATCATGGCGTACAAGAAGAACACCCAGCCCATGGCCGATCGCAGCGCCGGCTGTGTCTTCAAGAACCCCACGCTCCCCAGCGGCGAACGCGTCAGCGCCGGCATGCTCATCGATCAGGCCGGACTGAAAGGCCTGACCTGCGGCGCCGCCAAGGTCAGCCCCGTTCACGCCAACTTCGTCGTCACCGGTCAAGGCGCCTGCGCCCGCGACGTAATCCGACTCATCGGACGCGTCCGCCGCGCCGTCCTCGAACGACACGGCGTCCTCCTCGAGCCCGAGATCGCCATCTGGACCCGCACCGGCATCACCTGGGAGGAGATCGCGGCGTGACCACCACGGTGCTCGTCCTGGCGGGCGGACCCGACGCGGAGCGCGAGGTCAGCATCAAGAGCGCCTCGTGCGTCGCCGAAGCGCTGCGATCCTCCGGCGAATTCAACGTCGAGCACCACGTCATCGGCGACATCACCGCGCCGCAGCTCCGCGCCCTGCCCGGCGACATCGTCTGGCCCGTCCTCCATGGGCCCTTCGGCGAGGGCGGACCGATGCAGGACCTCCTTGAGCGCGACGGCCGCCCCTACGTCGGCTGTGGCCCCAACGCCGCGCGCCTCGCGATGGACAAGATAGCCACCAAGCTCGCCGCCGCGCGCGCCGGCGTCACGACGCTGCCCTCGTCCGTGCTCAATCCGCGCGACGAGTCCTGCCCCCTCCCGCTGCCGATCGTCCTGAAGCCCATCTTCGAGGGCTCGACCATCGGGCTCTTCATCTGCCGCGACGAGGACCACTGGCGCGCCGCGCGCGCCTCGGCGCTCGAATCGCGCCGCCCCTACATGATCGAGCCCTACGCGCCGGGGCGCGAACTCACCGTCGGCATCCTCGAGATCGACGGCCGCCTGCGCGCCCTGCCCGCGATCGAGATCGTCCCCGCCGACGGCCTCTACGACTACGAGGCCAAGTACACGCGCAACGACACGAAATACATCGTGAACCCCGCCCTCCCCGAGGGCGTCACGACCGCGATGCAGTCCGCCTCCGTCGGTCTCGGACGCGTCATGGGCGTCCGGGGCCTCGCCCGGGCGGATTTCCTGCTGCCTCCGGGGGCCCGGCGGCCGATCCTCCTCGAAGTCAACACCATGCCCGGCTTCACGGACCACTCGCTCGTGCCCATGGCCGGACGAGCCGTGGGGCTGGACATGCCCCGCCTGTGTGCGACAATCGTGCACAACGCGATCCGATCCCGGTGACCCACTCAGCAAGGATGCGACGTGGCGAAAGGCAGACGGAAGTCCAAGGCATCTGAATCGAAAGCGACCATCGCGTGGCGCGCCGTCGCGTCGCGCGCCAGCACCGTCGCCTTCCTCGTCGTCATCGGCGCCCTCGCGCTCGCGTGGATCTTCGGCCAGGACGCGCTCAAGCGCCGCGTCGCCGACGCTCGCGCCCAGCCCATCACCCTCCAGATCCGCTGGCCCAGCGTCTCCGGCGACCGAGGCCGCACCTGGATGCCCGAGAGCGTCCGCCGCGAGATCGAGCAGACCCTCCTCTCGCGCATCTCGCCCGACGTCTTCGACCGCGCGTCGCTCGAAGAAGCCCGCGCCGCGCTCCTCCGCACCGGGTGGTTCGAGCGCGTGGACGCCGTGCGCCGCCTCGAGGGCAACTCCATCGAAGTTGTGGGCGAATGGCGCACGCCCCTCGCCGTCGTCCGCCTCGGCCAGACCGATCACGTCGTCGGAACCGGCGGCGCCCTCCTCCCGCTCGCCTACCGCCCCGGCGGCGCTGGGCCCGGCCTCAAAGTGATCTACGGCGTCTCTGTCCCTGGACCCACGCTCACCGACGGCTCGCCCGCGTGGGGCGCCCCGTGGCCCGGCGGCGAAGTGCAGGCGGCGCAGGCGCTCATCGACACCCTCCGCCGCGCCTTCAGCGCCACCCGCGTCTGGCCACAGATCGCCGGCGTGGACGCCAGCCAGTTCGGAAAGAATGGACGCCTCGCGATCCTCACCGACCGCGGCGCCCGCGTCGTGTGGGGCGCGCCCCCCGGCGTCGTCGCGCCCGGCGAACAGACCACCGACCAGAAGATCGCGCGGCTCGTCAACCTCGCCAACGGCGCGAGCGAACGCATCGACGCCGGCGAGCCCTGGGTCGAGATCTTCGGCGCGCACGTCTACGTGGACTCCACGCAGACCGCCAGCTCGCTCGCGCAAGGCCAGAACGGTGAGTGACGGCGCGACACCCGCGCGGAAACCCCCCGACCGATGGGCCCACCGGCGCACCGAGCCGCGCCCCTTCGCCTTTATCTGGACGACCTTCCTCCTCGGCGGCGCCGTGTTCACCGTGCTGCGCGCCGGCTCGATGCGCGGCCTCGACGTCGACGCAGCACGCGGCCCCGCGCGCGCCATGCTCGTCATCATCGGCGTCGGCATCTGCATCGTCTGGCCGCTGCTGCGCCTCAGCCAGGATGGACCCGAACGCCCGACGCGCGCCGCGCTCGCCGATCTCTTCGTCGTCCTCTGCCCCGTGCAGGCCGTGCTCTGGCCGCTCACCTTGATCGGCCGATGGAGCTGGTCGCTCACCGGCTTCCTCGCGTGCGCGTTCACCGCGTGGGCCGTCCTGTTCGGCGCGATCGTCGCGCTCGGCACGGGACGCTCCACCCCGAACGAACGCACATGGTGGATGCTCGTCTGCGTCGCCATCGCCGGCGCGGCGCCCGCGCTCGGCGTCGCCACGGCGCGCCCCGGCGCCGGCGTGAACCCCGCGTGGCTCGCGCCCTCGCCGATCACACTCCCCTTCGTCGCCACCGCGGCGCCCGGCGGCGCCACGCCGAGCCCATCCACCACGCTCTGGCTGTGGAGCGCCGCCGCCACAGGCGCGGGCGCCGCAGGATGGCTCATCGCCGCGGCACGCCGCCGCCGCACCCCTCCCGCCGCCAGCGCCTAGACTGGTCGCACTCAAGCACCGGACCGAACACGACGGAGCGGCCCAGCCGCCCGTCTCTTTTTTGCCCCTTCGCGAGAGCAACGCCATGGAGTTTCTGACCAAAGCCGAACGCGACCAGATCGCCTCACGACTCGACGCCCTCAAGACGCGCCGGCCGCAGGTCGCGGCCCGCATCGCCGAGGCCCGGGCGCTCGGCGATCTGAAGGAGAACGGCGACTACCACGCCGCGCGCGAAGACCAGGCCATGGACGAAGCCGAGATCAAGCGCCTCGAAGAGCGCCTCGGCGCTGCGAAGGTCGTCGAAGAAGGCGCGCTCCCCGACGACATCGTCTTCCTCGGCGCCGTCGTGCGCCTGCGCGACCTCGAAACCGGGGAGGAAGACACCTTCAAGATCGTCGGCGAAGCCACCGGCGATCTCATGGCCGAGCACGTCGAGGTCACCGTCACCAGCCCGATGGGCGCATCGCTGCTCAAGGCGCGCGTCGGCGAAACCGTCCGCGTGGACGCGCCCAGGGGCGTCAAGCGGTTCGAGATCGTCGAGATCCTCTGATCCGATTCCACCCGCCCATTCCAGGGCGGAAACACCGGCTCCAACCGCCTCATGCAACGTTCGGACGGCGAACGGGTACATTTCCTGCGCGCCGGGTGGGCGCGCGGGGGGTTGAACGCAACGCACTCTCAGGAGGTTCGATGCTCATGCAGAAGTTGATCAAGCGGCTGTTGATCGGCTGGACGATGGTCGGCGCGACCACCGCCGCCATCGCCGCCGGACCCAAGGACGCGCAGCGCGACGCCATGCGCCAGGGCGACGTCCCCCTCATCCCCCGGCGCGTCCTCTTCGACAACCCCGACCGCGCCGGCGCGCGCATCAGCCCCGACGGACAGCGCCTCTCCTGGCTCGCGCCCGTCGACGGCGTCATGAACGTCTGGATCGCTCCCGTCGGCGACCTCGAAGCCGCCAAGCCGCTCACCAACGACACCAACCGCGGCGTGCGCATCTACTTCTGGGCCTTCGACAACCAGCACATCGTCTACCTCCAGGACAAGGGCGGCGACGAGAACTGGCGCGTCTACAGCGTCAACCTCGACACCGGCGCCACCCGCGATCTCACGCCCTTCGACGGCGTCGCCGCGCAGATCAACGGCGTCAGCCCGCGCATCCCCGGCGAGATCCTCGTCGGACTCAACAACCGAAACCCGCAGTTCCACGATGTGCACCGCGTCAACCTCGCCACCGGCGAGATGACCCTCGTGCAGGAGAACCCGGGCATGATGGGGCGCGGCCTCGTCAACGGCTTCGTCACCGACGCCGACTACAAGGTCCGCTTCGCCGCCATCCTCAACAGCGACGACGGCAGCATGTCCATCATGCAGCCGAACGAAGCCGGCGAGTGGACCGAGTTCACCAACATCCCCATGGAGGACCAGCTCTCGAGCGGCCCCCTCGGCTTCGACAAGACCGGCAAGGTCGTCTACTTCTCCGACAGCCGCGGCCGGAACACCGGCGCCGTCTACTCGTGGGACCTCATCTCCGGCGAAAAGAAGCTCCTCGCCGAAGACCCCCTCGCCGACGCCGGCTCGACGATGATCCATCCGACCACCTACGAGCTCCAGGCCGTCGCGTTCGAGTACGACCGCGAGCGCTGGAAGGTCCTCGACAAGTCGCTCGAGGCCGACTTCGCCGCGCTCCGCAAGATCCGCGAGGGCGACGTCGAGATCACCAGCCGCACGCTCGACGACAAGCAGTGGATCGTCGCCTACGTCACCGACACCGGCCCCGTCTCGTACTACCGCTGGGACCGCGCCGCGCAGAAGGCGCACTTCCTCTTCAACAACCGCAGCGCGCTCGAGCAGTACGTCCTCGCGCCGATGCGCCCCGTCGTCATCAAGAGCCGCGACGGCCTCAACCTCGTCTCCTACCTCACGCTCCCCGTCGGCTCCACCAGCCCCGGCGCCGAGCGCCCCGAGCAGCCCCTCCCCACCGTCCTCCTCGTCCACGGCGGTCCGTGGGCGCGCGACTCGTGGGGCTACAACGGCCTCCACCAGATGCTCGCCAACCGCGGCTACGCCGTCCTCTCCGTCAACTACCGCGGCTCCACCGGCTTCGGCAAGGAATTCGTCAACGCCGCCAACATGGAGTGGGCCGCGAAGATGCACGACGACCTCATCGACGCGGTCGACTGGATGGTCGCCGAAGGCGTCGCCGACCCCCAGCGCGTCGCCATCATGGGCGGCTCCTACGGCGGATACGCCACCCTCGTCGGACTCACCTTCACGCCCGACAAGTTCGCCTGCGGCGTCGACATCGTCGGCCCCAGCAACCTGGTCACCCTTCTCAACACCATCCCGCCCTACTGGGCCCCCGCGATCAAGATGTTCAAGGACCGCGTCGGCGATCACACCACGCCCGAGGGTCAGGCCATGCTCAACGAGCGCTCGCCCCTCACCCACGTGGACAAGATCCGCAAGCCGCTCCTCATCGGACAGGGCGCCAACGACCCGCGCGTCAAGCAGTCCGAGTCCGATCAGATCGTCCAGGCGATGCAGAAGAAGAGCATCCCCGTCACCTACGTCCTCTTCCCCGACGAAGGCCACGGCTTCGCGCGACCCGAGAACAGTCTCGCGTTCTTCGCCGTGACCGACTCGTTCCTCTCCGAGCACCTCGGCGGCCGCGCCGAGCCCATCAGCGCCAACGACTTCACCGGCTCGACCATCAAGGTCCCGACCGGCGCGTCCGGCGTTCCGGGCCTGAGCGACGCGCTGCCCAGGTAACGCGCGCTCCGCAATTCCGCTTGCATGCCAGGGCCCCGGCGGTTCGCCTCCGGGGCCCTTTCCATGCGCCGCTCACTCCCGCCACGCGCCGTCCGGAAACTGCCGCTCCAGCATCGCCTTCCACGACGCCTCCAGCTTCGCCAGGCGCGCGCCGTCCACGCCGTACGTCGACAACCAAAGCCACACCTGCTGCCGCGCATCGTCGCGATCGAACGACGGACCCTCGATCTCGATCCGCATGATCCCGTCGTTGAAGTTCTCCACCACCCCGAAGAACTGCTGCGGCGGATCGATCCCCAGCACCCGCCCGCGCAGCGCCTCCGCGTCGCGCGTCCCCATCGCGAACGCATCCCCCGCGCGAATCGCCGCGAGCGAGCCGTGCGCGCCCAGTCCCTCAGGCCCCGTCAACTTCGGCCACGCCGCGCGCCGGGAGCCCTCGATCTTCCGCACCACCCACACGATCTTCCGATCCTTGCCCGCGTGATGCTCGAGATAGTGCTTGAGACTCTGCAGCTCAAAGCGCCAGCCGCGCCGCACCGAGTCGAACTCATCATCCCAGTTTGCGCCGCGCCCGAACCCCGAGTGCACCAGCCGCAGCGTCGTCACCCCGCCGCGACCCTCGAGGTAGTAATCCACCGCGACGTGCACCGGCTCGCCCGGCGGAACCTGGCTCGAATCCCCCTGCCACGGCCACTTCGTCCGCAAGTGCCGATTCGGCTCCCAGACTTCGATCGAACTCTCACCCTCCCACGGCGGGCCCCACGAGATCCAGATGGATCCGCCCTTCCCCGGCGTGGTCCGCGCCTTCACCGGGAACCAGCGCTCCAGCTCCCGCGCCTCCGTCAGCGCCTTCCACACCGCATCGACCGGCGCGTTGATCTCCATTGCCGTTTCCAGTTGCCGCGTCGCCTCGTTCATGATTCGCCCTTTCGGTCATCTTCCTTTTCGAGATCCCGCGTGATCGCGGGACGCACACCCACCAGCAATCGAAAATCGCGCCCCGCAGTCGCGCTCTCGTCGTGATGCTTCGCCACCAGGCGCGCCACCTCGTTCGCCAGTTCCTCCGCGAACGCGCTCCGCGCCGCCGCCGTCGCGAACCGAACGTCCGCCTCCAGCGTGAACGTCGCGATCGACTTGCCCTCCCCCGACGCCTTCTCGCGCAAGCGCGCCACGTCGCGCACCGCGCTCGCCGCGGCGTGCACGAAGTACGCCGACGAGAACCGGTCCTCCGGCGACGCCCCCTCCGCCCCCAGCGATCCGATGAGCTGCGGATCCACCAGGAACGCCCGCGCCGTGGCCCGCACGATCCGCTCCGTGCAGTTGCCCTTCCGACGCTCCTCCACCAGCTCGACCAGCCCCACCTTCTCCAGCTCGCGCAGGTGGTAGTTCACCTTCTGCCGCGGCAGCTCGAACCGCCGCGCCAACCCCGACGCCGAGTCCGGCGCCTTCAGCCCATCGATCAACCGCCGCCGGATCGGGTGCAGCAGCTCCGCCGCCCGGTCCGCATCGCCAACGAGCCCGATCGCCGGCCTCAATCCGCGTTGATCCCCCGACGTTGCGCCCCCGGCCGCACCTCTACCCCCCCGCCGACCTGTCCTCGCCGCCTGTCCCATGCCCCAAACCTATCACCGACAAATAGTCTTGTCAAGGACATTTCTATGTTCGGCTGGCCAAAACGAAAACGGGGCGGCCCGCAGACCGCCCCGATCGCTCCTTGTGAACGCCAGAATCACTCCGCCCGCGTGTGCACGATCTCGAACGCCTTCATCGCGTTCGCCTCGTCCGGCATCAGGTACCAGAACGTCAGCGTGTGCTGATCCGCGCTGTCGATCGTCACCGTGAACTTGAAGTCCAGCACCGCGCCGCTCATCGGCTCCGGCTCCTGGCCGTAGAACGTGAACACCTTGCCGTCCTCGCTCACCGAGCCCGTGTACGGCAGCATCCCCGTGGACATCGACGACATCCACACGCCCTGGTACTCGTCCGTCGCGTTGTCATAGCCGAGATACCCGCGGCCCGTGTACGCGCCCGTCGGACCCTCGCCGCTCATCTCCTCGCGGATGAAGCGACCGTCCAGGTCCCACGCCTTCTTCGCCTTGCCCTCCGTCTGCATCGGCTCCGACGTCGGATCCATCCACATCGTGGACTTCGTCTTCCACGTCCCCACCAGCGCATCGAGCTTCCGATGATTCTCGTTCGGCTTTCCCGCCTCGATGTACGCCTGCATCATCTCCGCCATCGGATCGTCCGCGCCGTCCTGCGCCATCACACCGCCCGCGCACACGCCCGCGAGCAACACCATCAGCATCCGTTTCATGAGTCGTCTCCTTGAAGACCTGAGTGCTCTCTACACCGGCTTACCGGTGAGCCGCCACGCCGGACGCAGCGAGATCGCCGGCGCCCGCAAAAGCGGCAACGCCGCCCGCACCAGCCGCGGCCGAAGCAGCGCCTCGCCCGCCATCCGGCAGCCCCATCGCCGCCCACGCAACCGAGCGCGGAACATCCGCCCCAGCCGCCGCTGCGACGCCACAAGATCAGCGAATTCAACGACCTCCGCAAGCCGCAGTCCCGACCACAGCGCCAGGCCGATCCCCTCGCCCCCCACCGGCTCCACGCCCGCCGCGGCGTTCCCCACTCGAAACGACCGCGCATGCCCCGGCGCCGTGTACGGCGCGCCCGGCACAGGGCAACTCATCCACTCCCCCTCGCGCTGCCCGCGCCGATACGCCGGCCACAGCGCCTCGATCATCGCGTCCAGATCGCCGCGCCACGCGCGCACAACCTCGCTCCGCGCCACCAGCGCGCACGTCGCCATCCCGCGCTCCACACCCACAGCGCCGATGTACGCCCCCGGCGCCGAACGCATGCGCAACCCATCGATCGTCGCGCGCAAGTGACACTTGTGCCCGACCACGCCGCGCCGATGCGCCACCGCGCCGGCCGGATCCAGCCGCCCCGTCCCGTCCGCGTGCACGACGATCCGCGCCGTGCGCTCCTCGCCATTCGCAAGCACGACGCGCACACGTTCGTCCTCGTAATCCACCGCGCGAACGCCGACGCCCGTCATCGCCATCGCCCCCGCATCCATCGCCCGTCGCAGCAGCAGCTCATCCAGCGCAGCGCGGCTGAGCGTCCACGCCGCGCGCGGCATGCGCCACTCCACCGCCTCCTCCCCCACCTCCAGCACGAACCGATCCTCCCGCCTCGCGCCCGCACGCTCCAATTCCGCCGCGGACACCATCCGCTCGAGGCACGCCGTCGCCGCCGGGCTGATGTACTCGCCGCAGACCTTCGCGCGCGGGAAGGTGCGTGCCTCGACGATCAGCGTCCGCAGCCCGCGCTCCGCGAGCCCGTACGCCGCGCTCGACCCCGCCGGGCCCGCGCCGATCACGACAACATCGGCGTCGAACGCGCTCACGACCACGCCTCGGGCTTCTCCCCCGCCATGACGAAACGATAGAGCAGCGGCTCGCGCCGCCAGCGCAGCCACGTCATGTCCAGCCGCGCCGCCATGTCCATCGCCTCGCGTCTCGTGAACCCCGCCTGCACGCTCACGATCGCATCGTGCCGCACCATCTCCGGCTGCCCGATCGTCCCCACGCGCACCATCCACTCCATCGGCTTCGACCGCACCAGGTCGCTCCACACGACGCCCGCGCTCGCGAGTCGCTCCATCACCCGCAGCATCGTCAACGCCTGCACGTCATTGAGATGGTGCAGAAAGAGCGCCGCGTGCGCGTAGTCGAACGATCGCACCTCGTACCGGTCCGTCAGCGTCAGCGCATCCGCCTCCACGACCGTGACTCCCTCGTCCCCCGCCAATCGCTCCCGCGCCACCCGCGCCGTCTCCGCGTGCGCATCCACCACCGTCACCCGCAGATCAAACCCCCGCCGCGTCGCCCACGCCCGCGCCGCCTGCGCGATGTCCCCCGAACCCGCGCCGACATCCAGCAGCCTCACCGCCCGATCCCGCGGCCACCTCTTCGACCACCCCTCGAGACACCGCAGCAGCGCGCGAGCCCCGCCCAGCCGACGATTCACGAAGCGCAGGTACCCCAGCGCCCGCCGCAGCTCCTCACGCGGCGCATCGGGCGCATCCATCCGCTCGGGCGTCAACACGCGGCCCATCGCCACACACTATCACCGAGCCCCATCCACCATCGCCCGCGCCGCCTCGTTCCCCACCACCACCACTGCCGCATCCTCGCGTGGCCAGCGCGCGATCACTGCGCCGCCCAGCGCCCCCGACGTCGCCGCATCCGCAAACACCAGCCGCGCACCCTCGCCGCGCAGCCACTCATTCGCCTCCGGCACGCTCACCCGCACCCGCATCGTCCCCAGCTCAAACTGCAGCGCGTACGGCGCATCGACATCCACGAACTCCGCACCGGCCTCCACCAGCGGCCGAACCTCTCGCGCCAACTCCCTCATCCCCGCCCCCGTCACCACCTTCGGCAGGTCCCGGCGCGCCACGTGGTACTGGAACCACGCCGCGCCGACGCTTGCCAACCCCGCGATGCACACGACCGCCAGCGCGCTCAGCCGCCGCACCCCGAACGTCCACGACGAAAGCTCCCGCCCCGCAAGCACCGCCACCAGCGGCGCCAGCGGCACGATGTGCTCCGGCCGCGGCTTCGCGGCGAATCCCGCGATGAAGAGCCCGCCCACCGTCGCAAAGAACAGGAACCGCTCCAGCCGGCGCATCCGGAGGTCGGCGGCCGGCTCGCGCCACAGGCGCACCATCGCGATCACCGCGATCACGCTCCACGGCGCCAATCGCACCAGGAAATACACCGGCGCGCGCAGGAACCCCTTCCCCAAAAACTGATCATCCTTCGCCCCCACCGCGTGCCCCGCGATCTCATCGCCGAGCGCCGTCTGTGTGAACGCGTCCCCCAGCTTCCAACGCGCCGCGAGGAACCATCCGCCGGCGATCACCACGAAGAGCACGACGCCGATCACGTTCTCGATCACCACGCGCCGCCGCGCGCGCGCCTCGATCTCGCCCGCCTCCCTCTTCACGGTCAGCGCCGCGAGCAACCCCGCCAGCATCAGCGCCACGCCGAACGGCGTCTTCGCCAGCGTCACCAGAGCCGCGGCCAGCCACACCCACACCCACCCGCGCCCCCGATCCCACGCCCTCCACACCAGCAGCGTCCCCGCGAACACCGCCAGCACGTACACCGAGTCCGGCCGGATCAGCCACACGTGCTTGACCATCACCGGCACGAAGATCGCCGCGCCGCCCGCGATCAGCCCCGCCCGCTCGCCGAACCACCGTCGCGCCGCGAACGCCGCGAGAAGCGCCGTCCCGATCGTCGCCAGCGCCACGGGGATCCCCGCGCTCAGCCACGTCACCTTGCCGAACGGCGCCGACACGATCGCCGCGAGCCACGGCTGCAGCGGCGGCTTCGTCGCCGGCCTTCCGCTCGGCTCGCGCTGCGCGATCCAAGAGCCGTTGGCGAAAATGTCCACCGTGTACGACGTCGTCAGCCACTGATCGTTGTCGAGCAGGTCCGCCGGCGCGCTCCAGCGCACGATCGCCATCGCCGCGCCCAGAACAATCAGCAGCGCAAGCCCCGCGCGCCACATCCGCGTGCTCGCGCCCGCGTTCGTTTCCATCACGCGTCCGGATATTCGAGCGACGGCTCGCGCTGCGGGATCACCACGCCCAGACGCTTTGCCCCCGCGTCCGTCAATCGCCGCCCCTGGCGCGTCCGCGCCACGAACCCGATCTGGAGCAGGAACGGCTCCACCACATCCTCCAGCGTCCCCGCGTCGTCGTTCATCGTCGCCGCGACCGCCTCGAGCCCCACCGGCCCGCCGTTGTACGTCGTCGCGATCGTCTTGAGATACGCGCGATCCAGCGCATCGAGCCCCAGCTCGTCCACCCCCTCGAGCGCCAGCGCCTCATCAATGATCCGCGACGACACCCTGCCCCCCGCGCGCACCTGCGCGTAGTCGCGCACGCGCCTCAGCAACCTGTTCGCGATCCGCGGCGCCCCGCGGCTCCGCCCCGCGATCATCGTCAGCGCCTCCGCCGGAATCCCCTCGAGCCCCAGCAGCGCCGCGCTGCGCCCGAGAATCGTCACCAGTTCGTCCTGCGTGTAATGCCGCAGGTGATGCGCCACGCCGAACCGGCTGCGCAAGGGCGAAGACAGCATCCCCGCGCGCGTCGTCGCGCCGATCAGGGTGAACGGCTTGAGCGTCAGCGACACCGCCCGCGCGTTCATACCGCTCTCGACCGTCACGTCGATGCGGAAGTCCTCCATCGCCGGATAGATGAACTCCTCCACCGCCGCCGGCAACCGATGGATCTCGTCGATGAAGAGCACGTCCCCGGCCTGCAGGCGCGTCAACGCGCCCACCAGGTCCGACGCCTTCGTCAGCGCCGCGCCCGAGCACGTGTAGATGCGGCTCTCCATCTCCGCCGCGATCACGTGCGCCAGCGTCGTCTTGCCCAGACCCGGCGGCCCGTGCAGCAGGATGTGCTCCGCCGGCTCGCCGCGCGATCGCGCCGCCTCCACGGCGATGCGCACCCGCTCGATCAGCTCCGTCTGACCGACGTACTCGCCGAGACGCGTGGGACGCAGCGACCAGTTGGCCCGCTCGTCCTCGGGGCCCTGCGCCTGGCTCGAGATCATCCGTGTCGTGGCCATCGCTCACGCAGTCTAATCCCGCGGGGCCGACCCCGGCGGCCCGGCCTGCTAGTCTTCGCGCATGGCGACGAATGGCTGGAACTGGCGACTCCTCCGCTGCGGCGAATTCCGCCTCGACGGCGGCTCGATGTTCGGCATCGTGCCCAAGGTCCTCTGGGCCAAGGCCATGCCCCCCGACGACCGCAACCGCATCCGCCTCCAATCCAACTCCCTCCTCCTCGAACGCGATGGCCGGATCGTGGTGGTCGAAGTCGGCAACGGCGACAAGTTTGGCCAAAAGGAACGCGACATCTACGCGATGGAAGACCGCTCCATCCTCGATGCGCTCCACGAGGCCGACTGCCGACCCGAAGACGTCGACACCGTTATCGTCACCCACCTGCACTTTGATCACGCCGGCGGCCTCACGCGCCTCCCGCGCGAGGGCGAGCCCGAGCGCCCCATCCTCGCCTTCCCGAACGCCCGCATCGTCGTCCAGCACCAGGAATGGGACGACGCCCTCTCCAACCGCTCCACCATGACCCGCACCTACCTGCGGGATCACCTGACGAGCGAAGTCGCCGAGCGCCTCGAACTCGCCGACTCCAAGGCGCCCATCGCCTGGGGCGGCGAGGGCAAGGCCCCCGACGCCGCGCCCGCCGGAACGGGCACCTTTTTCGATTACGTGGAAGTCCTCCCAGGCGTCGACGTCTTCCGCGTGCCGGGCCACACCTGGGGCCAGCAGGCCGTGCGCGTCCGCGGCGCCGACGGCCAGACCATCGTCTTCACGCCCGACGTCATGCCCACCGTCCACCACGCCTCGGGCCCGTACAGCATGGCCTACGACGTGGAGCCGTATGTGAGCGGCCTCATGCGCGCCAAGTACCTCGAAGCCGCCGCCGCCGAGGGCTGGACCCTCGCCATCGACCACGAGCCCGACACCCCGCTCGTGCGCGTCGAGCCCAACCTCGATCGACCCGGATCGTGGATGCTGACGCCCGTTGAGGGCGGGTGACGCCTCGCGACCCGGCGGCGGACGGAAGGGTCGGCTAGACTCCGACCCGTCCGCAGCGGCGTCCCCGCAGCACCCCGTCACCAGGATCCGGATCCTTGAACGATCGTCTGGTCGAGAACGCGCCCGTGACCACCGCCCCGAGCGCCGTCGCGACGCCGCACACCCCGACCACGTCGTCCGAGCCCGCCGCCAAGTCCTCCGAGCGCCGCCGGCACGTCGAGACCCGCCAGCTCCACGTCCGCCGCCCATGGATGGACCGCTTCGAGGCCTGGGTCAGCCGCCTCACGGCCAGCAACAACTTCGTCCGGCGCATCGCGTCCATGATCTGGCTGCCCTACGCCTTCCGCTCGGGCCTCAAGATCAAGCGCGTGGACTCGCGGACCTTCACCGCCGTCCTGCCCTTCCGCCGCGCCAACCGCAACTGGTACAACGCCATGGCCGGCGCCGCGCTCTGCGGCAACAGCGAGATCTGCGCCGGCATGTACGTCTACGGGCGCTGCGGCGGCGACTACACCGTCGTCTGCAAGAACCTCCAGTACAAGTTCCTCCGCCCCTGCTTCGGCCCGGCCGTCTACAAGGCCACGCCGCGCCAGGACATCGACGAATTCCTCGCTGCCGGCGGGGAATTCAACATCGACATCGACCTCGAGATCGTGCAGCAGCTCCCGACCCGCGAACTCAAGGAACGCCGCGTCGGCCTCTGCTCCTGCACGTTCCACGTGACCCCCAAGAGTCACCATCGGGACAAGAAGTCCCGCCGTCGCCGGCGCTGAGGCGCCCGACGCGCTCCAACGTCACAATGCCCGCGTGACGGCCGAGCCCCCCACCGATCGCATCGTCTGGACCACCGCGATCCCCCGCGCCGCATTCCTCGCGTGCTCGTGGACGTGGTGCATCGGCATGTGGCTGCCCGTCATCCTTCTGCGCGAGTTCGGCTGGATGGGCTTCGTCGCCTTCACCATCCCGAACATCGTCGGCGCCGCGGGCATGGGACTCGCGCTCCGCCGACCCGGCGCCGCGGAGCGCATCGCCCATCGCCACGCCCGCGCCATCCGCGCCTTTGTCCTCGCGACCATCGCCTTCCACGCCTTCTTCCTCGCCTGGCGCGTCGGCGCAGAGTTCAGTTGGGTCCACACCGCCATGCTCGCGGCGCCGCCCGCGATCCTGCTCCTCGCCTCGCTCGGCCTGCGCCGCCTCAGCACCGGCGCGTGGTCAATCCTCGCGCTCATCACCTGGCTGATTTCAATCGCCCTCGTCGTCGCCGCGTCGCAGACCAGCGACGCCATCGGCCTCGTGCAGCGCGCCGGCGACTCCGCGCCGATCGGCCTGCTCTGGCTCACGCCGGTGATGGCGTTCGGCTTCGGCGCGTGCCCGTTCCTCGATCCGACGTTCCTGCGCATCCGCCGCGAAACGCCCGGACGCACCGGCGACGCCGCGTTCATCCTCGGCTTCGGCGTCCTCTTCCTCGCGATGCTCGCGCTCACCGCGCTCTACGCCTACGGCTACATCAGCACCCGGAACGTGTCCTTCTACATCCTCGGGCACTTCCTTCTGCAATCCATCTTCACCTGCGGCGCCCTGAGCCGCGAAATCGACGCGCGCTCCCTCACCTTCCCCATCCTCGTCGGCCTCGCCGTCGCCATCATCCCCTACTCCACCCTCACCGGATCGCTCGGCCTTCGCGCCGAGGACATCTACCGGCTCTTCATGGGCTTCTACGGCCTGATCTTCCCCGCGTACGCGTGGATCGTGATGCTGCCGCGCCGACGTCCGTCCGGCGCCACGACGTGCCTCGCCGCGATCATCCTCGCCGCGCCGTGCTACTGGTTCGGCTTCGTCGAGCAGCGCTGGCTCTGGCTCGCGCCGGGCCTCGCGATCGTGCTCCTGGCGCCGCTCGTTCGAGGCCTCCTCCCGCGTCCCGCCGAGGCCTGATCGGCCCCCGACGACCGGGAATTGCACCGCCCTCGAACCTATACTTGACGCTCGACTTTTGAAGCATTTCGGAGGCGTTCCCACGCATGGCCGACCCCGCTGACAACCTGGGCCCCGAGGCGTCCGAGCAGCCCGTGAACGGCGCTCCGCCCGGAGGCACGATCATCGACCTGCAGATCGAACGCGAGATGCAGGACTCGTACCTGACCTACGCCATGAGCACCATCATGGACCGGGCCCTGCCCGACGTCCGCGACGGTCTCAAGCCCAGCCAGCGACGCATCCTCGTCGCCATGCACGACCTCAATCTCAGCCCCGGCCGCAAGCACAGCAAGTGCGCCGGCATCGTGGGCGAGACCATGAAGAAGTATCACCCCCACGGCGAGGGCGCGATCTACCCCACCCTCGTCAACATGGCGCAGGACTGGAAGATCCGCTGCGCGCTCGTCAACAAGCAGGGCAACTTCGGCTCCATCGACGGCGATCCTCCCGCGGCCATGCGCTACACCGAGGCGCGCCTCGCTCACGCCGCCATGGAGATGCTCGAGGACATCAAGCTCGGCACCGTCGACTTCCAGCCCAACTACGACGACACCCTCGAAGAGCCCTCCGTCCTCCCGGCGCGCTTCCCCAACCTCCTCGTCAACGGCTCCACCGGCATCGCCGTCGGCATGGCCTCCTCCATGCCCCCCCACAACCCCGGCGAGATCCTCGACGCCATCGTCGCCGCCATCGACGATCCCGAGATCGGCCTCGAACAGCTCATGCAGATCGTCCCCGGCCCCGACTTCCCCACCGGCGGCACGATCTGCGGCCGGCGCGGCATCGCCGAGGCCTACGCCACCGGACGAGGACGCATCACGCTCCGCGGCGACGTCCAGCTCGAGCCGCTCCCCGGCTCCAAGGACCGCAGCCAGCTCGTCATCACCTCCATCCCCTACCAGACCAGCGGCGAATCGCTGATGGAGAAGATCGTCGACGCCGTCCGCGAAGAGAAGATCAAGGACATCTCCGACGCGCGCAACGAGTCGGACATGAAGAACCCCGTCCGCATCGTCTGCGAACTCAAGCGCGGCGCCGACTCCGCCGTCGTCGAGCAGCAGCTCTACCAGTTCACCCCGCTCCAGCAGACCTACTCCATCATCAACATCGCGCTGGTCAACCGCCAGCCGCGCACGCTCTCGCTCCGCGAGATGCTCCTCCACTACGTCAACCACCGCGTCGAGGTCATCCGCCGGCGCACCCAGCACCTGCTCCACGAGGCCCAGAAAAGGGCCCACATCCTCGAAGGCCTCATCTTCGCCGTCTGCGACATCGACGAGGTCATCGCCCTCATCCGCGCCTCCAAGACCCGCGAGGAAGCCATCGAGCGCCTCGCCGCCAAGGCCTTCCGCATCGCGGCGAATCACGCTTACTCGTCCAAGATCCCCGCGCGCCTCCTGACCCGCGCGCAGGCCACCGACGCCGGCGTCCTTCTGACGCGCGTCCAGGCCGAGGCCATCGGCGCCATGCGCCTCATCCAGCTCGTCGGCCTCGAGATCGAGCGCCTCGTCGAGGACTACCGCAAGGTCGTCGAGCAGATCGAGGACTACGAGGCCATCCTCGCCAGCCGCGAGCGCGTCCTGAGCATCATCAAGTCCGACTGCGCCGACATGAAGGCCCGCTTCGCCGACGAGCGCCGCACACGCATCGAGGACGCCGAGACCGACATCAGCATCGAGGACCTCATCCAGGAACGCGAGATGGCCGTCATCATCTCGCACCACGGCTACGTGAAGCGCGTGTCGCTCGACACCTACCGCATCCAGGGCCGCGGCGGAACCGGCGTCATCGGTGGTGACGCCAAGGACGACGACTTCATCGAGCACCTCTTCGTCGCCAGCACCCACGACGACCTGCTCTGCTTCACCAACACCGGACGCGTGTTCCGTCTCAAGGTCTACGAGATCCCCGAGCTGGCGCGGACCAGCCGCGGCCGCGCGATCGTGAACCTCATCGACCTGCGCGAGGGCGAACAGGTCCGCGCGTTCCTCACCATCAAGGACTTCGAGCGCTCCAGCGACTTCCTGACCTTCGTCTCGTCGCAGGGCATCGTGAAGCGCACCGCGCTCAAGGAATACCGCAACGTCCACAAGGCCGGCATCATCGCCGTGGGCCTCAAGGACGGCGACTCCCTCCTCGACGTCGCCGTCACCAAGGGCGACGACGACATCCTCCTCGCGACCTCCGACGGCATGGCCATCCGCTTCGAGGAGTCCGATGCGCGCCTCATGGGCCGCTCCGCCGCGGGCGTCAAGGGCATCGAGCTCGCCGACGACGACCGCGTCATCGGCCTCGTGCCCATCCGCATGACCCGCGACGACGACGGCGATCGCGCCACCCTCATGCCCGACATCGACCTGCTCACCATCACCGAGCACGGCTACGGCAAGCGCACCCTCGTCGATGAGTACCTCGTGCGCCCCGAGACCGGCAAACCCCGCGCGCAGTCACGCGGCGGCAAAGGCCGCATCGACATCGACACCTCCGATCGCAACGGCCGAGCCATCGCCGCGCTCAAGGTGCTCGACGACGACGAGGTCATGGTCATCACCCAGCACGGCATGATCGTCCGCATCCCGGCCGGTCAGATCCGGCGCACGGGTCGCGGCGCCCAGGGCGTGCGCGTCGTGCGCCTCAAGGACGCCGAGGACCGCGTCATCGCCGCCGCCCGAGTCCCCGCCTCCGCCGCCACCGGAGACACTTCCGGGCAGTCGAGCGAACCCCCCGCCGACGGGGATGCGTAGAGAACCTCAGGACGGCGACACGACGCCGATTCTGGTAGTCTCCGCGGCCCATCGTTCAGGGAGCGCCCCCATGGCCAGCAACTGGTCCGACGACATCGTCATCGCCGACCTCGCCGACGAGCCCGCGCTCTCCGAGGAACTCAACAACCTCTATCAGCGCATCGCCTCTCTCCCCCCGGAGAAGTCGCCGCACTGCGTGCTCAACCTCTCGCAGGTCACCTATCTCAACTCCTCCAACATCGCCCAGCTTCTCCGCCTGCGCAAGCGCCTCGACGAATGCGACCGCTCGCTGCGCCTCTGCTCGGTCTCCGATCAGGTCTGGTCCATCATGCTGGTGACCGGACTCGACAAGGTCTTCCGCTTCGCCTCCGATCCCGCCTCGGCGCTCGCCTCGCTCCAGCTCGAGGATCAGAAGGGCTGAGCGACGAATCCGAGCGCCCCGGGCATCCGAAGCCCCCCGCAGCGGTAGACTCCGACGTGAGCGTGATCGAAGCCCAGCCCGCCCCCGCGCCCCGGCCGCGCGTCGACTGGTCCAACAAACCAGCCGTCGCCGAGCTGCAGGACGTCCGCAAGATCTACTACAAGCCCGACGGCTCGGTGCTCGTCGAAGCGCTCCGCGGCGTGGACATGGTCATCCCCAAGGGCCAGTTCGTCGCCATCATGGGCGCCTCCGGCTCCGGCAAGTCCACCATGATGAACATCCTCGGCTGCCTCGACCGGCCCACCGAGGGCAAGTATCTCCTCGATGGTCAGAACGCCGCGCAGATGGGCGATGAAGAGCTCTCCGAGTTCCGCGGCCGCAAGATCGGCTTCATCTTCCAGGCCTTCAACCTCATCAGCCAGCTCACGATCGAAGAGAACGTCGAGGTCCCGCTCTTCTACCAAGGCATCCCACCGGCGGAGCGCCGCAAGCGCGGCATCGACAAGCTCAATCTCGTCGGCCTCGGCGATCGATTGGGCCACCGTCCCTCCGAACTCTCCGGCGGCATGCGCCAG